>NZ_JBFODO010000019.1:0-14962 GCF_040908365.1 Aeromonas sp. R2-4
CCCTCGTGGGAGAAGGGGCGGGGATGAGGGGGATAAGCGCCTCTTAGACTGCCGCAGTCAGCTGCACTTCCACCTTGTAGCCTTCATGGGCTAAGCGGGCTTGTACACAGGCGCGCACGGGGGCGGTGCCAGCCGGAATCCAGGCATCCCACTGCTCGTTGAAGGCCGCGATGTCACCAATGTCTTTGAGATAGATATTGGCCATCAGAATTTTGTCTACGCCGGAGCCGTTGGCTTCCAGCAGGCGTTGCAGGCTCGCCAGCACTTCGCGGGTCTGCTGGTGGATGTCGGCCTCTTCGCTGACGGGCACTTCCACCACGTAGAGGGTGCCATTGTGGATGACCACGTCAGACCAACGCTGGGTGGTGCCGATTCGGGTAATGGTTGTCATGGAGTGCTCCGGTACGGGGGCTTATTGACCCTTGCGGATCAGGTAGCGGTAGGGGGCCTGCTCTGTCTCGCTGGCGACCAGGGTGTGATCCATAAAGCGGCAGAAACTGGGGATGTCGCGGGTGGTTGAAGGATCATCGGCGCTGACCAGCAGGGTCTCGCCATCCGCCATCAGCCGCACTTTCTTGCGAACCATCATAACGGGTTCCGGGCAACGAAGCCCGATTGCGTCCAACTCATGAGTTGCGTCGCAGAATAAATCACTCATCTATTATCAACCTTCAACCTATTCGGCTGCCAATGATACTCAGGGCTAAAAAATAATCAAACAAACGCCCCATTAACCAGCATATGTAACCGAAATGTTATTCGGCCCTATCCAGCTTGCGCCGGACGAGTAATATAAAAATTGAACCATATTCAACAAGGAGGTGAATATGCAGGTCTCCTACGGCAGATTACAAGCCTATGCAGGCATGGGGTTCTTGTCCTTCGCCATGATAGTGATGGGTAGCCCGATCGGGAATACCGGTACCTGGTTCGGCTCCATGGTGATGGTCGGGTTGGGGCTCTGGATCGAGCTCAGCGATTACTATGACGAGGATGAGGACGAGAACGATCAATCCTGAATCGGATGACGATTCAACAACAAAGGCGGAGCAATTCCGCCTTTGTCATTTCTGCCGTTTGGCAATGTGCCCGGATCAGCGGGTCGAGCGCATCGCCCGTTCCAGATGCAGCGCCGTCTGCTCCGGGTTGGCCTTGGGGTCGTTGAAGAAGTTGCTCAGCACATCGAGGATCGCCTGCCGCATATTGGTCGGCGTCGCCATCCCTTCCGCCATGCTGGGCAGCAGGTTGTCCTGCTTTTCCGCCAGCAGGAAATCCTGATAGGAGCGGACGGCGCAGCGGTCGAACTTGCTCATGTCGGGATTGGTCAGCGCCGGAATAGACCCCTTCACCCGATTGAACTCCTCCTGGAATTGTGGCGTCATCAGCAGCTGGGCCAGATCCCCCTGCGCCTGCAACTGGGCCGGATCCCGCTGTTTGAACATGGCGATGGAGTCGAGGTTGTAGCTGAACAGTCCGGCGCTGCCCGGGCTCGGCAGACAGGCGATATCCTCACCCGGCCGGTAGTTGCCCGCGCTCAGCTCCCCCTTCACCCAGTCCCCCATCACCTGCATGGCGGCGCCACCGCTCTCCAGCAGATTGGTGGCCTGATGCCACTTCAGACCGGCGTATTTTTGCGGCACGTAGGCGCGCAGCTGCTGGAAGCGGGTCAACACCCGCACCATGTCGGGGCCGGTCAGGGTGGCGCTGTCCTGCTCGAGGAACGCCTTGCGATAGAATTCTTTACCCCCCTCACCGAGCGCCACCGTTTCAAACAACACTGCCAGCTGCCAGGGCTCGTTGCCGATGGCGAGCGGAGTGATGCCCCGTTTTTTAAGCTGGTCGGCGACGATGACAAACTGGGCCCAGTCGGTGGGCGGAGTCAGCTTGTTGCGCTCGAACACCTTGCGGTTGAGCCACAGCCAGTTGACCCGGTGGATACCGGTGGGCACCGCCATCAGGGCGCCATTCTGGCTGAGGGTGGCACGCACCATGGGCGGCATCTGACCGTACCAGCCGAGGTGTTCGGCCATGGGGGTGAGATCGCGCAGGAAGCCGAGCCCGGCCCACTCCTTGAGCTCGTAGCCCTTGAGGTGGGCCGCTTCTGGCGGGTTGGCGGCCAGTGCCCGGCTCTTCAATACCGTCATGGCACTCTTGCCGCCGCCGCCCTGCACTGCAAAGTCGTTCCACTGGTTGCCCTGTTTGGTCCACTCGGATTTGAGCACTTCGACCGCTTTCGCTTCGCCGCCGGATGTCCACCAGTGCAGCACCTCCACCTGGGAGGCGGCAACGGGAGCAGAGAGCAGGGCGATGACAGAAAAAGACAACCACTTCATAAGGTTACTGCCTTGGTAGGGAGAGCGTGGCCTGCAGGCCACCTTGCGGACGATTTTCCAGCACCAGATCGCCGCCGTGGGCGTGGGCAATGTTGCGGGCGATGCCTAGGCCGAGGCCGGTGCCGGCCTGATCCGTGCTGAGCCGGTAATAGGGTTCGAAGATGCGCTCGAACTGATCGTCCGGCAGGCCGGGGCCCTCATCCATGATGAAGAGGATCAGCATCTCCTCGTCATCCATGATGATGATGCGCACCCGCTGGCCATATTTGATGCCGTTGTCCACCAGATTGCCGATGCAGCGCTTGAGCGCCAGCAGCTTGCCGCGATAGGGCCACTTGCAGTGCCCTTCGATGGTCAGCCGCTCGTCGTGCAGGTTCATCGACTCCGCCATCTGCTCAAGCAGGGCGTTGATGTCGATCTCCTCGATATTCTCGTGAATGTCGGTCTCTTTGACCGTCTGCAGCGCCCCTTTCACCATCAGCTCCAGCTCGTCGAGATCCTTGTTGAACTTGGCGATTTGCACCTCGTCATCGAGCAGTTCGACCCGCAGCCGCAGCCGGGTGATGGGGGTCTTGAGGTCGTGGGAGATGGAGCTGAACAGCCGCTCTCTATCGTCGATATAACGACGAATGCGGTGCTGCATGATGTTGAAGGCGCGGGTCGCCGCCACGATTTCCGATGCTCCTTCCTCCTTGAGCGAAGGTTGGTCGATATCTTTGCCCAGATTCACCGCCGCCTTGGCGAGACGGCGTAGCGGGCGGGTCTGCCAGCGCACCAGCATAAAGGTGAAGAAGCAGAGGAACACCGTCATCAGGGCGATGAAACGCACCTGGTTGCTTGGCATGACGGTGTCATCCAGCGTCATGTAGGGAGCGGGCAGCAGGGCCGCCAGATAGAGCCACTCCCCCTTTTCAATCTCGATCTGGGTCACCAGCACCGGCGGATTGAGCGGCTCCAGCGACAGTGTGTAGCGGGCCCAGGAGGAGGGGAGATCCGCCAGCAAGGTGTCGTTGTTGAAGACGTGAAGGTCGTCGGGGCGGGAGAAGTCAACCTTGATCGCCATGGCGTCGGAGAGCTTGCGGGTCAGCACTCCCTGAACCTCCTCCAGCACCTGCGTCTTGCGCTCGCTGTCGGGGATGGCGTTGATGTGGATCTCTTCCTCGTTGAGCGAGACGAAGAAGCGGCTGCCCCCCATGTTGCGCAACTGGTCCAGCGCGATATGGCGATACTGCAGCGGCAGGGATTTGAAGAAGTTGACGGTGGAGGCGGCAGACATGGCGAGGTTGCGGGTGGTGCTGAGCATCCCCTCCAGTTCCCGCTTCTGGATCTGCTGCATCCAGATGCCGGTCAGAATGGTCTGGGAGAGCAGGATGGCCAGCAACAGCAGCAGGATCATCCGTGACAACAGGGAGCGGGGCACCAGCGCCCCCCAGGACCACTTGTTGCTCATGGCAGCTCGTGCACCTCGGCGATCAGCATGTAGCCGCTACCGCGGATGGTTTTGATGATGCGCGGGCTCTTGCCGTTGTCGCCCAGCTTCTGGCGCAGACGGCTGATCTGTACGTCGATGCCGCGCTCCATCGGCAGGCTTTCGCGGCCGCGGGTGGCATCCGAGATGGTGTCCCGATCCAGCACCACGCCGGGCTGTTGCAGGAACATGCCGAGCAGCATGGCGTCGCTACCGGAGAGATCCAGCAGGCTGCCATCGTCATGGGTCAGCTGGTGGCTCAGAGTGTCGAGGGTCCACTCGGCAAAACGCAGGCGGCGGCTCGGCTCTTTCTCTTTTTCCGGCTGGCGGAATTCGGCGCGGCGCAGCAGCGCCTTGATGCGGGCCTGCAGTTCACGGGGGCTGAACGGCTTGGCGATATAGTCGTCGGCGCCCAGTTCCAGACCGATCACCCGATCCGCTTCGTCGGAGGCGGCGGTCAGCATGATGATGGGCACCTGGGAGTCACGACGGATCTGCTGGCAGAGGGTAAAACCGTCCTCGCCGGGCATCATGATGTCCAGAATAATCAGGTCCGGGCTGTGCTGGGCGAGTTGCTGACGCATCTCGTTGCCCTCCGCCGCCGTCAATACCTGAAAGCCCGCCCGGGTCAGGTACTCATTGAGCAGCTCGCGGATCTCTTGGTCGTCATCGACGATCAGCAGTTGTTTGCTCATTGACATATGTATGTGCATCCACCCATTTTTTTGTGCAGATTGAACCTGTCGGGGGAGTAAAAAGCAAGCAAGCCCCCTATCTAATGTGAGGTTTAAGGCAATAACAGCCTATTGATAAGATTAAAACGAAAAAAGGCCGACCCAAACGGGACGGCCAACAGACAGCTTCTGACCACTGACGAGCACCCCGTGTGGCGATCGTCACAGACTTGAAAAGGGGCCAGTCAGACTGGCCCCGAAAAGGGACAACTCTCAGTAGTGCATCTGGTCGATCCGGCTGGTTATCACACCCGTTCAAACACGGTGGCGATGCCCTGGCCCAGACCGATACACATGGTGGCAACCCCCAGGGTGGCATCCTTCTCCTCCATCAGATTGATGAGGGTGGTGGAGATGCGGGCGCCGGAGCAGCCGAGGGGGTGACCCAGCGCAATAGCGCCACCGTTCAGGTTTACCTTCTCGTCCACCAGATCCTGCAGACCCAGATCCTTCACGCAGGGCAGGGACTGGGCGGCAAACGCCTCGTTCAGCTCGAACAGGTCGATATCACCGACAGTCAGCCCGGCACGTTTGAGCGCCTTCTGGGTTGCCGGCACCGGGCCGTAACCCATGATGGCGGCGTCACAGCCAGCGATGGCCATGGCACGTACCCTGGCGCGCGGCGTGAGGCCGAGGGCCTTGGCGCGATCCGCGCTCATCACCAGCATGGCGGCGGCGCCATCGGACAGGGCCGAGGAGCTGCCGGCGGTGACGGTGCCGTTGACCGGATCAAACACCGGGCGCAGCTGGCTCAGGGTTTCTACCGTGGTCTCCGGGCGGATCACCTCGTCGTAGTCGTAGAAGAAGCGGGCGCCGCTGGCGTCATGGCCTTCCAGCCCGACGATCTCCTTGGCAAAACGTCCTTCCACGGTTGCCGCGTGGGCACGGCGATGGGAGCGGGCGGCAAACTCGTCCTGCTGCTGGCGGCTGATGCCGTGCAGCTTGCCGAGCATCTCGGCGGTCAGTCCCATCATGCCGGAGGCTTTCGCCACCGACTTGGCCATGCCGGGGTGGAAGTCGACGCCGTGGCTCATCGGTACGTGACCCATGTGCTCGACGCCGCCGATGATGAAGATATCCCCATCACCTACCTGAATGGCGCGGGAGGCGTCGTGCAGCGCCTGCATGGAGGAGCCACACAGGCGGTTGACGGTAACCGCCCCTACCTGCTTCGGAATGCCGGCCAGCAGCGCGGCGTTGCGGGCGATGTTGAAGCCCTGCTCCAGGGTCTGCTGCACGCAGCCCCAGTAGATATCCTCGATCTCGTTCGGGTCGAGGTTGGGGTTGCGCAGCAGGATGGATTTCATCAGGTGCGCGGACAGATCTTCTGCACGCACGTTGCGGAAGGCGCCGCCCTTGGACCGGCCCATCGGGGTCCGGATACAGTCGACAATGACTACGTCTTTCATGAATGGATCTCCTTTCCGCAATCAGTAGAAGGTTTTGCCCTGGGCGGCCATCTCGCGTAAGCGGTCGCTGACGCGGTAGAGCGGGCCCAAGTCGGCATACTGGTCGGCCATGGCCACGTAGCGATCCAGACCGATAGTGTCCAGATAGCGGAACACGCCGCCGCGGAAGGGAGGGAAGCCCAGACCGTAGACCAGTGCGATGTCGGCTTCGGCTGGCGTGGCGACAATGCCCTCTTCCAGACAGAGCACCACCTCGTTGATCATCGGGATCATCATGCGGGCGATGATGGCTTCCTTGTCGAAATCCTGTTTCGGCTTGGCGATGGGGGCCAGCAGCTCGTAGCTGGCTGCGTCAGCCACCTTCTTCGGCTTGCCCTTCTTGTCCTGCTCGTAGGCGTAGAAGCCCTTGCCGTTCTTCTGACCGAAGCGGTTCACTTCGTACATCACGTCGATGGCGGTGCGGCCTTCCTTGCTCATCCGCGCCGGGAAGCCTTGCGCCATCACGTCACCGGCATGGTGACCGGTGTCGATGCCGACCACATCCAGCAGATAGGCGGGGCCCATGGGCCAGCCAAACTCCTTCTCCATTACCTTGTCGACGGCGGCAAAGTCGGCGCCATCGGCAACCAGTTTGTTGAAGCCGAAGAAGTAGGGGAACAGCACGCGGTTGACGAAGAAGCCCGGGCAGTCGTTGACCACCACCGGGGACTTGCCCATGGCGGCGGCATAGGCCACCACGCGGTTGATGGTTTCATCGGAGGTTTGCTCGCCGCGGATGATCTCCACCAGTGGCATGCGGTGCACCGGGTTGAAGAAGTGCATACCGCAGAAGTTCTGCGGGCGCTTCAGCCCCTTGGCCAGCAGGGAGATTGGGATGGTGGAGGTGTTGCTGGCGAGCACTGCGTCTTCGCCAATGATCCCTTCCACTTCGCCCAGTACGGCAGCCTTCACTTTCGGGTTTTCAACCACGGCTTCGACCACGACGTCCACATGCTTGACGTTGTCATAGCTGAGGGTCGGGGTAATGGCAGAGAGCACCTGACCCATCTTGATGCCGTCGATGCGACCCTTTTCGAGCTGGCCGTTGAGCAGCTTGGTGGCTTCGCCCATGCCAAGTGCTAGCGCCTTCTCGTTGATGTCCTTCATCACCGCCGGAATGCCCTTGCTGGCAGACTGGTAGGCGATGCCGCCCCCCATGATGCCAGCACCCAGTACGGCGGCGTGGCTGGTGGCCTTGCTCGCCTGCTTGGCAGCCTTCTTGGCCAGTGCCTTGATGTGCTGATCGTTCAGGAAGATACCGACCAGTGCCTTGGCCACGTCGGTTTTGGCCAGCTTGATAAAGCCCTGTGCTTCAACGACCAGCGCCTCGTCACGGCCCATACCTGCGGCGGCTTCGACGGTTTTCACCGCAGTCATCGGCGCCGGATAGTGTTTGCCCGCCACGGCGGCAACCATGCCGGCGGCGGTGGTGAAGCTCATCATGGCTTCCAGTTTGGAGAGGCGCAGCGGGGCTTTTTTGGCGGCGCGACGGCTCTGCCAGTCCAGCTTGCCCGCGATGGCGTCTTTGATCATCTGCAGCGCAGCGCTCTGCAGCGCGTCGGGGGCGACCACGGCATCGATGGCACCCACCTTGAGGGCGTCATCGGCACGGTAATCCTTGCCGGTGGTGATCCACTCCAGTGCGTTGTCAGCGCCGATCACCCGCGGCAGGCGGACGGTGCCGCCAAAGCCCGGCATGATGCCGAGTTTGGTCTCGGGCAGGCCGATTTTGGCTGTGGTGTCAGCCAGACGGAAGTCGGTGGAGAGAATGGTCTCGCAGCCGCCGCCCAGAGCGTGTCCCTTGATGGCGGAGAGGGTCGGAACCGGCAGATCTTCGATGGCATTGAAGATGTCGTTGGCCTTTTTCAGCCAGCCGAGCAGATCGTCCTGCGGCAGATCGAACAGTTCGAGGAATTCGGTAATGTCGGCTCCGACGATAAAGGCGTCTTTGCCAGAGGTGAGGATCAGACCTTTTAGTTCACGTTCTTGTTGTAATGCGGCGATCGCTTCGCTCAGGGAGAGCAGGGTAGCGCGATCCAGCTTGTTGACTGAACCCGGGGCATCAAACCTCAGCTCGGCGATGCCGTTTTCGAGGTAGCTGACCGACAGGGTTTCGCCTTGGTAGATCATGAGAGTGTCTCCTTGTTCCCACTCAGTGGGGAGTGGTGCTCCTTAATCCCCAGCAGGGGGCGAGGCTCACTATTGATCCAAAAGGAGACATTTTCAACACCTATTTAAAACATTTGTTTAACAGATCTCGAGTAAAAGCTCTTCATCACAAAACAGGCGAAAGAGAGGCGCCTTGTGGCGCCCCGGATGGATGTGAGTTTGTTATCAACTGGCCAGTTCCGGCCGGTTGCGATACTGGTTCAGCACCTCGGGATCGGCGAGGGCATGGGTATTGTTGACCGGCCGGTTGTGTACCACTTCGCGAACCGCCAGTTCGACGATCTTGCCGGACTTGGTGCGGGGGATGGCATCCACCTGCAGGATGCGGGCGGGCACGTGGCGGGCGGTGCAATGTTGCTTTATTTGCTGGCGGATCCGCTCGCGCAGCGGCTCATCAAGCTTGCAACCCGCCTTGAGCTTGACGAACAGCACCACCCGCTCGTCCTGCTGCCACTGCTGGCCGATGACGATGCTCTCTTCCACTTCGTCGAGCTGTTCGACATAGCGGTAGATCTCGCTGGTGCCGATGCGCACGCCGCCCGGGTTGAGGGTGGCGTCGGAGCGGCCGTAGAACAGAATGCCGCCGGTCGGGGTCAGCTCGATCCAGTCGCCGTGGCACCAGATGTTGTCGAACCGCTCGAAGTAGGCCGCGTGGTACTTGTCGCCATTCTCGTCACCCCAGAAGTAAATGGGTTGGGCCGGGAACGGCTTGGTACAGACCAGTTCGCCCTTCTCCCCCTGCACCGGCTGGCCCGCTTCGTTGAACACCTGCACCGCGAGACCGAGGCCACGCCCCTGGCTCTCGCCGCGATAGACGGGGCTGAGCGGGTTGCCGATGACGAAGCAGGAGCAGATGTCGGTGCCGCCTGAGATGGAGCTGAGCTGCACATCCTGCTTTATCTGCTGGTAGACGTAGTCGAATCCTTCCGGCGACAGCACAGAGCCGGTGCTGCAGATCAGCCGCAAGTGCGGCAAATCGTGGGTCTTGATAGGGGCATAGCCTTGTTTGTGCAACGCATCGAGATACTTGGCCGAAGTGCCGAACAAGCTGACCTGCTCATCGCGGGCGAGATCCCACAGCACGTTGCCGTCCGGGTAAAATGGCGAGCCATCGTAGAGCACCAGAGTTGCGCCGGAGGCGAGGGCGCTCACCAGCCAGTTCCACATCATCCAGCCGCAGGTGGTGAAGTAGAAGATCCGCTCCCCCGGTTTGATGTCGCAGTGCAGCTGGTGTTCTTTCAGGTGTTGCAGCAGGGTGCCGCCGATGCCGTGCACGATGCACTTGGGTTTGCCGGTGGTGCCGGAGGAGTAGAGGATGTAGAGCGGGTCGTTGAAAGCCATGGGCTCGAACTGGAGGCTGGCGTCCGACTGGCTCGCCAGCACTTGCTGCCAGTCATGACCAAGCTGCAGCGGGTTGCCGAGCAGGGGGATCATCACCGTCTGCTCTATGCTGCCGATCTGGCTCACCACGCTGGCGACCTTCTGTTGAATGTCGATAGCTTTGCCGTTGTAGCGATAGCCATCCACCGCAAACAGCACTCGCGGCCGGGTCTGGCCGAAGCGCTCTACCACGCTGGCCTCGCCAAAGTCGGGGCTGGTGGAGGTCCAGATCGCCCCGAGGCTGGTGGTTGCCAGCATGGCAACCACGGTTTCCGGAATATTGGGCAGATAGGCGGCGACCACATCGCCACGCCCAATCCCCTGATGACGCAGCCACTGAGCCAGCCGTGCCACCTGCTCACTCAGTTCACCCCAGCTAAGAGTACGGCTTGGACCCCCTTCGATGCGGGAGATGATGGCCGGGCTCTCGTCCTGGCGGCGCAGCAGGTTTTCGGCGAAGTTGAGGCGGCTGTCGGGGAACCAGCGGGTGCGCTGCATATCCTGACGGTTCTCCGCCACTATGTTGCCGAGCTCGCCCTTGACGCCGCAGTGCTGCCATACCAGCGGCCAGAAACGGGTGGTCTTCTCCACCGACCATTGATAAAGCTGCGGATAGTTCTGCAACTGCAAGCCGTGGAAACGGTTCACCTCCGCCATAAAACGGTAGAGGTTGGATTGCTGCATCCCGAGCGGATCCGGTTGCCACAGGCAGAGGTTGTCCATGAGTAATCCCTGACTTCATGTATCTACCGGCAGTGTATTGAATTGTTTTTGATTTGTTAATGATTGGTTTTGTGTTGATAACAAACACGTTTGTAACGTATGCGTTACCTCACGAAGCTGCAGCTTGACGGGTCGAGCCGCCAAGCGCTTGATGTTATGCTGCAATCACATTCACCTCGGAGCAGGACGCCATGAGCAGCTACAGCCAACTTTTTGCCCAGCACCTCGATACCTTGCAGCAGCGCACCCGCGACATTCTGCAACAACAGGGGCTCAGCGGATTGGCCATCCACTCCGGCCAGACTCACCGCATCTTCCTCGATGATCAGGATTATCCGTTCAAGGTAAACCCCCACTTCAAGGCCTGGTTGCCGGTGCTGGACAATCCCCACTGCTGGCTGCTGGTGGACGGGGTGAACAAACCAATCCTGCTGTTCTATCGTCCAGTGGATTTCTGGCACAAGGTGGCGGAGCTGCCCAATGCTTTCTGGGTCGAGTTCTTCGATATCCGCTTCCTGACCCGGCCGGAACAGGTGGCTGATCATCTACCTGCCAACAAGCAGGAGTGGGCCTATCTGGGGGGGCATCTGGAAGTGGCCGATCTGCTGGGGCTGACCCAGCCCAATCCGGAGGCGGTACTCAACTACCTGCACTATCACCGCGCCTACAAAACCCCCTACGAGCTGGAGTGCCTGCGTGAGGCGAACCGGATCGGGGTGCGCGGCCATATCGCCGCCAAGGACTCCTTTATGGCGGGGGCGAGCGAGTTCGAGATTAATCTGGCCTACATGAAGGCGGTCGGGCAGGGGGCCAATGAGGCGCCCTACGGCAATATCGTCGCCATCAACCGCAACGCGGCCATCCTTCACTACACCCATTTGTCTGCCTTGCGGGTGCCGGATGCGGAGCGCCACTCCTTCCTGATCGATGCCGGCGTCGATTTTCACGGTTATGCCTCCGACATCACCCGCACCTGGGCGTGGCGGCGCGGCGAGTTTGCCGATCTGATTGCAGCCCTCGACGAGCAGCAGCAGGAGATCATCAAGGAGATCAAACCGGGTCGTCGCTACAGCGAGCTGCACCTGCAGATGCATCACAAGCTGGCGCGCCTGCTGCAAGCGACCGAGCTGGTGGATATGTCGGTAGACGAGATGATCAACACCGGGGTGACCAATGTGTTCTTCCCTCACGGCCTCGGCCACTTCCTCGGTTTGCAGGTGCACGATGCGGGTGGTTTCATGCAGGATGAGCGCGGCACCCACCTGGCGGCGCCCGAGCTGTTCCCCTATCTGCGTTGCACCCGGGTGATGGAGGTGGATCAGGTGTTCACCATCGAGCCGGGACTCTACTTCATCGACAGCCTGCTGGAGCCGCTGCGTCAGGGCGAACAGGGCAAACGGGTCAACTGGAACAAGGTGGAGGCGCTGCGTCCGTTCGGCGGCATCCGCATCGAAGACAACGTGGTGCTGCACGCCAACGGGGTGGAGAACATGACCAGACAAGCAGGACTCTGATGGCTGCTGCGTACTCCATTCCGGCTGCCCCGCTGGAGTTGACCGAAGAGATAAAGAAGAGCCGCTTCATTACCCTGATCGCCCACACCCCGACCGTCGAGGCGGCCAAGGGGTGGGTTAACGAGATCAAGCGCCAACATCCGGCCGCTCGCCACCACTGCTGGGCCTTTGTGGCTGGTGCGCCGCAAGATAGTCAGGTTTATGGCTTCAGCGATGACGGCGAACCTTCCGGTACCGCGGGCAAACCGATCCTGGCCCAGTTGATGGGGTCGGGGCTCGGTGAAATCTGCGCCGTGGTGGTGCGTTACTACGGCGGCATCCAGCTTGGCACCGGTGGACTGGTCAAAGCCTATGGAGGCGGCGTCGGTGCCGCCCTCAAGCAACTGCCCACCCTGCTCAAGGTGCCACGAACTCCCTCTCTCATTCACTGCGATTACGGTGACATGGGGACGGTCGAGTCGCTGATCAGCAGCCATAATGGCGAATTGCTGGCGGCCGATTACGGTCAGCAGGTCACCTTGCAGGTGGCGTGGGAGTCCTCGGTTTGGGCTCAGGTGGACCGTGAATTGACCGACCGGACTCATGGGCGGGTATCCCTCAGTCCCTTAGATGGCTAGAATCCATCGCTCTTTAATTGGGGAAAGGGAGCTGTAATGCACATTCTGAGCATTATTCGCATTGTTGGCCTGCTGGTTGCGCTGTTCAGCTCGACCATGCTGTTGCCTGCACTGGTGGCCTTTGGCTATCGGGATGGTGGTGGTGCCGAGTTCGTCAGCTCTTTTCTGATCGCCCTGCTGCTCGGCGTGGTGCTCTGGTTTCCCAATCGCTATCACAAGAAGGAGATGCGTTCGAAAGAGGGCTTTCTGATTGTGGTGCTGTTCTGGACTGTGCTGGGCAGTGTGGGGGCGGTGCCCTTCATCATGAGCGATGTGCCGGATATGTCGGTCTCGGAGGCCTTCTTCGAATCTTTTTCCGGCCTGACCACCACTGGCGCAACGGTATTGACCGGGCTCGATAATCTGCCCAAGGCGTTTCTGTTCTACCGCCAGCTGCTGCAGTGGCTGGGGGGGATGGGGATCATCGTACTGGCGGTGGCCATTCTGCCACTGCTGGGTATCGGGGGCATGCAGCTCTATCGTGCCGAGATCCCGGGGCCGGTAAAGGATACCAAGGTGACGCCGCGCATCGCCGAAACGGCCAAGGCGCTCTGGTTCATCTATCTGCTGCTGACCGCGCTCTGTGCGCTGGCCTACTGGCTCGCCGGGATGACGCTGTTCGATGCGGTCTGCCATTCGTTCTCGACTCTGTCGGTCGGTGGCTTCTCCACTCATGATGCCAGCATCGGTTTCTTCAACAGTCCGGTCATCAACCTGATTACCGTGGTGTTCCTGCTGCTGGCCAGCGTGAACTTTGCGCTCCACTTTACCGTCTTCTCTCACCGTCCGGTGCGGCTCGGTCGCTACCTTTACGATTCTGAACTCAAGGTGTTTCTGGCCATCCAGGCGACCCTGGTGATGATCTGCTTTGTCGCCTTGCTGACCCACGGACATTACGCCACCTGGCAAGAGGCGCTCAACCACGGTCTTTTCCAGGCGGTCTCTCTGGGGACCACCACCGGCTACAGCACCACGACCTATGCCGACTGGCCCTCGTTCCTGCCCATGCTGCTGATGTTCTCCGCCTTTATCGGCTGTTGCGCGGGCAGTACTGGCGGCGGCATCAAGGTGATGCGTTTCATGATCCTGTTCATGCAGGGGATGCGCGAGTTGAAGCGGTTGGTTCACCCCAGAGCCATCTATACCTTGAAGCTGGGGAATAGGGCGGTGCCCGAGCGCATCGTCGAGGCGGTGTGGGGCTACTTCGCCACCTATATTATTCTCTTCTTTATGTTCATGCTGCTGTTGCTGATGACGGGGCTGAACGAAGTGACCGCATTCACCGCTGTGGCTGCGGCTTTCACCAACGTAGGTCCGGGTTTGGGAGAGGTATCAGCCAACTTCGGCAATATCTCGCCAGCGGCCCAGTGGGTACTGGTGTTGGCTATGTTGTTTGGCCGATTGGAAATTTTCACGCTTCTGGTACTGTTTACTCCTGCATTCTGGCGTAGTTGAGGTTGTTATGGACAAGATTCTGGTGCTTTATTCCTCTCGGGATGGCCAAACCCGCAAAATAGTCGATGTCATGCTGGAGCAGATGCCGGGATGCGAAGTGGTGATGCACGACCTGCACACCTTGCCGATGTGCAACCTCAGCAAATATGCCAAGGTCTTGATCGGCGCCTCCATTCGTTATGGCAACTTCCACCCCAGCCTGTTCAGCTTTATTCACGCTCATCAGGAGCAGCTGGAGGTGGCCAATGCGGCCTTCTTCTGTGTCAACCTTACGGCCCGCAAGCCAGAGAAGCAGACGCCGCAAACCAATGCCTATATGAAGAAGTTCCTGCGCCTCTCTCCCTGGAAGCCGAAAACCTTGGGTGTGTTTGCCGGTGCGCTGCAGTACTCCCGCTATAACTGGTGGCAGACGCGCATCATCCAGCTGATCATGAAGATTACCGGTGGCAGTACAGACACCAGTAAGGACATTGAATTTACCGATTGGGAAAAGGTGCGCAGCTTTGCACGCGAATTCTGGTCAAAAAGGTAGCAGCGTGATGTGAATTCAGGGTTTCTGCCCGAAACAGCCCCGCCGATGCGGGGCTTTTGTTTAATAAAACAACGGTTGAACTGGAAAACTGTAAAAAGTGCCATTTTTTTGCAGTTTTCCTCTTGTCATCCCGGCGCGGCTCCCTATAATGCGCCCCTACCAGCACGGCGGAACACGCCAAACTGCTGAGCCAGCTTCCTAGCGAAGTGGGCGCCGAAAGAAAAGCGAAAACAATCGCTTGACTTTCGAGGTGAGAAGCGTAATATGCGCTTCCTCAACGCGACAAGCGTGACGCTCTTTAACAATTTGAATCAAGCAATCTGTGTGGGCACTCACAGCATCGAACATCAAAAACAATTTTTGATTTTCAATGTCTGGTGAAGTGACCAAGACGATTTCTTAGCAATAAGAAGTCGAACAGTTTATTTCAGCAATTCATTGAGCCGCTTTTCGAAGCAACCAAACTTAAATTGAAGAGTTTGATCATGGCTCAGATTGAACGCTGGCGGCAGGCCTAACACATGCAAGTCGAGCGGCAGCGGGAAAGTAG
>NZ_JBFODO010000002.1:0-286838 GCF_040908365.1 Aeromonas sp. R2-4
TGTCACGCCGGGGGTCGCGGGTTCGAGTCCCGTCCGCTCCGCCACTAATTTGAAGGCCTTCCCGATTGGGAAGGCCTTTTTGCTATGGGCGATTTGCCCAGAGCCTCCCCTATATTTGCACACCAGAACCAACACATAGCCCAGTCTGACGACTGGGCTATGGTGCTTTTAGTCTGCTGGTGAGCTGCCGACGTCCCACCGCGATGATGTTCCGCTGCGAGCTGATAGAGCTTGAGGATTAAATCAGGCCATCTTGCAACGGTACGCCATCGCTTCCACTTGTTTGTGTAATCCCCTTTTTTGCTTATGGATTTATTCCATTAAAACAGTCTCTTATCAAGAATTAGCGATTCTGCGGCAGGAATACCACACGAATCAAATGATAATGATTGTTGTTTGAATGATCGAGGCGGGGTCGTTACAATGCGGGCTGATTAATAAAGTGCTTTTCAAATGAGCCTTTTCTAATACTGCGTCTGGCCGGATGCCAGGGCGTTGTAACGAATGAAGTAAGGGAATACGCCACCTTCCTACTAAAAACGTTCAGGCTAAAACATGACAACAGTGAAACCGAACAAGCTTGCCTTGTTGATCTGCTCCCTTCTTGCGACCCAGGCCTATGCTGCCGAACAAGAGGTGATGGTCGTCACCGCTTCCGGCTTCCAGCAGAAGATTGAAGACTCTGCCGCCTCCATCTCCGTGATTACCCGTGAGCAGCTGGAAAAGCGGGCATATCGCGATGTGACCGATGCCCTGAAGGATGTGCCCGGTGTTGTGGTGACTGGCGGTGGCAGCAGCAGTGATATCAGCATTCGCGGTATGGGGTCGAAATACACTCTGATGCTTGTTGATGGCAAGAAGGTGGATAGCCGTGGCACTCGCCCGAACAGCGATGGTCCGGGTATCGAGCAGGGCTGGTTGCCGCCACTGCAGGCGATTGAGCGCATTGAGGTCGTCCGTGGCCCCATGTCATCCCGTTATGGTTCCGATGCCATGGGGGGCGTGATTAACGTGATTACCCGCAAGACCACCGGCCTGGCCTGGCAGGGCTCGGTTCATGCGGATTCGACCTTCCAGGAGAACAAGGATGCCGGCAACAGCTTCCAGACCGATGCCTATACCGCAGGTTCACTGATCGATGGCGTGTTGGGCCTGCGTTTCAATGGTCAGCTCGCCCATCGTGGTGAAGACAAATTTATCCAGGGTTTTGCCGAGCAGGAGACTCGCAGTGGCACGGCGGTGCTTAGCTTCAAGCCTGATGATCATAACCGCTTCGATCTGGAAGCCAGTCGTAGTCTGCAGGATCGGGATCGCACGGCCGGCAATTCGCTGGCTGCCAAGGCGAAAGATAGCCTTAACCGCTACGAGCGCACCAACTATGCGCTGACCCATGATGGTCAGTATGATTTCGGCTCTTCCAGCAGCTATCTGCAGCAGGAGACCAACACCAACCCCGGCCGCAAGATGGAGCTCACCAACACCATCGCCGATACCCATACCCAGTTTATTCTGGGTGATCACTACCTGAGCGTCGGTGGTCAGTATCGCTATGAGGATCTGCACGATCAGGGCAATACCCTGAAAGTGGCCAACCCTGCCGAGCAGCTGACCCGCTGGAGTTGGGCGATGTTTGTCGAGGATGAGTGGTCACTCACTGACAGCTTTGCCCTGACCGGTGGCGCCCGCATGGATCGGGATCAGAATTACGGCTCTCACTGGAGCCCGCGCCTCTACGGCGTTTGGCATCTGGATGATAGCTGGACCCTGAAAGGAGGCGTATCGACCGGTTACCGCTCTCCTGACTTGCGAATGTCGGCGGCCAACTGGGGTCAGGTCACCGGTGGTGGCAGCCTGGATGGCATGCTGGTCGGTAACCCGGACCTCAAACCCGAGACCAGCGTGAGTGAAGAGATCGGCCTGCTGTGGAACGGTCATCAGGGCTTCAACGCCGGGGTTACCCTGTTCAACACCGACTTCAAGAACAAGATATCCGAAGTGCGTCGTTGCACCAGCAAGAGCGATCCCGCCTGTACCCTCAATGGTCACAGCTATGACTTCATCAGTGATCGGGTCAACGTCGACAAGGCGAACATGCGCGGTGTCGAGGGGATGATGGATTGGGCCATCAATGAGGATTGGTCGGTCAGCTCCAGCTACACCTTTACCCAGTCCGAACAGAAGAGCGGTCCGCTGGCGGGTCATGCCCTCAACCAGATGCCCCGCCACATGTTCAACGGCAGCGTAGAGTGGCAGACCACCGAGCAGCTGAGCCTCTGGTCACGGGTCAACTTCCGTGGCGAGACCTCCGAGTACCTGAGCCGGGTCAAGATGGCAGAGGGGACCCCTTCCTATACCTTCTTTGACATGGGCCTGGTCTACAAGGCCAACAAGCATCTGGATCTGACCGCAGGGGTCTACAACCTGTTCGACAAGACGGTGGATTACAGCAGCTATGGCACTGTGCTGGATGGTCGCCGCTACAACCTGGGCGTGACCTACAACTTCTGATAGGGAACCAGTCATGCGGCCGCCATCTTCCGATGGCGGCCGTTTTTATTGCGCGTCCGTCAGGGGACTATGCCTGATAGGGGGCGGCTTGCCAGGTATTGCGCCCCCGTCCCTTGGCCTGATACATGAGGGCGTCAGCCTGCCGTAGTAGCTGGTCGGCATCAGCCTGCCTATCTGCGGCGACCCAGACTGCCCCGGTGCTGATGGAGAGGGTCATCTCGCCGCTGCTGGTGTGCAGGGTTTGCCGGTTGATCTCCAGGCAGATACGCTCGGCCCACTCTTCTGTCTCTGCCAATGTGGCCAGCGGTAGCAGCAGGCAGAACTCTTCGCCGCCGATGCGGGCCAGCAGAGCCTCTTCGGGCAACAGGTTGATCACAGTCGTGGCCAGCTTTTCCAGCAACAGATCCCCGATGCCATGACCAAAGCGGTCATTGGTCTCCTTGAAGTGATCCACATCGAACAGCAGCAGAGCACAGGGAGCCCCGCTTGCCAGTCGTTGCTCCATGGCGGGCATGAATGCCCGTCGGTTGAGCAGGCCGGTCAGGGGGTCGGTACTGGCTTGTTTCTCCAGTCTGGCGTTGGCGCGGCTCAACTCGGTGGTGCGGCTGGCAACGGCGCGGCGCAGTTGTACTATGTAGGCCACCATGATTAACACTCCGGCAAACAGTAGCCAAGGACCGAGATGGATGGGGTAGACGGTTTCGACATGCATCCATTTGCGGATGATCCGCTCCCGATCGCTCTCTTTTAACTTGGCGAATCCCTCTTCCAGCCGGTTTAACAGGGCAAGGTCGCCCTTTCTCACTGCAAAGCGGATCTGGTCGGTATAGAGGTGGCGAACCGGAATAAAGCGGGTGGGATCGTCGGAGGTATAGATGTAGAAGTTGGCGACCTGCAGATCGGCGATAAAGGCCTTTATGTCGCCCCGAAAGGCCGCCGCCAGCAGGGTGTCATTGTCGTCGAAGGTTTGCAGTCTGGTACCAGGGAAGTAGCGTCTGGCGTAATACTCCTCGTAGCCACCGGCTACCACTCCGACCGTTTCATGGAGCAGGTAGTAATGTACATCGGTGCCGCGCAATTCGCTCGAGAAGAAGAGTTGGGAGTCGAGCTGGGCGAGAGGCCGGCCATAGTCGAACAGTTTGTCCCGCTCCGGTGACCAGAGCAGTCCGGCGTGAACGTCCGCTTTCCCCTCATGGAGCAGGTCGAGGGAGCCTTGCCAGTCGACCAGCCTGAACTCGATCTTCTGGCCGGTGACCCTGGCATATTCACGCCACAAATCTATCAGCAGGCCATCCGGCTGGCCCGACTCATTGATATAGGAGAAGGGCTGCCAGGCTTTGGAGTTGGTAATGATGATCGGCTCTTCCGGGGCTTTGGCCCAGACCGGTAGGGCAAGGGCGAGCAGCAGGAGCCCCCACCCGATACTGACTATGACTCCTGTCCTGGAAGAGGCCATCCTTGCTCCAATCCGTTGTCGTATACTGTCCCGTGGTCACCGATTATCACCGTCTTTCTGATCGAAGAACAAGCGCTCAAATGATGAAGTTTGCATGATGCAAACGGCGCCATGACAAGGCTGGCGGATAGAGTAACTACTTACAGCGGCAGGCTGATCCGCGCCTCCAGTCCCCCCTGTGGCCGATTGAGCAGGGTCAGCTCGCCGCCGTGCTGATGGACCAGGGTGCGGGCGATGGAGAGCCCCAACCCGACACTGCCGGACTCGGTGTTTCGCGCTTCATCGAGCCGCACGAATGGCTTGAACACATCCTCGAGCCGCGCCGGATCGATCCCCGGCCCGTTATCACAGACCCGGATCAACAGCTCCTCCTTGCGCCGCTCAAGCGACACTTCGGCGCTGCCGGCATATTTGATGGCATTGCCGATCAGATTCTGCAGCACCCGGCGCAGGGTGTTGGCCCGACAGGCGTAGACCTCTTTGCCCTCCGCCAGACAGGTGACCGGCTGGCCGGTATCGGCATAGTCATCGCACAGGCTGACCAGCAGGCTGACCAGATCCAGCTCGCGAGTGGCCTCCTGCTGCCCCTCCTCACGGGCAAAGCTGAGGGTGGCCGCCAGCATCTGCTCCATCTGTTGCAGGGTCTGCTGGATGCGCTCCTTGTCCTCGCCATCGGCCAGAAACTCGGTGCGCAGCCGCAGGCTGGTGATGGGGGTGCGCAGATCGTGGGAGATGGCCGCCAGCATCCGGGTTCTGTCCTGCACGAAGCGGTCGAGCCGGGTGTGCATCCGGTTGAAGGCCTGAATCGATTCGCGGATCTCGGTCGGCCCCTCCTCTTTCAAGGGTTCGATATCCTCGCCCCGTCCTAGCCGCTCCGCATTGCCTGCCAGCTGCTTGAGCGGGCGGGTGGCACGGCGAAACAGCAGCACCATCAGCCCGATCACCAGACTGGCGACCAGCATCAGGTTGAGGGTGGTCTGCCACGACCAGCTGCCAGCCTCCTTGTCGACCAGCGAGCTGAACTGCAGCCAGCCCCCCTGCGGCAGTTCGATGGAGCCATAGAGCCGCATATCCCGCGGCGGCGGAGGGCCCTTGCGATCCCGCATCATGCGGGCATGATGTTCCCACGCCTTGCTGCGCTGAGTATCCTCTTTCAGCTCGGCACTGATCTCGACGGTGAGGCCGGGGGGGTAGTTGAGGCGCGAGCGCACCAGCTGCTCGAAGCGGGGGCTGCGGTTATCCGGTTGCAGCGGTTCGTCGGAGAGGCGCAGCAGCAGGGTCTCGCTGCGGCTCGCTTTGAGGATCTCGTCATAGAGGGACGGGGGAGAGAGGGAGAGCAGTCTGACCACAGAGATGATCCGCTGCATGGCGTTGCGGCTGTTGACGAAGCCGAGCGCCTCCTCCCGATCCGTGCGGTAGATCTGGATGCTGAGCAGCTGGATCAGGATCAACCCTGCCAGCGCCACCAGAATGATCTGGCCGGTCAGCCCCTTGGGCCACATCCGCGCCCACAGTCGTCGCAAGGTGCCCACTGCTTAAACCTGCGTCACGTCGGCGGAGAACATATAGCCGCCACCCCAGATGGTCTTGATCAGCTCCGGATTCTTGGGATCCCGCTCCAGCTTGCGGCGCAGCCGGCTCACCAGAGTATCGATGGCGCGATCGAATGCTACCGCCTCGCGGCCACGGGCCAGGTCCAGCAGTTGATCCCGGCTCAGCACTCGCTGCGGGCGTTCCAGAAACACCTTGAGCAGATCGAACTCGGCGGTGGAGAGGCTCAGGCCCACCCCATCCTCATCGACCAGCTCCCGGCGATTGACGTCGAGCAACCAGCGATCGAAGCGCAGATCCCGGGTCAGGGTTTCGGCGGCGGGTTGGGTCTCGGCCTGGGTGCGGCGCATCACCGCCTTGATGCGCGCCAGCAGCTCGCGCGGGTTGAAGGGCTTGGCCAGATAGTCATCGGCGCCCATCTCCAGCCCTATGATGCGGTCGGTCTCTTCCCCCATGGCAGTCAGCATGATGATGGGCAGGTTCGATTTGACCCGCAGCTCGCGGCAGAGGGTCAGGCCATCTTCACCCGGCATCATCAGATCCAGCACCAGCAGGTCGAACTCCCGCTCCTCCAGCAGCCGCTTCATCTCCTTGCCATCCCGGGCGCAGCTGACCCGCAGGCCGTGCTGTTCCAGAAAGCGCTTCAAGAGATCGCGGATCTCGCTGTGATCGTCGACCACCAGAATGTGGGTGTTGCCCTGGTTCATGAATACCTCCCCTGCTTGGCGTTGGCACGAGTATACGAAAATCCGCCCGGCGGTTTGTGTCAAAGTGTGCCAGATCCGCACGATGCCACACTCTGCTACAAAAAAGGGCGATGCTGGCAAAGTTCAGACACCGATAGGGTGTTTACTTGAGGGCAAGGCAAGAGCGCCGAACCAGAATCATCCCTACAGGAGATAGACCATGAAAAAGCTGACCAAAACCCTGCTGACCGCTACCCTGATCCTTGGCCTGCCGCTGGGTGCCTATGCAGCCAGTGAAGCAGCCCCCACTGGCCAGCCCGGTGCCATGGTGGATTGCCCGATGGACGGCGGCGGCATGATGGGTGGCAAACACCACGGTGGTCGCCACGACAAGATGGCCCGCATGCAGAACATGACCCCGGAGCAGATCCAGGCCAACTTGCAGCAACGTTATGATCGCATCGAGGATCCTGCCAAGAAGGCGGAGTTTATCAAGAAGCTCAACGAGCGTGCCGCCAGCATGACCAAGCACGCCGAAGCGATGAAGCAGTTCGCCGAAGCGAACCAGTAACAACGCCAGCTGTTATCAACCCAAGGGTGGCCGAGGCCACCCTTTTTGTGATCGTATCGATCCATTTTCGCTCGAATCCTTATCTTACTGTCGCTTATGTGAGCGATGGCAAACGCGCCGTGAGCGAATTGCAAGATAATGCCCGCTCATATAACAAGCTGCAGTTAGCAGTGGCCGAAAACAGGAGAGGGTATGGGTTGGGATCTGGGGACAATCAAGGGGCGATATACCGCCGTTTTTCTGGGATTCATGGTAGCGGTCTGTGTGCTGACCATAATCGGCATCCAGTTATGGGTCAAACCCGAGCTGCAACGGGCGGGTGAGCAGAATCTGGTGCTGCGGGTCAGCGAGATTGCGACCGACATTCGCGATCAGCTCAACGGGGTGCAGAGCCAGTCACGCAGTATCACTCAGCTGGTTGCCCAACTGCCGAGTGAGCAAATCGATGCTGTTCTCCCTGCTCTGATCGATCAATATGGCAATGCCATGGTGTTTGGTGGCGGCATCTGGCCGATGCCGGATCAGCGGGAAGCTGGTCGCATCAAGTTCAGTACCTTCTTTCATCGGGATGGTGCCAACCAGCTGATCCCCAACACCTACTGGAACTCGGCCGAGGCACCCAACTATTTCGAGCAGCCCTGGCACAGAGCCGGGCAGCAGGCGGCGAAAGGCATGTGTGTCTGGGCGGCGGCTTACAAGGACGGTGCCAGTCAGCAACCGCGAACCAACTGCGCCATGGGGATCTACCGTGATGGCTCCCTCTACGGGGTGTCCACCATCGATGTGACGCTGGGTTTCTTCAATGATCTGGTCGCCAAAAAAGAGCAGGAGATCGGTGGTCAGGTGATGATCGTCGAGGCCGACGGCAAGATCCTCAGCAAGAATGGTCGTTTGAGCGGGGATGTGGTGCTGGGCAACCTCTCATCTCACGGGGACTATCCCTTTGCCAGCGCCATCGCCAGCCTGCTGGGGCCGGGTAATGGCGCAGCGTTGCAGCGCACTACCTTTCAGGATCTGGGTGAAGAGCAGACATTGCTGATGCAACCCATCGAAGGAACCCCCTGGCTGTTGGCGGCGGCGCTGCCGACCAGCACCCTGACCCACGACAGTCAGGAGGTGCTCAAGACGCTGGCAGCGATCCAGCTACCGCTAGTGGTGCTGCTGTTTGCGCTGATGTTGATGGCCATCAAGCAGCTGGGCAGTCGACTCGACACCCTCAAGCAG
Source organism: Aeromonas sp. R2-4 (assembly GCF_040908365.1). Classification (NCBI taxonomy): domain Bacteria; kingdom Pseudomonadati; phylum Pseudomonadota; class Gammaproteobacteria; order Aeromonadales; family Aeromonadaceae; genus Aeromonas; species Aeromonas sp. R2-4. The sequence continues at coordinate 7,997 of NZ_JBFODO010000002.1, forward strand.
AACATCGATGCGCTCTCGGCCGGAGATGCTGATCTGACTGCCCGGATCCGGGTCAAGGGGCGCGATGAGTTGGACCATATCGCCCAATCGGTGAACCGCTTTATCGCCTATCTGCAGCAAATGATGGTGCAGGTGACCGAGACCACAGAGTTGATTACCCGTGAATTGGCCCAGCTGGATCAGCAGACGGGGCAGGCCAGACGTATTCTAGGTGAGCATGCTGCCGAGACCGATCAGATAGTGACAGCCCTGACCGAGCTCAGCTCCACTGCCGACAGTGTGGCGCACCACGCGAGCGATTCCGCCAGCTTTACCGAGTCTGCCAATGGTCAGGCGATTCAGTCCCGTCAGGTAGTGGGTCAGGCCTCTGCCAGTGTGGCGGCGCTGATCGATGAAGTGGATCTTGCTGCGACCAAGGTATTGGGGATGCAGGAAGATGCTCGTCAGATCAGCAGTGTACTCAGCGTGATCGGCGATATTGCTGCCCAGACCAACCTGTTGGCACTCAACGCGGCCATCGAGGCGGCGCGGGCCGGTGAGCAGGGCCGTGGTTTTGCCGTGGTTGCTGATGAGGTGCGCGCACTGGCGGCGAGAACCCAGAATAGCACTGCCGAGGTGGGGAGCATGCTCTCCCGGTTGACGCAGGGGGTGGCCGAAGCCGTGGTGGCCATGGAGCACACCAAGCAGAGCTGTCAGGCGGCGACCGAGAATACCGAGCAGGTGACCGGCGGGCTCGACAAGATGGCGGATGCCGTGGTGCAGATCAACGATCTGGGTACCCAGATTGCGACTGCGGCAGAGGAGCAGAGTCGAGTGACCGAAGAGATCAACCGCAACATGGTCACTATCCGCGACATGGTCAATCTGCTGGTGGATAACGGTCAGAATACCGAACAGAGTTCGGCCACCCTGCTGGAGTCCAATCGCCAGTTGGTGGCGTTGGTGCATCGCTTCAAGGTGTAACAAACCGATAATGAAAGAGGGGGAGCCCGGTGCTCCCCCTCTTGCTATCTGTGCCGATGCGGGTGTTCAGCCCACTCCACCGGACGAGCGAACTTAGCCCTGAGCCTTGTCGGTCAGCTCTACTTTCTTGACGGTTTCGCCTTCGAACTTGATGACCACGTTTTTCTTGGCTGCGTCGGTATCTTTCAGCAGGGTTTTGGTGGTTTCTGCCAGCAGCGGAGAGGCCTTGTTCAGGGCATCCAGATCATAGGTCCACACTTCCAGACCGGATTCGGTCTTGGTGGTGGCAGGAGCGCCCAGCTTCTCTTTAATAGCCTGCTTGTTGGAGCCGCCTTCCTTGATATCCAGTGCCTTCTTGATGGCTTCGTTGGATGCGCTGTCCACTGCACCTGATACGGCGGTATTAGCTGCATCCTTGACGCTGCTGGTGACGCTGTCGGTCAGCGAATCCATCAGGCCGGCATTGGCAAACAGGGGCAGGGTGGTGAGGGCTACCAGCAAACTCTTTTTCATTTTCTACAGCTTCCATGGGTTCAATGAGGCGGCTATGAAATCAGCAAAGATATTGGGTGTCAAGTGAGGCACGCAATTAACATTTCTGTTAACTGGGTCTCATTTCTCACCAGCTGCAAACAGTTTTGGTATCTCCCGCACCAGCCAGCTTTTGGCCTTGCCCATGGTGTCTCGCCGCCAGGCCAGCACTACTTGCAACTGATGGCGATATTCGGGGCTGATCACCTTGAGCTGTCCGGCCCGGATGTCCTCCTCAATCCAGCTCTGTGGCATGGTGCCGACCCCGATTCCTGCCAGCAGGGCATCCCGTTTCTCCGTCATGGTGCTGACAGTGAGGCGCGGCTGCTTGTCCAGCAGGCGGTAGGTAAGTACCGGTTTGCGCAGGGCGGTATCAGCGACCGCGATGGCGCGGTAGCGGCGCAGGGTCTCGTCGGCCAAGGGTTCGGGTTCCTGATGCAGCGGATGATCGGGATGGGCGACGTAGAGCATCACCTCGTCCTTGATCACCTGATGCTTGATGCCGGTCATCATGATGTCCGGGTTGATGGAGGAGATAAGCAGGTCGGCGCGACCATCTTCCAGACACTCCCAGCTACCCGCCAGCACCTCGGCCCGCAGCCGCAGTCGGGTATCGGTCTGCTCGGCCAGCTTCTCCACCAATGGGTAGAGGGCCTGCACCGGGACCAGCGCATCAACGGCGATGGTGATGTCGGTCTCCCAGCCACGGGCTAGCGCCCGGGTCTCGCCCACCAGATGTTCGGCTGCCTCCAGTAGCACCCGGCCGCGCTCCAGCAGCATGCGTCCCGCCGGGGTAAATTTGGTGCGGTGGCCGCTGCGGTCAAACAGCATGGCATCCAGTTCGTCTTCCAGCTTTTGCACCGTATAGCTCAATGCCGAGGGCACCTTGCCCAGCTCGTCGGCCGCCGCCGCGAAGCTGCCACGGCGGTCGATGGCGTCCAGCACCCGGATTGCCTCCAGGGTCAGCGCCCGTTCCTTGTTCGATTCCTTGGCCATTCCTCACCTTCAATTTTTTTGAATATGTTTGCCAGTTTATCTCGCTAACAAGTTAGGTCATGTCACTTTAATATTCAATCAACGCTTAGGCAGGAACGTCGAGCGGCCAAATATGCGGGTAGTTCCGCACTGTGACACACCAAATCGGTCTGTCTGACGTCGGTGAAAGAACAACACACTATTTGAATAACCTCTTGCATGGATGCATTGATTCTGGCCGAAAAGGCCTTGGCAATGACATATAAAACAAGAGAGTGAATGAACATGAAAAACGTAATCAAGATGCTGGCTGTTGCAGGCCTGATGACCACTGGTTTCGCCCAAGCTTCCGTACCGGCTGACTTCAATGCCATGCCCGGCGTGCTGTTTGTGAACTGGAACGCCACTGCCGCAATGGATGGCAAAGCCAATCCGATGCTGGAAGTGCGTGACGAGTCTGGCGATCTGCTGGCATCAGTCCACGCCAATCTGACAGGCACCCAGCAGGTGCGGATCCCGAGCCGTACCCAGGGCAACCTGACCGTCAGCCTGGCTGACCAGAGCAGCGAATACCGTATTCCGTTCGGTATCGGTAGCGGCAAACAGCGTTAATCAACCGTCCCGGTAGGTGAGGAACAGACCATGATGCAATTGAGAGCCGCAGAAGCGCGGGGCAAGGCCAACTTTGGCTGGCTGGACGCGCGCCACAGTTTCTCCTTCGGTCACTACTATGACCCGGAGTGGATGGGACACTCGGTACTGCGGGTGATCAATCAGGATCTGGTTGCGCCGGGTGGCGGATTCGCCACCCACCCTCACGCCAATATGGAGATCCTCACCTGCGTGTTGCAAGGCACCATAGAGCACAAGGACAGCCTCGGCCATGCCGAGCAGATCCCGGCAGGGGATTTCCAGCTGATGAGCGCAGGCAGCGGGATCCGCCACAGTGAGTACAACCCCTCGCAGACGGATCCTCTCTCCCTGTTGCAGATCTGGATCGAGCCGAACGAGTTCGGCACGCCACCCGGATATCAGCAGAAAAAGATCGAGTCCAGACCGGGCATGACGCTGGTGGCGTCACCGGATGGCGAGGCGGGATCGCTGCGGATCCGCCAACAGGCCCGCGTATGGCGGCTGGAACTGGCCCCGGGCGAGACGCTCGAATGGGCACTGGCTGGCCGACACGGTTACCTGCAGATGATTTCAGGGGAGTTGACCGCAAACGGTCTGGCTGCCCGACCCGGCGACGGGGTACTCAGTCGTGATGAATACCGGTGGGAGCTGGTTGCGACCAGTGCCAGCCAAGCTCTGTTATTTGACCTACCCTGAAGCAGTCAGCGGTGATGTGACACAAACGAGGAATATGAAATGGACAAGATGAAAGATGTAGCGCTGCTGGCGGGTCGTGTACTGCTGGCGCTGATGTTCGTAATGGCGGGCTGGAGCAAGATCGGCGGCTATGCCGGTACTCAGGGCTATATGGAAGCGATGGGTGTACCCGGCTTTATGTTGCCGTTGGTGATCCTGCTTGAGCTGGGCGGTGGCCTTGCCGTCGTGCTGGGTCTCTTTACCCGCAGCCTCTCCGTGCTGCTGGCCGGTTTCACCCTGATGGCTGCCTTTATTTTCCACTATCAGCCTGCCGAACAGATGCAGATGCTGATGTTTATGAAGAACGTCTCCGTTGCCGGTGGTTTCCTGGCGCTGGCGGCGGCCGGAGCAGGGGCTTTCAGTCTGGATGCCCGTCTCGGCAAAAACTGGTAATGCCTTGAAGAGTAAAGTTTTCCAATGCCTTTTGGCCGGTGCAACTGCACCGGCTTTTTTCTGTCTGCGTTTTCCGGGTAGGTGAGGTGACGGCACAAATCTGCGGCGCCCCTCATGATTCAGCGGTTTGCCCGCCTGCTGGCCACAAGAGCCTTTTGCATCTTCCCCCTCGATCCCCGACAATTCCCTCTCTTGTGAAGTGACGGAAATGGCTCGCCTTTTCCCTCGCCCCCTCTCATCCACAGGCGGGAATTGCTCATGTTTACCCTCTACCACTCCAATCAGCTGGATCTGCTCAAAGAACTGCTGGTGAGCCGCATCCGGCAGGCCCCCCTCTCTCACCCCTTCGATCGGGAGCAGATCCTGGTGCAGAGTCCGGGCATGGCCCAGTGGCTCAAGCTGGAGCTGGCCAAAGCGTTCGGCATCGCCGCCAATATCGACTTTCCGCTGCCTGCCAGCTTTATCTGGGAGATGTTCACCCGGGTGCTGGCGGATGTACCGCGCCAGAGCCCCTACAACAAGGGCTCCATGAGCTGGCAGCTGATGACCATTCTGCCCGCCTTGCTGGATCGCCCCGCCTTTGCCCCGCTCGCCGCCTATCTGGGCGGGGGAGATGAGGAGGATCCTGCCAAGGATCCCGAGCAGGTGCGGCTGTGGCAGCTCTGCCAGAAGGTGGCGGATCTCTTTGACCAGTATCTGGTCTACCGGCCGGACTGGATCGCCCGCTGGGAAGAGGGGGAAGGATTGAGTCAGGAGCTGGCCGGGGTGAGTGGTCAGGATTGGCAGCCGGAGCTGTGGCGCGAGCTGGTGGCCCGCACCCTGGCGCTCTCTCCGAGCGGTTACCACCGCGCCAACCTCTACGAGGAGTTTATCCACGAGCTGGCGCGTACTGCCGATCTGCCGGGCAAGCTGCCGCAGCGGGTCTTCGTGTTCGGCATTTCGGCGCTGCCGCCGCGCTATGTGGAGGCGCTGCTGGCCCTCGGCAGTCGGCCGGAGGTGGAGGTGCACCTGTTCGTCACCAACCCCTGCCGCTACTACTGGGGGGATCTGCTGGATCGCAAGACCCTGGCTCGGCTGGAGAACAAGCTCAAACCCGGCACCGATATCGAGACATTGCAGGGCCCCGCCAACCCGCTGCTCGCCTCCATGGGCAAGCTGGGGCGCGACTACCTGCATCAGCTGATGGAGCTGGAGGTGCCGCAAATCGAGGCCTTCGTCGATATCGACGAGGTAGACGCCAGGGGCAATGTCAGCCTGCTGCGCGCCATCCAGAAGGATGTGCTGGAGCTGGCCGAACGGGGCGCCGGTCAGTTCGATCTCGACAGCAGCCACCACAAGAGCCCCATCGATCCGGCGGATGGGTCACTGCAGATCCACGCCTGCCACGGCCCGATGCGTGAACTCGAGGTGCTGCACGACCGGCTGCTGGCGCTGTTCGAGCAGGATCCCGCCCTCACCCCGAAAGATGTGGTGGTGATGATGCCGGATGTGAACAGCTACGGCCCCTATATTCAGGCGGTGTTTGGTGCACGGGGCCAGATCCCGTTTGCGGTATCGGATCGGGCGGCGAGTCAGGAGAGCCCGCTGCTGCAAAGCTTCCTCGCCCTGCTCAGGCTGCCCAACGCTCGCTTCGGGGCAGGGGAGCTGCTCGCCATTCTCGAGGTGCCCGCCGTGCTGCGCCGTTTCGAGCTGGATGACGACGAGTTCAACCAGCTGCGGGTCTGGGTGCAGGAGACCGGCATCCGCTGGGGGCTGGATGACGGTTACCCTGTCCGGTTCGATCTGCCGCCCATGTCCGGCAACAGCTGGCTGTTCGGCCTGCGCCGCATGCTGCTCGGCTTTGCCATGGGGGATGGCGAGCCGGTGGCGGGCATTTTGCCCTATGCCGATATCGAGGGGCAGCAGGGGCTGGCGCTCGGCAAGCTCGCCTGGTTCGTCGATTCGCTGGCCGAATTCCTGCCCCGCCTGCAACAGGCACAGCCGCTGGCCGATTGGAACGCCTGCCTGCTGGCGCTGCTGGAGCGCTTCTATCTGGCTGACGAGGATGAAGAGCGTCAGCTTCAGCTTATTCGCAGCCAGCTGGTCGAGTGGCAGACCCGGCTCGGCGAGGCTCGCTTCGAGCAGCCCATTACCGCCGACCTGCTGCAGGATTACCTCGGCAGCGTGCTGGGGGAGTCCCGATCCAGCCAGCGCTTCCTCGCCGGTCAGGTCAACTTCTGCACCCTGATGCCGATGCGCTCCATCCCCTTCAAGCAGGTCTGCCTGCTCGGCATGAACGACGGCGTCTACCCGCGTACCCTGGCCCCCATGGGATTCGACCTGATGGCGGTAGCATCACGGCGCGGGGATCGCTCCCGACGCGATGATGACCGCTACCTCTTCCTCGAGGCGCTGCTGAGTGCCCAGCAGGGGCTCTATATCAGCTATCAGGGCTTCAGCGCGCAGGACAACAGCGACAAGGTGCCGTCGGTGCTGCTGGCGGAGCTGATCGACTATGTGCGGCAGGGCTTTGTGCTGGCGGGGGATGAGGATCTCGACGACGAAACCTCCGGCAAGCGGCTGCTCAACCACCTGATGGTGGCGCATCCGCTCACCCCCTACAGCCGCAACTACTTCTACCCGGAGGCGGGTTCACGCCTCTTTACCTATGCCGCCGACTGGCTGCCCGCTCTCAATCCGGTGCGTGGCGCGGCCAACTTCCAGAGCGGCGAGCTGCCTCTCCCACCTGAATGGGGCAAGGAGCAGGGGCTGGAGCTGGCGGAGCTGCTGCGCTTCTATCGCCAGCCCACCAAATATTTCCTCAACCGCCGTCTCAAGGTGTGGTTTGAGCTGAACGAAGCCAATATCGAGGACAGCGAGCCGTTCGAGCTGGATGGCCTGCAACATTATCAGCTGAAAGATCTGCTGCTCGATGCCCATCTGGCGGAAGGTGAAAGTACCGAGCGGCGCGAGCGGTTGCAGCTCACCGGCCTGCTGCCGCAAGGGTGGTTCGGCAGCCTGCTGCTGGACGATCTGGATGCCGAGATGGGCAAGCTTGCGGATCGGCTGCGGCCATGGGTTGCTGCCAATGAGTCAGAAAAGCAGGCGGTGGAGATCGATATCTCCCTCACTCAGGGCCAGCTGCAAGGGTGGATCGACACTCAGAAGGGGCGCTTGCTGGTGGTCAAACCCGGCAGCTTCAACGGCAAGGATCTGCTGCTGGGCTGGATCCAGCACCTCTGCCTCTCATTGAGTGGCGCCCCCGGCGACACCCTGCTGTTCGATGCCAAACAGAGTCTGCGACTGCCCAAGCTCTCTGCCGACGAGGCGCGGCCCAAGCTGGCGGCGCTGGTGGCCTGTTGGGCGCAGGGGATGAAGCGGCCGCTGCCGTTTTTCCCCAACACTGCCTGGGATTGGCTCAAGGCGATCGAGAAGGATCCCGACAAGCCGGAGGCGGCCGACAAGGCGGCCCTCACCCGTTTCAACGGCGGCTGGATGATCAATGGGGAGGGGCAAGACGTTTACGTCGCCCGCTGCTTCCCCGAACTCGATGACGAGGTGCTGGGTCAGTTGCAGGCGCTGGCCCGCGAACACCTGACCCCGCTGCTCAAGACCCTGGAGGAGCTGAAATAATGGCTAACCCGCTCAATACCCTGCGTTTTCCCCTCCATGGTGAACGACTGATCGAAGCCTCCGCCGGTACCGGCAAGACCTACACCATCGCTGGCCTCTACCTGCGCCTGCTGCTGGGCCACGGCCCGCTCATTGAAGAGGGGGCCGATGCCGGTCAGCCGAGCGCCCACGAGCGGCCGTTGTCAGTGACCGAAATTTTGGTGGTGACCTTTACCGAAGCGGCCACCGCCGAGCTGCGCGGGCGGATCCGCGGTCGCATCCACGAGGCGCGCCTCGCCTTTATGCGCGGCCATAGCAATGATGCCCTGCTGGCCCAACTGCTGGCAGAGGTGGCGGATCACGAACTGGCGGCCCGCCGCCTGCTGGCCGCCGAGCGGCAGATGGACGAGGCGGCGGTCTTTACCATCCACGGCTTCTGCCAGCGGATGCTGAAACAGAACGCCTTCGAGTCGGGTGCCCTCTTTGAAACCGAATTTCTCACCGACGACAGCCAGCTCAGGCTGCAGGCGGTGAGCGACTACTGGCGATCCGAGTTCTATCCGGTGGATAAAGCCCTCGCCAGCGCGGTGCGCGCGCTCTGGCCGAGCCCCGCCGCCCTGCTGCGGGAGATGGGCAGCTGGCTCGACAACAGCGAGCTGGAGATCCACCCCGCGCTGGGGGATGAGACCCTTGCCGCCCGCCATCAGGCGGCCATGAGCCGCATCGCGGCAGTGAAGAGCGAGTGGCTGGCGCAGACGGACGAGATCCGCCGCCAGACCGACGGCCAGATCAGCCGCTACACCGGCAAGAACTACGAAGGGTGGCTTGCCAAGATAGCCGACTGGGCGCAGGACGAGGCCAGTGGCTACGCCATCCCCAAGGAGCTGGAGCGCTTTGGCCAGACGGTGCTGGAGGAGAACCTCAAGAAGGGGGGAGCGGTGCCGACCCTGCCGCTGTTCAGCCAGATCGACGAGCTTCTGGCCAGCCGCCCCGGTATTCGGGATCTCATCCTGCAACGGGCGGCCAAAGTAGTGCGTAGCCGGATGCAGGCCAGCAAGCGGCAGGCCCATCAGCTCTCGTTCGATGACCTGCTCAAAGATCTCGACGGGGCGCTCGGCTCAAGCCTTGGCGAGCGGCTCTGCGAGCGGATTCGCGCCACCTACCGGGTGGCGATGATCGATGAATTTCAGGATACCGATCCCCAGCAGTACCGCATCTTCCATCGGCTTTACGGCGGCCACACAGACACGGCGCTGTTGATGATCGGTGACCCCAAGCAGGCCATCTACGGCTTTCGCGGCGCCGACATCTTTACCTACATTCAGGCGCGGCGAAATGTGAGCGCCCACTACACCCTCGGGCGCAACTGGCGCTCCAGCAGTGCGTTGGTGGGGGCGGTCAACGGCCTGTTCGAGCGGGCCAAGGATCCCTTTATCTACGAAGCGGATATCCCCTTCCTGCCGGTGGAGGCACAGGGCAAGAGCAAGGCGCTGCTGCTCGATGGCGCCACTGCCCCTGTGCTTCACTGCTGGCAGCTGAGCGGCCAGCCCACCTTCAATCGGGGGGATTACCAGAGCAAGATGGCGCGCGCCACCGCCGCCGAGATCCACCGCCTGCTGACCCTGGCCCGCGAGGGCAAGGCGCTGATCGGCGACAAAGCGGTGAAGGCCGGGGATATCGCCGTGCTGGTGCGCACCGGCGCCGAGGGCAAGCTGGTGCAGCAGGAGCTGGCGCGCCTCGCCATCGCCTCCGTCTATCTGTCAAACCGCGAGAGCGTGCTGGAACAGGTGGAGGCGCGGGAGATTTTGCTGATTTTGCACGCCTGCCAGAACCCGAGCGAGGAGCGCAGCCTGCGGGCGGCGCTCGCCACCGGGTTGTTTGATCTCGATGCCAAGGCGCTCGATGGGTTGGCCAGCGACGAGCGGGCGTGGGAGAGCGCGGTGCAGGAGTTTATGGAGTACCGCAAGATCTGGCACCGCCGTGGCGTGCTGGCCATGCTGCGGGCCCTGCTGCACCGGCGCAATCTCGCCTCTTCGCTTTTGGCGAGCCCCTATGGCGAGCGGCGGCTGACCAACTTCCTCCATCTTGGCGAGCTGCTGCAACAGGTGAGCAGCGAGCTGGATGGCGAATATGCCCTGCTGCGCTGGTTGGGGGAGGCGGTGAGCCGCCCCAACGGGCAGGATGCGGAGCAGGTACTGCGCCTCGAATCCGAGCGCAAGCTGGTGCAGATCGTCACCATCCACAAATCCAAGGGGCTGGAGTACCCGCTGGTGTTCCTGCCCTTTATCTGCAGCCACAGAACCGCCGAGACCCCGCTCTATCACGAGGCGGATGAGGCGGGCAATCGCACCATTCTCGATCTGACCGGCGCCGACTCGTCGCTCGCCGAAGCGGACAGGGAGCGCCTTGCCGAAGATTTGCGACTGCTCTATGTGGCGCTGACCCGGGGCGTCTACGCCACCTGGCTGGGGTTGGCACCGGTGCGGGCGGGGGCGGGCAAGTCGGAGAAGACCGACCTGCACCACACCGCCATCGGCTACCTGCTGCAAAAGGGCGAAGAGGGGGATGCACAGACGCTGGCGACCGCGCTGACCGAGCTGGCGCAGGCGCTGCCCGGAGTGGCCGTCGGTGAGCCCTCGCTCACCCGTCCGGCCCCGCTGCCGCCAGAGGAGGAGCAGTTGGGCGAGCCGCAGGTGCGCCATTTTACAGGTTCCCTTGAACGGGATTGGTGGATCAGCTCCTACTCCGGGCTGGCTGCGCAGGGCCACGGTCACAGCAAGGGCGTGCTTGCCAATCCCGGCTTCGATGTGGAGGTCGTTGCCGAGGCGGCTGTTGTACACGAAGAGGACGAGCTACAACCCTCCATCTTCACCTTCCCGAAAGGGGCGCGCCCCGGCACCCTGCTGCACAGCCTGTTCGAGACCATCGACTTTCAAAGTGCCGCTGGCGAGCCGCTGGCAGAGCATATCGCCAGCTTGTTGCTGCAAGACGGCTTCGACGAGAGTTGGGCCCCCGTGCTGCAACAGCAGGTGGAGGCGGTGCTGAATACCCCGCTCGATACCGGCTTTGGCGAACCGGTGCGGCTGCGGGATCTGGCCCCCGAGCGCAAACAGGTGGAGCTGGAGTTCTTCCTGCCCATGGGGCGGGTGACGGCCCCGGCGCTGACTGCGCTATGCCAGCAGCACGACCCGTTGTCGCGGAGCAACAAGCCGCTCAGCTTTGCCACTGTGCAGGGGATGCTCAAGGGCTTTATCGATCTGGTGTTCGAGTGGCAGGGGCGCTGGTATCTGCTCGACTACAAATCGAACCACCTCGGCATGAGCCCCGCCGATTACAGCCGTCCGGCGCTGGAGCGGGCGATGGCCGAGCACCGCTACGACCTGCAATACCAGCTCTACTCGTTGGCGCTGCACCGGCTGCTCACCCTGCGCCTGCCGGGCTACGACTTCGAGCAGCATTTTGGCGGCGTTTTCTATCTGTTCCTGCGCGGCATGCCGCAGGGGGGCATTTTCCATACCCGCCCGAGCCGTGAACTGGTGCTGGGGCTGGATAAGTTGTTTCGCGAAGGCAGTGAGCTGCCAGCAGCGGGATCCCAAGCATTTAACGAGGTAGAGGCATGAGCGGCACCATGATCAGCACCGCGACCAGCGCAATGATGGTTGAACGGTTGAAAACACTGGCGCTGGCTGGCCGCATCCGCCAGCTGGATCTGCAATTTGCCCGGCTGGTGGCCGACCTTGGCGGCAGCCCCGAGCTGGTGCTGGGGGCGGCGCTCGCCTGCTTCGAGCTGGGGCGTGGCCATGTCTGTTTGCCGCTGGAGATGCTCATCGCCGGATCCCTGCGCCCGTTCGGGCTGGATCCCCAGCAGAGCCGGGATCTGTTGGCTGATCTGGCGGATCCTGCCCGCTGGCCCGCTCTGTTTGCGGCTAGTCCCTTGGTTGGAACCGAGCAGGATGAGGGGCTCGCCCCGCGCTGGCCGCTGCGGCTGTGGCACGGTCGGCTCTATCTCACCCGTTACCACGATTTTGAACTGGGGGTAGCCCGCCATCTGCGCGCTTTGAGTGAACGAGCCGAATGGCCGGAGATTGCTCCCGCCCTGTCGCGGCTGTTTGCCCGCGACTACGGGCTGGTGTTCGCGGCGCTGCTCAAGGCCCGCCTCGCCCCCGACTTCTCTACCCGCCACTTTATCGAGAAGTATCTGGATCTGGTGTTCCCGAGCGAGGTGGATTGGCCCGCCATCGAGGCGCTGCTGGCCAGTGCCCAGGCGGCGAGCGACTTGAGCAAGCTGGATACGCTGGTGCCCGAGGCGCTCTGCTGCAACGGCCAGAAACTGGCTGCTGCCACCGCGGCAGCGCGCCCCTTTGCGGTGATCTCCGGCGGCCCCGGCACCGGCAAGACCACCACGGTCGCCAAACTGCTCGCCATTCTGGTGGAGACCGGCCTGCAAGCGGGCAAGGCCCCGGCGATCCGGCTGGTGGCCCCCACCGGCAAGGCGGCGGCGCGCCTGACCGAGAGTATCGGCTCTGCCCTGCAGGCCCTCGATCTGCCCCCCGAGTGGGTCGAGGCGATCCCCACCGAGGCGGGCACTCTGCATCGGCTGCTCGGGGTCATTCCGGGGCGCAGTCAGTTCCGCCACCATGCGGGCAACCCGCTGCACCTCGACTTGCTGGTGGTGGATGAGGCCTCCATGGTCGATTTGCCGATGATGGCGCGTCTGCTCGATGCACTGCCAAGTCACGCCCGCCTGATCCTGCTCGGCGACAAGGATCAGCTCGCCTCGGTGGAGGCGGGGGCCGTACTCGGCGATATCTGCAGCTTTATCGAACAGGGCATCAGCCCCGCGCAGGCGGACTGGCTCTCCCGCCAGACTGGCTACCGCTTGCAGGGCTCGCCCGCGGGGGCACCGGTGCGCGACAGCCTCTGTTTGCTGGCCAAGAGCTGGCGCTTTGATCAGCACTCCGGCATCGGCCAGCTGGCGCGCGCCTGCAATAGCGGCGATGCCACGGCGGTGGAATCAGTCTGGGGCGCAGGATTCGCCGATATCAGCCTGCACCCATGGGCGGGGGAGGCCTACGACGCCCTGATTGCCCAGGGGGTAGCCGGTTACGGCAGCTATCTGAAGGCGGCCCGCACGGGGGAAGCGCCTGCCGCCGTATTCAAGGCATTCAACAGCTTCCAGATCCTCTGCGCACTGCGCGACGGCCCGTTCGGGGTGCTGGGGCTTAACGAGCGGCTCGAACTGGCCCTGTCACGGGCTGGCCTGATTGCCCGCGATGGCGACTGGTATGCCGGTCGTCCGGTGATGGTGGTGCGCAACGACCATGGCGTCGGCCTCTACAACGGCGATATGGGGCTCTGCCTGCCCGATGAAACTGGCCGGTTGAAGGTATGGTTTGAGCAGCCGGACGGCACCTTGCGCGCCCTGTTGCCCAGTCGGCTGCCGCCCCACGAGACCGTCTATGCCATGACCATCCACAAATCCCAGGGTTCGGAGTTTGCCCATACCGTGCTGGTGCTGCCCGACAGCCCCAGCCCGCTGCTGACCCGCGAGCTGGTCTATACCGGCATTACCCGCGCCAAGGCACGGCTCGATCTCTACGGCGATCGCGCCCTGCTGGCCCAAGCGGTACGGAAAAAGACCGAGCGTTATTCCGGATTGGCGGAGAGGTTGGGGGTGAATAATTGATTTCAGTTTATAGTTAGGAATTTTAGATTTTACCGTGTGTTTTTTATGGAGAAGGGAAAAATGGATTTTTTCAAGATAATTGTTCCTGATGAAAAACAGCATGTTAATTTTAAGTCAGTTTTACATGATGCTTATCATTTAGAGAGACAAATATTCTCTCAATGGGCTGATGGATTTATAGACCGAGATGGAAAAATAGTTAAAGAGTTCCAGACAACATTTAACTCAACATTTTGGGAAGTATATTTATATAGAGTTTTTAAGGAGTTAGGGTTCTCTATCAAGTGGCAGAATCCATCTCCTGATTTCCACTTAGCTAAAGGATATTGTGAATTTATAGTAGAAGCTGTTGTTTCTAACTCTGCAGATGGCAAGGCAAAAGAGTGGGAAAAAACTTTTACAAAAGAATCTATGGAGTCCATCAAGAGGTTCAAGAAAATAAATCACGAAGCAATGGTTAGACTGTCTAACTCAATATTATCTAAATATCGACTGTATGTTAATAAATATAAAAATCTCGAACATGTAAAAGGGAAGCCATTTGTAATAGCTGCTGCTCCATTTGAGCAGCCTTGGTTTAACTTGCAATATACGAGACCAATATGCTCTGTTCTGTATGATCATTATGTTGATGAGGATGAATATTTAGATAATCCAGGTAACTACCCAAAAGGACCTCCTGTTAAAAAACTTGGTTTTATAGAGAAGGAGAATGGTGCTGAGATTCAGCTGGGATTATTCACTAATGATCGGATGAAAGATGTTAGTGCTGTAATTTTCTCCTGTACTGCAACATGGGGAAAGTTAAGCGCTATGAAGCATAATTTTTTTAGTGGCTGTAAGGTCGACACCGTTTGGTCTATAGATCAATATGGTTCTCCGGAGAAGAGGTCACAAGACCTGAGGGAGTATCATGAAAAAATTGTTGATGGGCTATATGTATTTCACAATCCATATGCGACATATCCTTTGTCTCCTGAAGTATTCAGTAATCAGGGGATAGCCCAGTATAATTATTTTGTTGATGATGAAAGCGTACATGCTATTGGGGTTGAGAATAGTCTTTTATATAGAAGTGTTGTTGATTTGAGACCAGTCAAAGGAAAGTCTAGGTTTAACTTTATGAGGATGTTCGAGTCTTAAATATATTGTGGTAATTTGTTATTATGAGATGCTATGGCTGCTACTTACATTCAATAATTTATGAATGCCATTTCTCATCAATCTTATATGTTGGGCTTCGCAGGCACAGCACCAACCGACCGATTGTGTAGGTTGTGGTTGAGCGTAGCGAAGTCCAACGTTTACCGCGAAATCTCTTTTTTCCTTCCCCTCATCCCCGACCCTTCTCCTCCTTTTTTAATAAACGGGAGAAGGGAACAATGCCGTTACCGCTGTCCGATTACGCTTTGCTAATCGAACCTACGTGGCTGGCGATCATATTTCCGGTACCGTTTTATCCCCTCTCCCTCTGGGAGAGGGTTGGCACAATATGCTGCACTTGGTCACCCCTCTTGCTCCGCCCGATTATTCCATCCCCCAAATGACTGAATCGTGAGTTAAATCCGGTAAATGGGGCGCACTTGAGCCACACTTATGGCCACCCTGACTCAGCCTGCGCCGTGAGTGGCCGATAACCGGGGAAACGCAGGTGCGGTGGGGTTCTGGCTGACAGATCTGTTGCAATATGCCAAGGTAGCGCCTCACGACAACAGCGCGATTCCCCGTGGTGGCGCGGGGCGGAAGAACAAGGATAACTGCTATGGTGCAGGACAGTGACACGATCAGGATCTCGGATGTCAGCGAGGCCGTGGTGCATGGCATTCTGGAGGTGATCAGCGATGGCATCTGGGATTGGCATGCCAATACCGGTTTTGTCTATCGCAACCCTGGCTGGTACCGGATGCTGGGTTACGAGCCTCACTCCCTCGGCAATACCGTCTTCACCTGGGAGAACGTGATCCACCCCGACGATCTGGCGGCTGTGATGGCGAAGTTCGATCTCTGTCTGAGCGGCAGCGCCCATGAGTATCGTGCCGAGTACCGTTGCCGCTGCCGCGATGGCAGTTACCTCTGGATTGAGGATTGCGGCCGCATCATTGAGCGCAATCCCGACGGGTCTGTGGCGCGGATGATCGGCGCCCATCGCGATATCCACGCCAGCAAGCTGTTGCTGGAGCAGCTGGAGCGGCGCAATCACTCGCTGGAGCAGCAGGTTGCCGAGCGTACCGCCGAGCTGGTGCGACTCAACGAGGCGCTGCAACAGAAAGCCGAGGAGAACCGTCTGCTGGCAGAGACCGATGCCCTGACTGGCGCCGCCAGCCGCTATCGGCTGGAGCGGGCGTTGCAGCTGGAGTGCGAGCGGGCGCGCCGCTTCCATCAGCCGTTTACGGTGATCGCCATGGATGTGGACAACTTCAAGCAGATCAACGACAGCTATGGCCACAACGCCGGGGATCAGACCCTGATCAACATAGTGGCGCTGGTGCGCCGCCATATCCGCGAGATCGATCTGCTGGCCCGCTGGGGCGGTGACGAGTTTATGGTGTTGTTGCCCAACACCGGCCGCGAGGATGCGCTGGTGGTGGCGAGCAAGTTTCAGGCATTGATGGCGAGCGAGCCCATCTGCCCGCACGCGCCCGCTACCATGAGCTTCGGGCTGGCGGAGTATCAGCAGGATGAGCAGAAGGAGAGCCTGATGGTGCGCGCCGATCGGGCGCTCTATCAGGCCAAGCAGCTGGGTAAAGACCAGATCTGCTAACGCGCAGGGCACGGAAAAAGAGCAGTAAAAAGGGCCGCAGGTTTGAAACCTGCGGCCCTTTTGTATTGTGACTGACGCGGCGCGACTTAGAAGTGGTAGCGCAGACCCAGCTTGAAGGTATCCAGAGAGTAGTGCTCGTCACCCAGGCTCAGGGCGTCGAACTGGCGCTCGTAACCGATACCGGCAGAGAAGTGGTCGTTGAAGGCGTAGTCCAGACCTACTTCCAGATTGGGGTGTACCTTGCTCTTGGTTGCGCTCTCGTTTACCTGACCGCTGAAACCGAGGAGAGTGGCGTTGCCGACAACTTCCACTTCGGTGCGGGTGTAGGCGATACCCTGTTTGGCATAGGCGCTGAAGCCCCAGGCCAGCGGCTGGCTCAGCTTGGCGGCCAGGCTGATGCTGCGGGTTTCGATGGTGGTGTCGGCAAAGCCGGTTGCAATCGGGGAGGTTACCCAGGTCAGCTGATCCATCTGTTGGGCGTGCAGGCCACCTTCAACCGCCAGCCAGGGTTTGAAGCTGTAACCCACGATCAGGCTGCCGCCGTCGAGCTGGTCGTCGATCACTTTGGCGTCATAGGCGTCTTTGGCAGCACCATCGAGATCCATCTTGGAGGTGGTCAGATCCAGACCTGCATACCAGCCTTCGGCATGGGCGCCGCCATTCATGGTCAGAGCAAGCAGGGAGAAAGCGGCAATTTTATTAAACTTGTTCATGGATAAATAACCTTGTGTTGCGTGAACTGCGTGTGATTTATATTGCTCAATCCATGATGCTTTTTATATTTCCGTCATTGCTCTGCTTTCACAGAGGGGCCGCAGTATAGTCAGCGTATTTCTGAATAACAAGAGAGTGATTTTCCCATTCTTCTAAATATGACTGGCTGCAAGGAGGGGCATTTTGTTTAATAAATGGTGTTATTAGAGTTTTAGCTTTATTGAGTCTTAAATAATTAAGCTGTGGGGCAAATGACAGACTGAGAGTTCGGTTTTGATTCTATGTGATTGATTTTTATCGGCATTAAATTTTCATTCGAGCGTAGCCGTGATGAGTTGTCTAAAAATTGGCATCTCAGATGTCACTCACAGGCGTCAGGCTCTTTTCGATGATTTTTTGAACGCCTCACAAGGTGAAACCGTGAGAAAAAAATCTATCTTTTTGCCTGTTTTTTGCACTTTTTGAGGTTTGGGATTGTTCCCATCGAGGGTTTTGGTGGTCTTTTGAGGCTGTTTTTGCGTGGGCTATGTTGCCCACCAGATGAGTGGGTGGGTTCTTATGGGTGGCTTTTCTCTTTACCCGGTAGCAGTTGTTGGGGTGGGCATGGGGTGTGATAAGCAGATATGGGGCGTGCGGCCTGATTAATTTTGTTTGCTTATATGCACAAGCCATTTTAAAGACAGGTTTTTGGAGTTTTAAATAACTTTGTTATATTCGTTTTTATATTTTTCGAAGCTTTCCAAGCAAGCCATTTAAATATATTGAATGGCAATAACACGGTATTGATGATCGTTTAGGATACCTTGCCAGAACGGTCGTAGTGGCTGGCGCATCGGTTGGCGGCGGGTGGCCTGTGACACTTCCCCTTGCCGGGGCCCTTGACCTGACCTGCGAATTCAGGGAAAAGAAAAGGGCGGTGCTATCAGCGCCGCCCAATGCCAGGAAAGAGAAAAAACCTTACGGTTTAAAAGATAAAAATTTGGAAGCAAACAATCGATTTCTCAACCAGGAAGGGTCTTGAATTCGATACGTTTCGATTATGCGCGATGTTCTATGCAGCACTAGCAAAATGTTTGCGGGTTGAAAGATATGCACTGTCTGGTGTCAGATTTTGCGACCTTGCTGCTTAACTGGTCTGTCCTGATGGGCGTTGTAGGCGATTTTTTCTCTAGGCTGTTTTTTCGGTGTCAATATCTGAGCCTTGAAGGTAAAAACAGGTCAGAAGCTGACTCGGCATAACCATGCAATGAAAGTGCGATAACAAGGAAGAGCGGCATGACCTACAGCCAGACCCTGGCCAACAATATTCTCGACACCCTGAAGAAGACCCTGACCGACAAGGGGATCCGTTATCAGACCCTGGCAGAAGCCATGGGTGTCTCCATCGCGACCGTGAAGCGGATGATGAACAAGCCCTCGCTGCCGTTCGATACCCTGCTGGAGATCTGCCATCTGGTAGGGCTCTCGTTCGAGGAGCTGCTGGATCGTACCCAGGACGCCCAGAGCCGCCGTGCCGTCTTTACCCAAGAGCAGGACGAGGCGTTTCACAACGAGCCGGGGCTCTACGCCTTTCTCGCCAATATCTTCTGGCGCGACAAGACGCTGATCGATCTCAAGCGGGAGTACGGCCTGACCGATGCCTCCTGCTACCTCTATCTGCGCAAGCTGGAGAAGCTCGGCATTTTGCAGCTCGGTATCGACAACAGTTACCACTTCCTGATCAGCGAGCGGATCAGCTTCGAGCAGCACAGCCGTTTCGCCCGCCAGCAGGCACGGCAGGCAATGTCGGTGCTGGGGGAGTATCTGGTGGAGAACATGCACAAGTCGAACAACTATATGGCGCTCTGCCAGTTGCACCTCAACGAGGGGGAGGCGATGGCGCTGATCGACCGGATGAAGGAGTACTGGCATCAGGAGATCAAGCTCAACCGCCCCGCCATCGGCCAGCAGGAGCACGCCAAGACCTACACCATGTCGCTGCAACTGGCTGACTGCGGCTACCAGAGCTTCGACGACATGATCCCCAATATCGACAACTGATCCCGGTGGATCCTGCGGGATCCGCTCTGTTGGCGGGAGTCTAATCGGCGACCCGGGTTTGTTGCAGCTTGCCTGCGAGCGGCTGCAATGCTCGCGTATCCAGACAGATGCGGATCGCATCCGGCCGCCAGTGTTCGATATCACAATCCACCAGAGCGCCCCGCTCGTCGTAATTGACCCGCACCAGCCGCAGCACCGCGCTCCCCTCCGCCAGATTGAGGGCGCGGGCGATGGCGCCGCGCGCCGCCGAGGGGGTGATCTCGAGACTAGCCCCACCCTGGCCTATGCCATAGCGCTGCTGATAGAGCTCGGTGAGGGAGCTGGCCAGCGGCGCGCTGGCGATATCGGGAAAGCGACTCGCCAGCAGGTGGTGGCTGACATGCAGCACCGGGCGGCCGTCGATCAGCCGCTGGCGGCGGATCTCATAAAGTGGAGTGAAGGGTTCCAGCCCCATCCAGCGGCACAGTTCGCTGCTGGCAAGTTCGCTGCCGTGGGCCAGCACCCGGGTTTCGGCGGTGCGTTGCTGCTCGCCAATCCACTGATGAAAGTGGGTGTGGATGGCGGGATCGTAGGTGAGGCGGGGTGGCGCCACAAACCAGCCGCGCCGCTCGGCACGGTAGATAAGGCCGTCTGCTTCGAGGCTGGAGAGCGCCTCCTTGATGGTGATGCGGGTGGTAGCGAAGCGCTCGCTCAGGGCCCGTTCGGCGGGCAGCTGCTGCCCGGCCCCCAATTGGCCGCTGCCGATATAGCGGCGCAGGGTCTGGCAAATCTGTTCGCACTTGGAGGAGGAGCGGCCATCGGCCATGCTCTGTTCGTTCACTCTCTGCTCGCTCAATCTCGGCTCGGTCACACTCTTGTCCCTGTTGCTTATTCAGAAGGCGGGTGGCTGGCCAATCCCTTACTGGAATAGTCCAGCTTCACTCGGGTTTAGAGTTGTAACCGCTGTGGATGACAGCGCCATGACAGGGCGATTGTCATCAAACTGCCATCAAAGCGCCCCGCCACCGTCACAATTCCCCTCTAGCATCCCTCTCGAACCTTAACTGACCTAGTCCAGAGGGATGGGATGATGAAAAGCGTGATCGCAAGTGCACTGGCCATGGTGGCCATCAGCCAACCGTTGTTTGCCACAAATAGCTATGCAGCCGAAAATATCGCGGATCTCGAAAAGGCCGCCCGCGGTGAAGGCCAGCTCCACAGCATCGGCATGCCCGACAGCTGGGCCAACTGGAAGGATACCTGGCAGCAGCTGGGCAGCATCTACGGCATCAAGCATCAGGATACCGACATGAGCTCGGCGCAGGAGATCGCCAAGTTCGCCGCCGAGAAGGCCAATGCCACCGCCGATATCGGCGATGTGGGCGGCGCCTTCGGTCCGGTTGCGGTCAAGCAGGGTGTTACCCAGCCCTACAAGCCCTCCACCTGGGCTGATATTCCCAACTGGGCCAAGGATGCGGACGGTCACTGGATGCTGGCCTATACCGGCACCATCGCCTTCCTGATCAACAAGGATCTGGTCAAGGCAGCCCCCACCAGCTGGCAATCCCTGCTGGGTGGTGACTATAAGGTGACCTTGGGTGATGTGGGCGTTGCCTCCCAGGCCAACAACGGCGTGCTGGCAGCGGCCTATGCCACCGGCGGCAGCGAGAAGAATCTGAAACCTGCACTGGAGCTGTTCGGTCAGCTGGCCAAGCAGGGTCGTCTCTCCCTGAACGATCCGACCATCGCCAACATCGAGAAGGGCGAGGTGGAAGTGGGTGTGCTGTGGGACTTCAACGCCCTCAACTACCGCGACCAGATCGACCCCAAGAAGTTTGATGTGGTGATCCCGAGCGACGGCTCCGTCATCGCCGGTTACACCACCATCATCAACAAGTGGGCCAAGAACCCCAACGCCGCCAAACTGGCCCGTGAATACATCCTCTCCGATGCCGGTCAAATCAACCTGGCTCGCGGCTACGCCCGCCCGATCCGCAGCAACGTGACCCTGCCGGATGACGTGAAGGCCAAGCTGCTGCCGGCCGAGCAGTACGCCAATGCCAAGCCGGTGCAGGATCACGCTGCCTGGGAGCAGAGCTCCAAAGCCCTGCCGCGTCAGTGGCAAGAAACCGTCATGATCAACATGCAGTAAGGGAATCCAGTGCAACACAAGGTGATAGTGGTACTTGTGGATGGTCTGGCAGCCGAGGTAGCCCACACCATGGGCTACCTCGGTGGCATGGTGGAGGCAGGGCGGGGCCTGCATACGAC
This sequence comes from Aeromonas sp. R2-4, assembly GCF_040908365.1. Taxonomy (NCBI): domain Bacteria; kingdom Pseudomonadati; phylum Pseudomonadota; class Gammaproteobacteria; order Aeromonadales; family Aeromonadaceae; genus Aeromonas; species Aeromonas sp. R2-4. Next base: position 29,269 of record NZ_JBFODO010000002.1, read on the forward strand.
CCTGAATGCTGCCCTGCCGTCTCTCTCCCGACCCCTCTACGAGTGCATCCTGACCGGCGTGCCGCCGGTGGTGAGCGGCATCACCCACAACGGGGTGAGTCGCCTCAGTCTGCATGACTCCATCTTCCATCTGGCCCGCGCTGCGGGCAAACGCACCGCAGCTGCGGCCTACCATTGGGTGAGCGAACTCTACAACCGCAGCCCCTGGCTGGCGGCCCGCGATCGCTTTACCCACGATGAGCTGTTGCCCATTCAGCACGGCTGCTTCTACTGGGATGACAACTATCCCGACAGCCATCTGCTGATGGATGGAGAATGGCTCAGAACCCAACATGACCCCGATTTTCTGCTGATCCACCCGATGGGGGTGGATGATGCGGGCCACAAGTTTGGCCTCGATTCCCGCCAGTACCGCAATCAGGCGCGCCGGATGGACAGCCTGCTGGCCGATCTGCTGCCCCAGTGGCTGGCGGAGGGGTATCAGGTGGTAGTCACCTCGGATCACGGCATGAACAACGACCTGAGCCACGGCGGCTCCCTGCCGGAAGAGCGCACCGTGCCGCTCTGGCTGTTTGGCGATGCCTTCGTCGAGCGCTGGCCGGATGGGGTGGCGATTGCCCAGACCCAGCTCTGCGCCCTGATGGCGGATCTGCTGGGCATTTCCCACGACAAGCCGGCAGCGCCACCGCTGCTCAAGGCGGCCTTTATGCGCGAGGTGCACTGATGATGCCTGCAACCACCGAGATCCTGGTGGATCAACCCGTGGCAACCAAGCAGAAGGTGCGCCGCCACTGGCTGCCCGCCCTGGTGCTGCTGCCGTTTGTCCTGCTGATGATCCTGTTCCAGCTCGCCCCCATGGTGTGGGTATTGGTAGGCAGCTTTCAGACCCCCGATGGCTGGGGCCTCGCCTACTACCGGGAGATTTTGAGCTCCCCCTTCTACCTGCAATCGTTCGGCAACTCGTTGCGCATTGCCGGTATCGCCAGTTTGGCGGGGCTTGCCATCGGCACTCTGGGGGCGGCGGCGCTGCGTCACAGCGGTGAGCGGGTCAAACGGCTGCTGCTGGCCTTCGTCACCATGACCGGCAACTTCAGCGGGGTGCCGCTGGCATTCGCCTTTATCATCATTCTCGGCATTAACGGTGCGGTGACCCTGCTGCTGAAATCCTGGGGATTGATCGACGGCTTCAACCTCTACTCGGGTAGCGGCCTTATCCTCATCTACACCTACTTCCAGATCCCGCTTGCCCTGCTGCTGCTCTACCCGGCCTTCGATGCGCTGCAGGATGAGTGGCCGCAAGCGGCCGCGCTGCTGGGGGCGAGCAAGGGGCAGTATGTGTGGCACGTGGCACTGCCGGTGCTGACGCCTGCGCTGCTCGGCACCCTGATCATCCTGTTTGCCAACGCGGTGGGGGCTTATGCCTCCGCCTACGCCCTCACCACCGGCAACTTCAATCTGGTGACCATCCGGGTGGCCAGTCTGGTCTCCGGCGACATCTTCCTCGAACCCAATATGGCGGCGGCGCTGGCGGTGATCCTGATGGTGCTGCTGGGGGTAGTGACGGCCGCCAACCAGTGGCTGCTGAAAAAGAGCTATGTGAACAAGGGGCAATCCCATGCATGATTTGACGCCGCGCTGGCCCAAGTGGGTGCTGGGTGGGCTGGTCGCCACCCTGCTGCTACCGCTGCTGGCCACGTTTCTCTACTCCATCTCCACCCGTTGGGGGGCGACCCTGCTGCCGGACGGTTTTACCCTCGACTGGTATCTCAAGCTGTGGGGCGATCCGCGTTTTCTGGCGGCGTTTGGCCGAAGCCTCCTGGTCTGCTTCGCCACCCTGCTGCTGGGCACCCTGGTGCTGGTACCCACCGTGCTGGTGGTGGCCTATTACTTCCCCAAGCTGGATCCCTGGATGAACCTGTTGATCCTGCTCCCCTTCGCGGTGCCGCCGGTGGTCTCTTCAGTCGGGCTGCTACAGATCTACGCTGACGGCGTGCTGCCGATTATCGGCACGCCGTGGATCCTGATCGGCACCTGGTTCACCGTGGTGCTCCCCTTTATGTACCGAGCGCTGGCCAACAGCCTGCAGGGGGTGCCGCTGAAAGATCTGATGGATGCCGCCCACCTGCTGGGGGCGAGCAGCAGCCGAGCCTTTCTGCTGGTGGTGATCCCCTGTCTGCGCAAGGGATTGCTGGCGGCGCTGTTTCTCTCCCTCTCCTTCCTGCTCGGCGAGTTCGTGTTTGCCAACATGCTGGTGGGCACCCGTTACGAGACCCTGCAGGTCTACCTCTACAACATGCGCGCCACCTCGGGCCACTTCACCAGTGCGCTGGTGATGAGCTACTTCCTGCTGACCCTGCTGCTCACCTGGGCGGCCAACAGATTTCATCGGTGATCCAAGATGTTTCATTTAGAAGTCAATCAGTTGCACAAATCCTACGGCGATACGCCGGTGTTCGAGGGGATCGAATTCGGCATTCGCAAGGGGGAGCTGGTGACCCTGCTCGGCCCCTCCGGCTGCGGCAAGTCCACCCTGCTGCGGGCGCTGGCCGGGCTCACTCCGGTGGATGGCGGCCAGGTGCGGGTGGCCGGTGAAGAGATCACCTGGCAGGCGCCCCAGAAGCGCGGCATCGGCATGGTGTTCCAGAGTTATGCGCTGTTCCCCAACATGACGGTGTGGGACAACGTTGCCTTCGGCCTCAAGATGAAACCCCAGCCGGGACGGGATCTCGCCGCCAGCGTGCAGGAGGCGCTGGCGCTGGTGGAGCTGACCGGCTTCGAGCGCCGCTATCCGGCCGAGCTCTCCGGCGGTCAGCGCCAGCGGGTGGCGCTGGCCCGGGCGCTGGTGGTGCAGCCGCGGATCCTGCTGCTGGACGAGCCGCTCTCGGCGCTGGATGCCCGCATCCGCCGCAGCCTGCGCCAGCAGATCCGCGAGATCCAGCAGCGGCTCGAACTCACCACCATCTTCGTGACCCACGATCAGGAGGAGGCGCTCACCATGTCGGATAGGATCTTCCTGATGAACAAGGGCTCCATCGTCCAGAGCGGCACGCCGGAGGAGATCTATACCCGCCCCGCCAGCGAGTTTGTGGCGAGCTTTATCGGCAACTACAACCTGCTTGGCGCCGAGCAGGGCAAGTCGCTGTTCGGCCCCCGTTTTCAGGGCAAGCTGGCGCTGCGGCCAGAGTCCATCACCCTGCTGCCCGCCGGAGCGACCAGCAGCGAGCCCAGCCTGCCCGGCATCATTCGCCAGCAACAGCTGCTCGGCAACGTGATCCGCTATCAGGTGGAGTGCGAGGCGGGGCTGTTGACGGTGGATTGCCTCAACCGCTCGGCTGGCGATCTGCTGGCCACCGGCAGTGCCGTGACCCTGGCGGTGGCCCGGGATCAACTCTGTGAGGTAGCATGAGGCCGCATTTCATTTCTATTTTCACTGCGAGGAGCGCCCATGGCACTGGCACTGTTTGATCTGGACGAGACCCTGATTGCGGGGGATTCCGCCAGCCTCTGGCTGGAGTACATGGTGGCCGAGGAGCTGGCGCCCGCCAGCATGATCGCGGAGGAGCAGGCCATGATGTCCCTCTACCATCAGGGCAAGATGGATATGCACCAGTACATGGCCTTCACCCTGCAACCGCTGGCGGGCAAGACGCGCCAGTGGCTCGACTCGCTCTGCACCCGCTTTGCCGAGCGGGTGCTGCGCGAGCGCCTCTACCCCGAGGGGTTGGCGCGTATCGAATGGCATCGGGAGCGGGGCGACGACCTGGTGCTCATCTCCGCCTCCGGCGAGCATCTGGTCGCCCCCATGGCAAAGATGCTGGGGATGGATCACTGCGTCGCCATTTTGCTCGATGAGGAGGAGGGGATGCTGACCGGCCAGACTCGCGGCACCCTCAGCTTTCGCGAGGGCAAGGTGGCCCGCATCAACCAGCTGTTTGCAGGCAGGGACCACCTCTGGCAGGGGAGCTTTGGCTACAGCGACTCCCACAACGATCTGCCCATGCTGCGGGCGGTGAGCCATCCCCATGCGGTCAATCCGGCCCCTGCGCTGCGCCAGCAGGCCGAGGAGCTGGGCTGGCCGGTGTGGGAGTGGCAGCGCTGAGTCGCGCGCCACACTGGCTTAACGTGCGGCAAGAAGCACGATAAACAAAGAGAGAGGCTGGAGCCTCTCTCTTTGTTTTTGCTGACGGCGTTGTGGTTGGTGCTGGCCGCTGGGGCTACCCCTCGTTGGTTTGTTGCTGAGGCTCGCCAAAGGCGGGAATGTCCTCCTCGGCCCTCTGGTGAGGGGTGTGGCGCAGCGGGAAGCAGATACGGTTTTTCCCCTCCCGCTTGGCCTGATAGACCCCCTTGTCGGCCAGCTCCACCAGCTCTTTGGCCGAGAGCCCGGAGCGGCTGAAAGCCACCCCGCCGCTTATGGTGATGGTGAGATCGGGTTCGCGCCACTCCAGTTGTTCCACCCCGAGCCGGAACGCTTCCAGCAGGGAGGGGAGCATCGGCTGCTCTTCGCCGTAACGGAAGATCAGCACCAGCTCCTCGCCGCCATAGCGGCAGAACCAGCCCCACTCGTGGAACAGATTCATGCCCAGCTTGCTCACCCGCTTGAGCACCACATCCCCTGCCTGATGGCCATGGGTATCGTTGACCCGCTTGAAATCATCCAGATCGAACATCACCACCCCGAAGGGAGCGCCACTGTTGAGCTGCTTTTGCAGGCACTCGTCGAAGAAGCGACGATTGTAGAGCCCGGTGAGCTTGTCCTGATGGGCTTGCAGGCGGATCTGGGCAAAGTCCTGACTGGCGGCATCCATCTCTTCATAGACCTTGGCCAGCTCCAGCATACGGCGGCCGTTGTAAGCGATACCGCCGGAGCGGCTGGCGCGGATCAGCAGGGTGATCTCCCCCAGCATGCGGCGGAAGTAGCGGGACCAGAGCAGTGCCAGCAGCAGATAGAGGATGCAGGCGACGGCTATCATCAGCTGCACGTTGATGGAGACGCTGTCGATCACCTGCTGCATGCTGGCAGTCGGCTCGACGCTGAGCAGGATCCAGCGCTGCTCGGGGATGCGGTAGTAGGAGACCATCAGGCCGCTGGCATCATCGAGGAAAAAGCCCTGCGGCTGTTGCATCCGGGCCAGCCAGTCGGGGTGGGCGAGGGGTTTGAATACCCGTTCGCGATCCGGATGGGCCAGCACCAGCCCGTCATGGTTGAGCAGGATCTGATAGCCATTGCCCAGATGGTGACTCTGATCATGCCGACTGTTGAGCCAGTTGGCGAGGGGGGTGAGCTGGGTATCCAGCGAGAGTACGCCAACCCGCTTGCCGTCAGGCTCTTCAATCACCCTAGCCAGCGCCATGGTGAGAGTGCCCAAGGTGTAGTCGTAATAAGGATCAGTCCAGACAATCTGTCCGGGATGGCTGGATGCCAGCAGATACCAGGGGCGGGTTCTGGGATCGAACTTCTCGTCGGCCTGCCAGGAGGGGTGGATCAGCATCTTGCGATGCTCGGTGCCCACGTAGACGTAATCGAGCTCCATCACCTTGTGATAGGCCTGCCACTGTTGCAGGTAGCGCTCGCCGTTGCGGATCTCCGGGCCGCTGAAATCCCGATAATTTACCTGCTGATAAATGAGCGTAAACTGGCGTTTGAGGGTCGCCAGATAGGGTTCGATCAGGGTATGGAAATACTGGGTGTTGCGAGCAATCAGATATTGTTGCTGCTCGTGGCGCAGGGTGCGCTCCATATGCAGGTAGTAGATGCTGCCGAGCAGCAACACAGGGATAAAAAGCAAGAGGAGGCCCAGCCGCATGCGGGTGATCAAAGACCAAGTGTTCTTGGGCTTGGCGGGGGACATGAACAGATCCTTTTCGTCTCGGGTGACACCAGCATATATGATGCTGTGCGGCTCGTCTAAAGGCAGAAAATGAGATGTTTCCGATGTTGAACCACACTCTGCTCTCAATGATTCATTATGGCAGCATAGCGGTGCTAATCCTTGCCCTCTGTGTCGAGTATCTGATCTTCCGGCGCGGCCTGAACATGCTGCGAGTGCGCCGCCTGCTGCTGGCAGATGGGGTGGCTGCGCTGGCGCTCTTCTCCATCTTTGCCACCGGGTGTCTGCTGGCCCTCGAGCATGCCAGCTCGGTGGCAGAGATCTTTGCCCATCCTGCCCACGGCCTCAAGATGGGGCTGTTTCTGCTGATTGTCGGCTCCCTCGTTTATCCCAGCCGCCTCTTCTATCGCTGGCGTCGCGCCCTGCGTCTGGGCAAGGCGCCGATGATCTCCATTCAGCAGCACTTCCGGGTGGTGTGGATCCTGCGGGGCAATCTGCTACTGATTGCCCTGTTGGCCGTGTTCACCAAGCCTTCGTTGCTGTAACACTCGCGGTGCTCAAAAGCAGTGCGATGCAGACGTGGAGAGCGAGAGCGAAGACAAAGAGTGGAGACAAGAGGATAGGGAGGCGGGTATCTTGGATCGGATAACCCGTCACGCGCCGATTTAAGGAAGAATCGCCATGCGCTCCAATCTGATGTTGCTGATGGCTGCCACCATCTGGGGTATGGGCTTTGTCGCCCAGCGCCTCGGGATGGATCACATGGGGCCCTATACCTTCAATGGCCTGCGCTTTCTGCTCGGCGCCCTCTCCCTGTTGCCGCTGCTCTGGTGGCTCAAATCCCGACAACCTGTTGCCGTCGCGGGCGACCATCGCCAACTGCTGATCGGTGGTGTGCTGGCCGGGCTGGTGCTGTTCTGTGCCGCCTCCCTGCAGCAGGTGGGGCTGCTCTATACCACTGCCGCCAAGGCCGGTTTCATCACCGGGCTCTACATCATTCTGGTGCCGGTACTGGGGCTGCTGCTGCGCCACAAGAGCGGCCTCAATACCTGGATCGGCGCCATCATCGCACTGGCCGGTCTCTATGTGTTGAGCGTCACCGACGAGTTCACCATCGGCTTTGGCGATCTGTTGCAGGTGGTCGGTGCCCTGTTCTGGGCTGTGCATCTGCTGCTGGTGGATCACTACTCCAACCGGGTTGCCCCCATCAAGCTGGCTGGAGTGCAGTTCGTGGTCTGCGGCCTGCTCAGCCTCGCCACCGCCTTTGTCATCGAAACCCCGACTGTTAGCGGCGCTGTGGCCGGTTGGCAGGCGCTGCTCTATGCCGGGCTGGTGTCGGTCGGGGTGGGTTATACCCTGCAGGTGGTAGGGCAGCGGGGTGCTCATCCGGCCCACGCCGCCATCATCCTCAGTCTGGAGACCGTCTTTGCCGCCGTGGGGGGCGTGTTGCTGTTGGGTGAGACGCTGGATGAGCGCGCCATTGCCGGTTGTGCCCTGATGCTGGCGGGGATGCTGATCTCCCAGATCCGCTTGAGGTGGTGGTGGAAGTCGCGCCGGGACAAGGTGCCCGCGACCAAGTAAACCGCAGCCCGCTGCATAACAAAAACGCCCCGACAGTCGGGGCGTTTTGCATGATGGCGATTCGGGTCAGGGGCGCTGCTCCAGCTCGCGCTCCAGCTCTACCGCCTTCTGACGGGCCGGATGGGTATTGAGGCGCTGCCAGTAGGCTTGCAGGTGCGGGAAGTGGGCCAGCTGACCGTTTTGCGCCAGCAGATCCACCAGGAAGGAGTTCATGATGTCGGCGCCGGAGAGGCGATCCCCCACCAGATAGTGGCGATTCGCCAGTACCTCGTTGAGGTAGCCCAGCACCTTGGCACACTCCGCCTTGGCGTAGTCCGGCAGGAAGCGCATCGGGCTGCCATCCTTGCGCACGAACATGTCGAGCAGCAGCGGCAGAATGCCCGAGCTCTCGGCAAAGTGGAGCCACTGCAGATATTCGGGATACTCCGGGCTATCCGGTGCCGGTGCCAGCCGATCGGCGGCGTAGCGGGCAATCAGGTACTCGGTGATGGCGCCCGATTCCGCCAGCACCCGGCCGTCGAACTCGATGACCGGCGACTTGCCGAGAGGGTGAATGGCTTTGAGCTCGGGCGGTGCCAGAAAGGTGGTGGCATCGCGCTGATACGCCTTGATCTCATAGGGCTGGCCCAGCTCTTCGAGCAGCCAGATGATGCGTTGGGAGCGGGATTTGTTCAGGTGGTGCAGGACTATCATAACGACCTCGATTCGGTGACAGGATGGTGTATACGAGCGGACGAGGGAGGCGGTTCACCGATGGCTAAAAAAGAGCGGGCTGATGCCCGCTCCCTCGATGACTGACTCAGGCCTCCAGCGCCTGATCCAGATCCGCCAGAATGTCCTCGATCGCTTCGATCCCCACCGACAGCCGGATCATCTCGGGTTTCACGCCAGCTTTGGCCTGCTCCTCCTCGCTCAACTGGCGATGGGTGGTGGAGGCCGGGTGGCAGGCCAGCGACTTGGCATCGCCGATGTTGACCAGCCGCTTGAAGATCTTGAGCGCATCGTAGAAGCGCACGCCCGCCTCGTAACCATCCTTCAGACCGAACGAGAGGATGGCCGAGGGGCGACCGGCCATGTACTTCTCCGCCAGCAGATAGTGCGGGTGGCCCGGCAGACCGGCGTAGCTGACCCAGGCCACCTTGGGGTGATGCTTGAGGTGGTGGGCGACCCGCAGAGCGTTATCCACGTGGCGCTCCATGCGCAGGCTCAGGGTCTCCAGCCCTTGCAGCAGCAGGAAGGCGTTCATCGGCGCCAGCGCCGCGCCGGTATTGCGCAGCGGCACGGTACGCACTCGCCCGATAAAGGCGGCCGGGCCAAAGGCCTCGGTGTAGACCACCCCGTGGTAGGAGGGCTCGGGTTTGGTGAGCTGTGGGAAGCGCTCAGCGTGATCCGCCCAGGGGAACTTGCCCGAGTCGACCACCACGCCGCCCAGCGAGTTGCCGTGGCCGCCGACATATTTGGTCAGGCTGTGAACCACGATATCGGCGCCGTGTTCGATGGGTTTGCACAGCACTGGGGTAGCGACCGTGTTGTCGACGATGAGCGGCACGCCACGGGCGTGGGCCACCTTGGCGAAGGCGGCCAGATCGACGATGTTGCCCGCCGGGTTGCCGATGCTCTCGCAGTAGACTGCCTTGGTCTTGTCGTCGATCAGGGCGGCGATGGCTTCGGCGCTGTCATCCTTGGCGAAGCGCACCTCGACCCCGAAGCTCGGCAGCATGTGGGCGAACAAGGTGTAGGTGCCACCATAGAGCTGGGGTGTGGAGACAATGTTGTCACCGGTTGCGGTCAGTGCCTGAATGGCGTAGGTGATGGCGGCGGAACCTGCCGAGACCACCAGCGCGGCGATCCCCCCTTCCAGTGCGGCCATCCGCTGCTCCAGCACATCGTTGGTGGGGTTCATGATGCGGGTGTAGATATTGCCCGGCACCGCCAGATTGAACAGATCCGCCCCGTGCTGGGCGCTCTCGAACTCGTAGGCCACCGTCTGGTAGATGGGCACGGCGACCGCCTTGGTGGTGGGGTCGTTGGAAAAGCCGTGGTGCAGGGCCAGGGTCGCATCTTTCATCACACACTCCTTGTTGGATGTTGCTTATGGCAGTTATAGATGGATAGACGTCCAATCTATCAGGCCCGTGGCCGATGTAAACAGCAAGTTCCGGCAAAGCAGTGTCGCCCGCAGGGGACGCGTGTCCCGAGTGGTTGGCATGGCCCGTACTCAGAGACGACGGCGATACTCCTTGTCATCGATCTGGTTCATATCCCACTGCATCAGGCGGTTGAGCTGCTGCATGGGATCTTCGATAAGTGGCAGCGGGCGCGGCAGGATCCGCTTGAAGTAACGGCGCAAGGTCTGCTGGATCCGGTTCGGTTTGAGGGGGTTGGCGTGGCTCATGATGGTGCTCCTCTGCTGTGGTTCTCACGTTCATCAGCAGTATTGAGCTAAAATGCGGAAGTAAAAACTGATGACTTATAGCAACAGGATTTCCTCTTTTATGCCGACCGGTCGCCTCTACCAGCAATTTCAACGACTCGCCCAGCTGCTTGGCAGCGACGAGCGGGAGATCAGCCTCGCCGAGGTGGCGGATCTGCTCTGCTGCACCCCGCGCAACGCTCGCCTGCTGCTGCGCCGGATGCAGGATCAGGGCTGGCTCAGCTGGTCGGCGGAAGCGGGGCGGGGGCGGCGCTCCCGACTCACCCTGCTCGACAGTCAGGAGAGCCTGACCCGGCGCCGCTTGCGGGATCTGCTCAGTCAGGGCCAGTTGGCGCAGGCGGTGCGGCTGGCCGAAGATCGCCTCGATCTGCTCACTCCGCTGTTGATCGAACAGCTCGGTCAGGCCACCCGCGAGGGGCGCCAGATCCTGCGGGTGCCATACTACCGGCCGTTGCCGCAGTTGCTGCCCACCGGCCCGATGCGCCGCTCCGAAATCCACCTGAGCCGCCAGATCTTCAACGGCCTCACCCGGCGAAATGAGGAAAATGGGGAAATCGAAGGGGATCTGGCCCACCACTGGGAATGTCTGGGCCCCTGCCACTGGCGCTTCTATCTGCGCCCGGCGGTGCGTTTTCACCACGGTCGCGAGCTGGTGGTGGAGGATGTAATGGAGAGTCTGCTGGCCCTGCGGGATCGCCCGCTGTTCGCCCATCTGGACCGGCTGGAGAGCCCCTGGCCGCGCACCCTGGATCTCTATCTCGACAGCCCGGATCCCTGGCTGCCCCACCTGCTGGCGGAGCCGGTGGCGACCATTTTGCCGCGGGAGCTCAAGGGGAAGGCGGGCTTTGCCCTGCAACCTGTGGGTACCGGCCCTTACCGGGTGGCCGCCAACGATCCCCTGCATCTTTGCCTTGCGGCGTTTGACGACTACTTCGGCCTGCGCGCCCTGCTCGACGAGATCGACATTTGGATGCTGCCGGAGCTTGCTGAGCGGCTGGAGACCCATCTGCAGCTTGGGCGCGACAGCCCTGAGCTCGGCACCATGCGCGGCGAATCGGAGCTGGAGTCGGGCTGCTACTTCCTGCTGCAGGACGATCGTTCCGGATCCTTGCAGGATCCCGCTCTGCGGCAGTGGCTCGGCCAGTTGCTCAATCCGGTGGCCCTGATGGGGCGGGTCGCCCCCGAGTTGCAACGGGGCTGGACCAGCGCCCTCGGCCTGCTGCCCCACTGGCGCGAAGCGCTGCCCGCGCCCTTGCCCACACCGGCGCAGTTGCCGACGACCTTGGTGCTCGCCTGCTTCAACCAGCATCTGGAATTCAACGAGTGCGCCAACGCCATGAGTAGCCTGCTGGCCGAACAGGGGATCCGGCTCGAGGTGCGCACCCTCGATTACGGCCGCTGGGTAAACGGCGAGGATGAGGATGTGGATCTCTGGCTCGGTACCCTCAACCTCGAACATGCCGGTCCCTTTGCCCCTTACGCCTGGTTGCAGGGCACCCCGTTGCTGCGCAAGGTGTGGGGCAGTCAGCATGAGCTGTGGCAAGGGTTGATGCAGTGGCGCGCCAGCGGTGAGGAACCTGGCCCCCGCGCCCTGCTGGCAAGGGTGCAGCAGCAGAGCTGGTTTGTGCCGCTGTTTCACCACTGGCTGGAGCTGGAGAGCCGGGTCGGCGTGCACGGGGTGCGGATGACGGCGCTCGGCTGGTTCGATTTTCGCAGCGCCTGGCTGCGGCCCGAGCCGCCCCATCAGCCCGCAGAGGCGCCATAGTTCGTCCAATTTCTGTCGCGGCTGACGGGCGTTCCGTGGCCGCTTGCGTGAAAGATCCGTAAATCGGCCGCTGCTGCACAGTTTGTGTCACGCCTCTGTGCCATGCTGTTTCAGGTTATGGACAGCAGAGCAAATGAGGAAAATGATGAGCAATAATTCAGACAGTTCCGCAGGAAAATGCCCGGTCATGCACGGGGGAACCACCTCCGTCGAGACGTCCAGAATGGAGTGGTGGCCGAAGAGCCTCAACCTCGACATTCTTCACCAACACGATACCAAGACCAATCCGCTGGGGGCCGGTTTCAACTATCGGGAAGCCTTGAAGGGGCTCGATATGGCGGCCCTCAAGCAGGATGTGACTGCCCTGATGACCGACAGTCAGGAGTGGTGGCCCGCCGACTGGGGCCACTACGGCGGCCTGATGATCCGCATGGCCTGGCATTCGGCCGGGACTTACCGCATCGCCGATGGCCGGGGCGGCGGTGGCAGCGGCAACCAGCGTTTCGCCCCCCTCAACTCCTGGCCGGACAACGCCAACCTCGACAAGGCCCGTCGCCTGCTGTGGCCCATCAAGAAGAAGTACGGCAACAAGATCAGCTGGGCCGATTTGATCATTCTGGCGGGCACCGTGGCCTATGAGTCCATGGGGCTCAAGACCTTCGGCTTCGCCTTTGGCCGCGAGGATATCTGGCACCCGGAGAAGGATATCTACTGGGGTTCGGAGAAAGAGTGGCTGGCGCCCAGCGGCAAGCCGGGTGGTCGTTACTCCGGCGAGCGGGATCTGGAAAACCCGCTGGCGGCGGTGATGATGGGGCTTATCTACGTCAACCCGGAAGGGGTGGATGGCCAGCCCGATCCGCTGAAAACCGCGCAGGATATGCGAGTCACCTTCGCCCGAATGGCGATGGATGATGAAGAGACGGTGGCGCTGACCGCCGGTGGCCACACCGTCGGCAAGGCTCACGGCAACGGCGATGCCAAACAGCTTGGCCCCGAGCCGGAAGGGGCCAGCCTCGAGGAGCAGGGGCTCGGCTGGATCAATCACCACAGCCGCGGCATCGGCCGCAACACAGTGACCAGCGGCATCGAGGGGGCCTGGACCACCCACCCGACCCAATGGGACAACGGCTACTTCGAGCTGCTGTTCAAGTACGACTGGTGGTTGCAAAAATCACCGGCGGGGGCCCATCAGTGGGAACCGATCAATATCTCCGAAGAGGATATGCCGGTGGATGTGGAGGATCCGTCGATCCGCTGTAAACCCATGATGACGGATGCCGATATGGCGCTCAAATTCGATCCCGAGTATCGCAAGATTGCCGAGCGCTTCCGCGATGACCCGGCGGCCTTCTCCGACGCCTTTGCCCGCGCCTGGTTCAAGCTGACCCACAGGGATATGGGGCCGAAGAGCCGCTATGTCGGCCCCTATGTGCCGACAGAAGATCTGATCTGGCAGGATCCGGTGCCTGCCGGACGTGCCGATTATGACGTGGCGGCGGTCAAGGCCAGGATTGCCGCCAGCGGCCTCTCCATCAGCGAGCGGGTCACTACCGCCTGGGATAGTGCCCGTACCTTCCGTGGCTCCGACAAACGGGGCGGTGCCAACGGCGCCCGCATCCGGCTGGCGCCGCAGAAGGATTGGCCGGGCAACGAACCGGCGAGGCTGGCGAAGGTGCTGGCGGTCTATGACAAGCTGGCGGCCGAGTGTGGCGTCAGCGTCGCGGATCTCATTGTGCTGGGGGGCAACCTCGCCATCGAGCAGGCTGCCCAGGCCGCCGGAGTGACGGTGAGCGTGCCGTTCGCACCGGGCCGGGGCGATGCCACTCAGGCCCAGACCGATGTGGCCTCGTTCGAGGTGCTGGAACCGCTGGCCGATGGCTTCCGCAACTGGCTCAAGCAGGACTATGTGGTGACGGCGGAGGAGCTGCTGCTGGATCGCGCCCAGCTGATGGGGCTCACCGCCTGCGAGATGACGGCGCTGGTCGGCGGGATGCGGGTGCTCGGCACCAACCATGGCGCTACCGGGCACGGGGTCTTTACCGACCGGGTCGGGGTGCTCAGCAACGACTTCTTCGTCAACCTGACCGACATGGGCTACCAGTGGCTGCCGAAAGCGAGCAATCTCTACGAGATCCGCGATCGCCGCAGCGGCGCCCTGAAGTGGACGGCCACCCGGGTGGATCTGGTGTTCGGCTCCAACTCGGTGCTGCGCGCCTATGCCGAGGTCTATGCCCAGGATGACAACAAGGAGAAGTTTGTCTGTGACTTCATCACTGCCTGGAACAAGGTGATGAATGCGGATCGCTTCGATCTGCTCGGCTAGTCCCCAAGCCGTTTGGTTATCTGCACCCGCCCCGCACAGCCAAGATGTGCGGGGCTTTTTACTGCCCGCTTTTCTGTGCAGCCCTACAATCCGCCGCGCTGCGACACCTGCTGGCCGGTATCGCAGGGCCGCTGGCATCCCTGTCCTTGGGCCAGCAGTATCATGTAACATGCTGATCCGCTGATGATGCCCGGCGGCCACCCATTGGCCACTGATGTCCCATGAACGGACAAGGACAGAAACAAAGAGACAAGGAGTCAACCCATGCTGGAAATGCAGATCCAACCCCGCTTTCAGGAGACGGATGCCCTCGGCCATATCAACAATACGGTGCCGGCGGTCTGGTTCGAATCGGCGCGAGATCCCCTGTTCCGGATCTTCTCCCCCGATCTGGATGTGCATAACTGGCACCTGATCATCGCGGGCTATACGGTGCAGTTCAAACGGGAGCTGTTCTACGGCCAGCCGGTCACCATCAAGACCGGCGTGCGCCGCATCGGCACCAGCTCATTTACGGTCTGGCAGGAGGCCTGGCAGGGCGGCGAACTGGCCGTCACCGCCGAAACGACCCTGATCCATTTTGACTACCGGGCCCGCCAATCCCTGCCCCTGAGCGATGCTCACCGGGAAGGGCTGCGGGCCTGGCTGACTGAGAGTTAACCACGGGCCGGATGGCCCATCACAGGAGTGTTATGTACAACTCAATGCGCAACACAGCGATCGCGCTGACCCTGGGATTCTGCTCCCTCCCTTCTCTGGCCGCTTCTCTCGCCGAGCAGTTTACCCTGATGGAGAAGGGGGCCGAGAGCGCCCTCGATACCCGTCAATTCAGCCATGACGGCGTCGATATCAAGGCCTGGATCGATGGCGCCCCTGTCATCATCGCCGTGCCCATCATGAACGAGCTGGGCAAGCTGGAAGGGGAGAGCCGCTACTACTTCAAGGGCGGCAAGCTGTTCGGGGTCAAAGAGCCCGCCGCCCAGTTCGCCTTTGACGACAGCGGCAAGCTGACCCAGTGGCTGGACGAGAAGGGCCAGCCCGCCGAGTTCGTCAGCAAAATGAGCATGCAGCAGCGTCAGGAGTGGCTCACCAAGCGGGCCGCCGAGCTGAGCAAGCTGTTTGTGGTGAGCGCGGCCGAACAGAAGGCGGCCAAGGGGGGCGTCAAGCTGAAGGGGGCGGATCTCGCTCACTGGCTCTGCAACGGCAAACTGATGGATCTCGCTCACGGCGACAAGGTGATCTTCGAGCAGGATAAGCTGAAGATTGGCGAGCAGGGGATCGAGGGGGAGGTCTCCCTGCGTCAGGAGAAGGGGTGGCAGGAGCTGAGCCTCAAGTGCGAGGTGCAGGGCACCCAAGTGACCCGCCTCACCTGGCAGCCGCTGCCGGGGGCCAACAAGCCGCAATAAGCGCAATAGCAAGGGGGCCCATCACGGGCCCCCTTCTCATTCGGCTTGTGGCTCCCCCAGCTTGAGCCGGGTGAGCGCCTCGACCCGGCGCCACTGTCCTGGCTCGAACCAGCGGGCCAGCAGCTCCTGCTGCTGTTCGGCCCGGGCCTCGTTCGGCAGTTGCCTGAGCTCGGCCAGAAAGCCGCTGAGCTGCTCCTCGAACCCTTGCCGGTTCTGCTCCAGCTGGCGCATCCGATCCACCGCTTCCGGCCCCCCCGTCTCCAGCAGCAGAGCCTCCCGTTTGGCCGGGTCCATCTGCGCCAGCCCTTGCAACTCCTCAAGCAGGCGGCTGTTGGCCTCCGCCTCGCGAAACCAGCCCGGTTGCTCCGCCAGCCAGAGATCCAGCTCGCTGGCCAGCTGCGACTTGTCGCTGTCTCTTGCCTCCGCCAGCGCCCTGCGGCGCAGGGTCAGCTGCTCCATCAGTCGATCCTCGGCAAACAGCTGGGCCTGCTCGGCCGGGGTAAAGCTCTGCTGGCGCAGTTGCTCCCGCTCGTCAAACAGGATCTGCAAGCTGGCGAGGGAGATCTCGGTGGGCACCGTCAGGCTGCTCTGGGCGGAGACAAAGGTGCGATAGCGCGCCTGCAGGGCATCGGCGGCCTCCTGCTCGGGATCGTGCGGGTGGCTCTGTGCATGCTGGCTGGCTTGAGCGAGGGATGAGTCTGCCGTCGGTGCCGTGGGCCAGAGCAACACCCCGCCAAGCAGCAGGGTGATGGCGCAGGGTACGACGAGCAGGGTGGCGATCTTCATAGTCCCAGCTCCTTGAGACGGTTGGCATGCTGGCGATAGAGGGTGACCGGATCGGTCTCGAACAGATGGTGGATACCGAAGGACTGGTTCACTTCGTCCAGATGGTTCATCCGGTAGTCGGTGCCGATCACCTTGCCGAGGTGGCTGCTGCAGACCCCGACCAGCCCGTCATTGGGCTCCTTGAAGAAGGCGCCGGTCAGCGCCAGCGCAGGATCCACCGGATCCAGCAGATTGGTCAGGTTGCCGCGTCCGCTCCAGGAGAAGTAGTAGACGCCGTTGGTTGCTTGCATCGGCCCCTCGCCGCAATAGCGGCTGGGCAGCCCCTCCGGGTAGCGCTGGTTGAACTGGCTGGCACCCTTGCTGGTGAGGGCATCGAGGGCGGCGACCGGATCTTGCGGCAGTTGGCTCCCGCCCGAGAGCAGTGAAATCATGCCGGAGAGGGCGTGGGCCGCGGCGGCAGCAAGCTTCTCGGCGGCGCTGCCGGGGGCGGCATTGGTCCGCACCAGATCGGCAATCTCGGAGCCATAGTTGACCCCGCCGACGCTGGTGGCGGAGGCGACCAGCTCGGGGGCGACCGAGGCGACATAGCGGATGGTGGGGCCGCCGTGGGAGTGGCCGATCAGGTTGACCTTCTCGGCGCCGGTGGCAGCCAGCAGCAGCTCAACCTGGGCGAGCAGCTGCTCCCCCCGTTGTTCCGAACAGGCGGTGGCTGACACTTGGGCCACGTAGACTTTGGCACCATCCCGGCTCAGGGCCTGGGGAATGCCGTAGAAGTAATCGACCCCGAGCAGCTTGTCGAAGCCGAACAGGCCGTGCACCAGCACTATGGGGTAGCGGGTCTGGGTGTATCCGCTGGCGTGTGCCAGCATGGGCAGGGTGCAGAGCAGCACCAGAAGCCATCTCTTCATCATCAGCATCCTTGTTGATTCGTGAGGAACAGATTGTGTGGCGTACTCCATGTTCGCCGGTGCCAGTATGGTGGCTGCTGACGGGAGAGGCTGTGAGGGGGATCGCAACTCGGGATTCAAAAGGGGTTCAGGGTGCGGGCGGGGAGGCTGTGCTCTCCGCCCTGCGGCTTATTGCCACTCCACTAGGTGATACTGCTTCTTGCCCCGGCGCAGCAGCAGGTAGCGACCAAACAGCCGATCATTGGCACTCAGCTGATCATCTTGCTTGAGCACACCATTGAGGCTGATGGCGCCCGCCGCCAGCAGTTCGCGGGCGATGCGCCTGGAGTTAGCCAGACCGCAGCTGACCAGCAGGCTGACCAGATCGGTCTCGCCGCTGACGGTGCTGCTCGGCATGCCATCCTGCGCCAGCTGGGCCAGATCGCTCTCGCCGAGGCGGGCCACGTCGCCGCTAAACAGCAACTCGCTGATGCGCTGCACCGCCGCCAGCGCCGCCTTGCCGTGTACCAGCTCGATCAGATCATCGGCCAGCACCTGCTGGGCCTGCTTGCGCCCCTGCCGCTTCGCGTCTTCCGCCTCCAGTGCATCAATCTCGCTCAGCGGCATAAAGCTGTAGTAGCGCAGGAAGCGGTAGACATCTTCATCCGCGGTGCCGAGCCAGAACTGGTAGAAGGCGTAAGGGGAGGTGAGCGCCGGATCGAGCCAGACCGCGCCCCCTTCGGTCTTGCCGAACTTGGTGCCGTCTGCCTTGGTGATAAGGGGCAGGGTCATGCCGTGCACCTGCGCCTGATGGAGGCGACGGGTCAGATCCATGCCGCTGGTGATATTGCCCCACTGGTCGTTGCCGCCAATCTGCAGGGTGCAACCGAGCCGCTGGTGCAGCACCGCAAAGTCGTAGGATTGCAGCAGAGCGTAGGAGAACTCGGTGAACGAGATGCCCTGATCCGGACGGGCCAGCCGCTGGCGCACCGATTCCCGCGCCAGCATGGCATTGACCGAGAAGTGCTTGCCGATATCCCGCAGAAAATCGAGGGCGGACATCTGCCCCATCCAGTCGCCATTGTTGACCAGTTGCGGGGCCGACAGGCCCTCATCGGCGGGCAGCAGCGCCCTGATTTGGGCCGACAGGCTGGCGACCCAACCCTGCACGGTATCGGCACTGTTGAGGCTGCGCTCGGTCGCCTTGAAGCTGGGATCGCCAATAAGGCCGGTTGCCCCGCCCACCAGTGCCACCGGGGTGTGGCCCGCCAGCTGGAAGCGGCGCAGCATCAAGAGCGGCACCAGATGACCGATATGCAGGCTGCCGGCGGTGGGATCGAACCCGCAATAGACGGTGCGCGGGGTGGCAAGATGATCGGCCAGGGCCGCCGGGTCGGAATTCTGGGCCACAAGGCCGCGCTCGGTCAGCTCATCGAGCAGGTGGGGGTTGATCATGGGTGCTCCAACAACAGGGGAAAAGCCGTCATCCTCGCCGTTCTGGCCGGTGGCGGATATGTCCCCTGAGGGACAGTTTTGCCACTCTCGTGCTAGCATTCAGCCATAGCGGGGAATCGCTCCCCGTCACCGGAAACGTGCCACCATGACCCAGCCATTCACCACAGATGCCTTGACCCGCAGCATGACCGAGGTGGTCGATGCCCTGCACAGCAGCGCCTTTCCGGCGGCGCTGGTGCGGCTGATCCAGCAACAGGTGGCGTTTGATTGCGCCCTGCTGCTCGGGGTGGGGCCGCGCCCCGTCTACCTCTACGACAACCTCAATCATCAGCGGGCTCTGTTGTTTGACCGCTACCTCACCAGCCACTTCAGTCAGGATCCCTTTATGCAGGCGCTGGAGCAGGGCTTGCCTGCCGGCGTCTGGACGCTGGCGCAGGTCTCCCAAGGGCGGCTCGATCCCGAATATCGCCACCACTTCTATCAGGCCACCGGCTGGCAGGAGGAGGTGGGGCTGATCCTGCCGGTGCGGGACGGGCTGACGCTGATGCTGTTTCTGGGGCGACTCGACAAGCGCAGTACTCTCAGCCGTGACGAGCTGGCGAGGCTGGAGCAGCTGTTCCCGCTGGTGCATTCGCTCTGTCGTCAGCAGTGGCGGCAGAGCCAGCCGCTGCTGGCCCAGAGCACGGCGCTGCCAGATAGCGCCAGCCTCAAGAGCGCGGTGGAGCAGGCGATGGCGAGCGTGGGGGGCGATCGGCTCACCCGGCGCGAGCGGCAGGTGGCGGAGTTGCTGCTGCAGGGACTGGATACGGAGGCGATTGCCGCAGCGCTCGGGATTGGCAGCGGCACGGTGAAGAATCACCGCAAGCATCTCTATGGCAAGCTGCGGCTCGGCTCGCGGGCCGAGCTGTTCAATCTCTTTCTGAACCACCTCATTACGGCGCCGGTGGAGGCATCGCAGGCGTCATCGGCGGGAGATAGAGAGAGCCCGCCATAGGGTGGGCCGGGGTTACTCGAGGCGCGGGATGGTGGGAGTGGTTTCGGGCAGGATACTGAGCAACTGGTAGCGCTTCATCAGCTGCTTGTATTCATCCCCCTGTCTGACCTTGTCCAGCGCCTGTTGCAGGCGGGCAACCTGTTGCTTGTCTGCCCTCAGGTTGAAGGCGAAGCAGTTGTCCTGCTCTTCAATGATCGCGACGGTGACAAAATCCTCGCTGGGGAAACCCAGCTCTTTGGCCTGATGGCGCAACATCACCTCGTTGCCCGCCACCAGATCGGTGCGCGCCATGATGAGCTGGCGCACCACCTGATCCATGCGCTCCACCGACATCATATTGCCCGGGCTGATCCCGCGGTTGAGCAGCAACTGCTCCCCGACATCTGCCTGCATCACACCAATCTGCAGCTTGGCGAGATCCGCTTTGCTGGCCACTTTGGGGGCATCCTGCTTGCGGCCGACCAGCGCGACCCTGGAGTGGCTGATGGGGCAGACCCAGAGGAAGTGGGGATCCCGCTCCTTGGTATGTGCCGTGGTAAAGAGCACGGCCTCTTGCTGCTGGGTCAGCAGATACCAGCCGCGGGCCCAAGGCAGAAAGTGGATGGGTTGCTCCGGCTCTCCCATTTCACGCCACATCAGGCGCAGCAACTCGACCGCCAACCCCACAGGCTGACCATTTTTATCCTGGCCATTGAGCGGCATGTTCTGCTCCGAATAGTAGATAAGTGCCGGAGCCGGGAGCGCGATAAACAGGGCGAGAGAAGCGAGAGCAGGGAGCAGACGACGCATGATGCACTCCTTGTGCGGGTAGTTACCTAACAGTCTATGTGGCCTTTTCCATAACGTCATGATCCGGTCGCGGGATAAAAAAAAGGCCACCTTGCGGTGGCCTGTCGGTTTATTTCAGCAGGGCTTCCATCTCCGCCTCTGCCTTGGCGCGAGCCTTGGCCTCCGCCGCTCTGGCGGCATCGGCGACGCTCTCTCCGGCCGTATGGGATGCGGTACTGACGGCCTGCCGGGCTGGTTCTGCAACGGCCTTGGTAGCTTCTTGCGCCGCGGGCGCAGCGGCGCTGCTGACGGCCTGTTTGGCAGGAGCTGTAACAGCCTTGGTGGCCTCTTGCGTCGCGGTTGCAGCGGCGCTGTTGACAGCCTGTTTGGCAGGCGCGGCAAGGGCTTTGGTGGCTTCTTGCGTCGCGGTCGCAGCGGCGCTGCTGACGGCCTGTTTGGCAGGAGCGGTAACAGCCTTGGTGGCTTCTTGGGTCACGGTCGCAGCGGCGCTGCTGATGGCCTGTTTGGCCGGAGCGGCAACAGCCTTGGTGGCTTCTTGGGCCGCGGTTGCAGTGGCGCTGCTGACGGCCTGTTTGGCCGGAGCGGTAACAGCCTTGGCGGCTTCTTGGGTCGCGGTCGCAGCGGCGCTGTTGACGGTTTGCTTGGCAGGAGCAGCAACGGCCTTGGTAGCTTCTTGCGCCGCGGTCGCAGTGGCGCTGCTGACTGCTTGCTTGGCAGGAACGGCAACAGCCTTGGTCGCTTCTTGAGTTGCAGTCGCAGCGGCACTGCTCACCGCTTGCTTGGCTGGCGTAGTGACAGCGGTGGTTGCAGTGCGGGTAAGAGCGGTCGTGCTTTGGCTCACCGCTTGGGTGGCCTGTCCTGTGGCGTTGGCGGCTGCGCCGCTGATGGCCTGGCTGGCGCTGTTGGTCAGCGAGCCGGTGACGCCGCGGGTCACTGTGCCCAGCGCGCTGCCAAGGGAGAAGGGGGAGGCGCCACTCTGACTGGTTGCCGCGCCGGTCAAGGCATTGGTCGCCGGGGTGAGCTGGCTGGTGGGAGTCTGCCAGCCCTGCATGGCGGTTGGCCAGGTCGGTGCCGTGCCCGCCAGATTTTCGCCGAAGGTCAGGGTGGTGCCATCCCCTTTTTGCAGCAATACCGACATCTGGTTGGTTTGCGAGTTCCACACCATCCCCGCCTGCTTGGCGATATCCGGCACCGGCGCATACTCGGAGACCACATAGAAAAGCGGCCCCTCCTGCTGTAACTTGTCGGCAGTCTTGAGCAACTGCATGGTGCTGTCGTAGTTGGGGCCAAGGATGGCGGTCATCCGATCCTTGATCAGGGGTTGTTCGAACAGATTGACCTCGTTCGGGTCAAAGCCGACCAGCGGCTTGAGCAGGGCCCACATCAGCTGGCTGGTGGGGCTCATCATCAGCAATGGTGCAACGCAGGCGGACAACATCAGGCTCAGGCAGGCCGCCTGAAGCAACGGCATGATACGCATTGGGATAATATCCAAATAACGATTTTATAAATAAGGTTATATTTTGTCAGGACGTGACAAATTCACCGGAAGTTTGCGCGTGGCAGCGAGATACTGCCCGCAGGCGCTGGCAGGCTACCATATTGGTTCCACAATGCCAGCAGGCAGTATGATTGTCAGTCAAGTAAACTACGGGGCTGGTCGATTCTTCGAGAGTGCCTCCCATCGCAACAGGATCCCCCTCATGAAAAATGTACTGCTCTGCCTGCTGGCCTCCCTCTGGCTCACCCCCGCTCTGGCTGCGTCCAAAACCACTGTGGTGGGCGAGTCTGCCAGTCCCGAGCTGGTGTTGCCGCTGGGCTCATTGCCCGAGCGAGTCTGCTGGTTTGCGGATCAGAAATACTCCGAAGGGGCCCGCATTCTGCAGGGCGATATCTGGCTGGAGTGCGGCCCGCTGAACGACCTCGAGAGCAATGGCGCGCTGGCCTGGCGCTCTCCTGCGGTGGTGTTGCCTGCCACCCGGGAGGCAAAAGATCAGAAGACGATTTCCGTGGGTCAGTGAGGCTTTTCTTGATCCAGCTAAAGACATGGACGTGATCCCTGTCGCATAATGCAGCTCCTTTCTTCTCTTGGCTGGAACCTAAGAAATGGCTCGTCGCTCTTCCAATGCACAACGTCGTCGCAGTAGCTGGTGGTACAAACGCTTGTTGGCAAGGGAGCGCGAAGAGCGCGAAGCGCGTTCCGTAAGGGATTGATACTGCATTAAAAAACGGAGCCTCTGGCTCCGTTTTTGCGTTTGTTACTCTTAGCAGAATAACAACGGGGGCCATCAGGCCCCCGTTTTGTTTTTGCAGATGTTGCCTGCTTGCGGCTTAGCGCTGCAAGGCGGCCAGTGCCAGTTCGACCCGTTTGGCATACTCGGGGTCGGCTTGCTCGAAGTGTTTGAGCTGGGCTGCGACGATGGCGTCATCTTCCACATTGATAAGGGAGCGGGCCAGGTTGGCGGCGAGCCGCGAGCGCTGCCCCTCGTCCATGATGCGGAACAGGTTACCCGGCTGGCTGTAGTAGTCGCTGTCGTAGTCACGGAAGTCGTAGTGCAGGGCGGCCCCTTCCAGACTCAGCGCCGGTTCGTGCTGTTCGCTCGGCTGCTGGGTACCGAAACGGTTCGGCTGATAGTTGGGGCTGGCGCCGCCATTGCTGTCCGCCCGCATGGCACCGTCACGATGGGCGCCGTGATGGAACGGGCAGCGCGGGGCGTTGACCGGCAGCAGACCGTGGTTGACGCCGAGGCGATAGCGCTGGGTGTCGCCGTAGGAGAAGAGTCGCCCTTGCAACATGCGATCCGGCGAGAAGCCGATACCGGGCACCACGTTGGCCGGGGTAAAGGCGGCCTGCTCCACATGGGCGAAGTAGTTGTCCGGGTTCTGGTTGAGCTCCAGCACGCCCACCGGGATCAGCGGGTAGTCGCTGTGCGGCCACACCTTGGTCAGGTCGAACGGGTGGATGTTGTAAGTCTGGGCTTCGGCCTCCGGCATCACCTGCACATAGACCTTCCAGCGCGGGAAGTCGCCCCGCTCGATGGCATTGAACAGATCCGCCTGACTGGTCTCCCGATCCTGCCCGACGGCGGTGGCGGCCTCTTCATCGGTGTAGAAGCTGTGGCCCTGCTCGGTCTTGAAGTGGAACTTGACCCAGAAGCGCTCGCTGGCATCGTTGATAAAGCTGAAGGTGTGGCTGCCGTAGCCGTTCATCTCCCGCAGGCTCTTGGGGATGCCGCGATCGCTGAACAGTATGGTGACCTGATGCAGGGATTCCGGATGGCGTGACCAGAAGTCCCAGGCGGCGGTGGCGCTGCGCAGGTTGGTGCGCGGATCCCGCTTCTGGGTGTGGATGAAGTCAGGGAATTTCAGCGGATCGCGGATGAAAAAGACCGGGGTGTTGTTACCCACCAGATCCCAGTTGCCCTGCTCGGTATAGAACTTGAGGGCGAAGCCGCGCACATCGCGTTCGGCATCGGCGGCGCCCTTCTCACCGGCCACGGTGGAGAAGCGCAGGAAGACCGGGGTCTGCTTGCCGATGGCGCTGAACAGATCGGCCTTGCTGAACTGGCTGATGTCGTGGGTCACGGTAAAGGTGCCGTAGGCGCCCGAGCCCTTAGCGTGAACCACCCGCTCGGGAATGCGCTCGCGGTCGAAGTGGGCGAGTTTCTCCATCAACCAGATATCTTGCATCAGGATGGGGCCGCGCGGGCCGGCGGTGAGGCTGTTGTTGTTGTCGACGACGGGGGCGCCGTTGGCGCTGTGCAGGGTCTTGTCAGTCATGGCTTCTCTCCTTGTTGATATGGGGTCAGCCTACGGATCTGCGCCGTGCTCGGCCAATGGGCCTTTCCTCGCCCTTTGATAGGTAAGACAAATGGGTGCGGGTAGGGGATGTGTAACCGCGCCGGATATTGCATGATGGAGGTTTCGAGAAGGAGCCTCATATGCAGATTACTATCCGTCATGCCGAACCCACCGATGCCCCCGCCTTACGGGATCTCTACGCCATGCCTAATGCCCAGGCGGGCACTCTGCACCTGCCCACACCTCCCCACACCTCCCCTTAGCCAGTGGCAGAAGCGGTTGGAGAGCAGTGATGTGATCGCCTTGGTGGCCGAGGTTGACGGCCTGCTGGTAGGCCAGCTCTCGCTGCTGGTTGAGTCCAATCCGAGACGCAAGCATGTGGCCGGGATTGGCATGGGAGTGCGGGATGACTGGGCTGGCAAGGGGGCTGGCTCTGCCCTGATGGCCGCGGCGCTGGATCTGGCCGATAACTGGCTCAACCTGCACCGGATTGAGCTGACCGTCTATACCGACAATGAGGCCGCACAGGCGCTTTATCGCAAGTTCGGTTTTACCGAGGAGGGGCGAGCCCGTGACTATGCCTTCCGCCAAGGGCGTTATGTGGATGCGCTCTATATGGCCAGAGTCGCGGGGGGCGCCAGTCGCTAACGGTATGGTCGATTATCAGGACAGATTGCGCCCGGTGATCCGGGCGCTGGAGCATAATCCCGAGCTCTGTCTCAGCGAGGCGGCCAGCCTCGCCTCACTCTCCAGCTATCACTTTCATCGGGTTTTTACCGCCGTCACCGGTGAAACCCCGGCCGAGATGCAGCGTCGCTTGCGGTTGGAGCGGGCTGCTCGCTCTCTCTGCTACAGTCGCGACCCGATCACCGAGATTGCCTTCTCGGCCGGTTTTGCCAGCTCACAGGCCTTTGCCAAGGCGTTTCGCAAGCAGTTTGCCATGGCGCCGGGGATGTTGCGCCGCCAGCCGTCACTCTTGCAACTGAGCAAGAATGGACACGCGGCTGCCCGGGTCTCTGATTATGCTGAAGGCCGTTCCAGTGAAAGGAGGCTACAGATGAAAACCGAACAGATGGCTGCACGCACTCTGGCCTATATCCGGGTCACCGGCCCTTACGGCGCAGGCTATGAGCCGGTGTGTGACCAGCTCTATCAGTGGGCTGCCGGGTTGGGTTTGGCCGAAGGGGAGTGGATCTTCATCTACCACGACAACCCCGAAGTGACGGCTCCCCAGCAGTGTCGCACCGATATCTGCGTCACCGTGCCGGCGGGTACCAGGGGAAGTGGCAATGTGGAGATCCAGCAGCTGGCGGGTGGCCGCTATGGCCTGTCACGCATGACGGTCACCGATCCGGCCCAGTACCCCGCACTCTGGCAGCAACATATTGGCGAGGTGGTGGCGGCCGGTTGGGAATTTGACGATCGCCCCTGCTTCGAGCTCTATCACAGCTTCGATCCGGTGACCAAGGTGGCCGATGTCAGCTTCTGCTCCAGTCTGAAGGGCTAGCCAAAAACCAGCGGGAGCATGCAGCAACGAGAGAGCCGGACAGTGTCCGGCTCTTTTGCATCTGGCGGTTGGGGGCGTTTAGCGCTGGAACCCCTTCTGGGCGAACTTGGGACGGGCGTTCATGATCTGCTCCACCTGCTCGTCGCTCATCTTGCCGCGCGACAGCCCCAGCACCTTGTAGGTGAGCAGCGGTCGGGCGGGCAGGGCGATCATCAGGGCGCGGATCTGGTTCTCGTCATCCTTCTCCCGGGTCGGCTTGCCGTAGGCGTAGGTGAGGACGCCGGCATCCATCAGGTTTTTGACGGCGGGTTCGGTGATCGGCAAGTTTATGACGCTTTTACGCTGCAGCACGAACTCGCGCAGCACCGCTTTCTCGTTGAAGTCGAGGAAGCCGATCATCTGGGCCAACTGGTCCTGCTGACGGCGCGCCTGCCACTCTTCGCATGCCCACTCCCAGGCGATCAGGAAGCCCTGACTGCAGAAGTAGGAGATGGCGATCAGCATACCGACCCCCAGCCAGGCCGCATGATCCGCAGCCCACTGGCTGACGGCCCCTTTCATCAGCCCGGCCGGAAACAGCAGAATGATGCTGCAGCAGAGCAACAACCAGACCATCAGCCAATTGAGGCGGTTCAGTTGATAGAAATGTTGGATCCACCGTTTCATTGTTCATCCTTCCCAAACTGTTGTGGATAGTGAACTACCTACAGCAATCGGTGTGCCAACAGCGCAACAGCGGCGGGGAGGAGGGTCTGGCGAGGTTACATTCCCTTACAACTTATTGAATGAGTTGTCATTAATTTGCCTTGTGAGGCGGGGGGCGAGTTGCTAAAACGTCCCCTCAGTCATTGGGGAGTAGCAACCCGCCCGCATTCCGGGCCGGGCCCATGTCAACACTCTTGGATCCTCGTATCCATGGCATGGGCGGCGATAGGCACTATCGCTCTGCAAGACCTTTGGCCTCGATATGCACGTCAGCCGGGCGAGCCATGTCGGGTCCATCGGTTATTCTGCTCGCCTGGCGGTATCTATTATGTTGATTACCCTGCTGTTATTTCTCGTCTCTGCGGTCACCATCTACCTTGCCTGCGAATACTTCGTCAACGGCATCGAGTGGACCGGCCACCACTTCAAACTCTCCCAAAGCGCCACCGGTTCGCTGCTGGCTGCGCTCGGTACGGCCCTGCCCGAGAGCATCGTGACCCTGACCGCCCTGCTGATGGGCAACACGACCGCCCAGCAGGAGATCGGCATTGGCGCCGCCCTCGGCGGGCCGCTGGTGCTGGCGACCATCGGCTATGGGGCGGTCGGTCTCACCCTGCTGCTTTGTATGGGGCGTACCGAGCGCGCCATCAATGGCGAGGTGCAGCGGGAAATTGGCTGGGATCAGCGCTGGTTTATGGGCATCTTTCTGGTGGCGACTGCGCTGGGACTGGTCGCCTTTACCGGCAAGAGCTGGCTGGCCCCGCTGTTCGTGCTGGTCTATCTCGTCTATGTGCGACGCGAGCTGAAACAAACTGACAGCCACGAAGTCGAGCTTCCAGAGCCCCTCAAGCTGGCCCCCGATGCCGGGATCCCGCCCCTTGGCAAGGTGCTGCTGCAGACGCTGGGTGCGTTGGTGGTGGTGGCGCTGGCGGCTCAGCTGTTTGTCCATCAGCTGGAGAGCATGGGCGAGCTGTTTGGTCTCTCGCCGGTGCTGGCGGCCCTGCTGCTGAGCCCGGTGGCGACCGAGATGCCGGAGCTGATGAACGTGCTGATCTGGGTGCGGCAGGGCAAGAACCGGCTGGCGCTGGCCAATATCTCCGGGGCCATGATGATCCAGGGCACCATCCCCAAGGCGTTCTGTCTGCTCTTTACCCCATGGCTGCTGGATGGCGCCATGATGGCCTCCTCGCTGGTGACGCTGTTGGCGGTCGGGTTGCTCTGGTGGGGGTTCAGAAAGGGAACCATGACCGCCGAGCGGCTGGGGCTGGTCGGTCTGCTCTATCTCGGTTTTTGCGGCTGGTTGCTGGTGAGCTGAAGCGGGAAGCGCGGATATGAAAAAGCCCCCTTGGCAGGGGGCTTTGTTGTATCGGTTGGGGCTGTGCTTACAGTGCGGCGATCTCGGCCTGCTGGGCTTCCAGCTTGGTCAGCTGGAGACGGTAATCTTCCAGCTTCTCGCGCTCTTTGGCGATGACCGCTTCCGGCGCCTTGGCGACGAAGGCTTCGTTGCCAAGCTTGCCTTCGATACGGCCGCACTCGCCCACCAGACGGGCAACCTCTTTGGCCAGACGGGCCAGCTCGGCATCCTTGTCGATGAGACCAGCCATCGGGATCATCAGCTCGGTGGCACCGATCAGCTTCTTCACTGACAGCGGGGCGGTTTCACCGTCCGCCAGTACGCGGATGGATTCCAGACGGGCCAGCGACTTGAGGAAGGCCTCGTTGTCAGCAGCACGCTGGGCATCCTTGGCATCGCACTGGAGCAGCACGTTGAGGGGCACGCTCGGCGCCACGTTCATCTCGGCACGGATGTTGCGGATACTGACGATGAACTCCTTCACCCACTCCTGATCCGCCATCGCGGCTTCGTCCACCTTGGCGGCGTCGAACTCCGGGAAGGCCTGGATCATGATGGTGTCGGCGTGTACACCGGCCAGCGGAGCGACCGATTTCCAGATGGTCTCGGTGATGAACGGGATGATCGGGTGTGCCAGACGCAGCAGGGTTTCCAGCACGGTCACCAGGGTGTGGCGGGCAGCGCGCTGCTCGGCCTCGGAACCCTTGGTCAGCACCGGCTTGGTCAGCTCCAGATACCAGTCACAGAACTGGTTCCAGATAAATTCGTACAGCACGCCAGCCGCGATGTCGAAGCGGTAGGTATCGAGGGCGGTACGGAAGTCACGGATGGCCACTTGCAGCTGGGACTGGATCCAGCGATCCGCCAGACTGAACTGCATTTCGCCACCGGCAAAACCGCAGTCCTGATCTTCGGTGTTCATAAGCACATAGCGGGAGGCGTTCCACAACTTGTTGCAGAAGTTGTTGTAGCCGTCCAGGCGCTTCATGTCCCAGTTGATGTCACGACCGGTAGAGGCCAGCGCGGCCAGCGTGAAGCGCAGGGCGTCGGTACCGTGGGCATCGATCCCTTCCGGGAACTGCTTGGCGGTACGCTTGGCGATCTTCTCGGCCATCTGCGGCTGCATCATGTTGCCGGTGCGCTTCTCCAGCAGATCTTCCAGCGAGATGCCATCGATCATGTCGAGGGGGTCCAGCACGTTGCCCTTGGACTTGGACATCTTCTGGCCCTCTTCGTCACGGATCAGACCAGTGATGTAGACGGTCTTGAACGGGACTTGCGGCTGGCCGTTTTCGTCCTTGATGAAGTGCATGGTCATCATGATCATCCGGGCAATCCAGAAGAAGATGATGTCGAAGCCGCTCATCAGTACGTCGGTCGGGTGGAAGGTCTTGAGTGCCTCGGTGTTGTTCGGCCAGCCCAAGGTGGAGAAGGTCCACAGGGCGGAGCTGAACCAGGTGTCGAGCACGTCTTCGTCCTGACGCAGTACGGTTACGGCCGGGATGCTGTGCTTGGCGCGCACTTCATCTTCGCTGCGGCCAACGTAGACGTTGCCGGCGTCGTCATACCATGCCGGGATACGGTGACCCCACCACAGTTGACGGGAGACGCACCAGTCCTGAATGTCGCGCATCCAGGAGAAGTACATGTTTTCGTACTGTTTCGGCACGAACTGAATGCGGCCATCTTCCACCGCTTCGATGGCAGTCTTGGCCATCGGCGCCACGCGCACGTACCACTGGTCGGTCAGCATTGGCTCGATGGGCACGCCACCGCGATCGCCGTAAGGCTGTTGCAGTATGTGATCCTTGATCTCGTCCAGCAGACCCAGCTCTTCGAGCTTGGCCAGAATCGCCTTGCGGGCAGCGAAGCGCTCCAGACCGGCGAACTCGGCCGGCAGGGCTGCATCGTAGGCAGTGCTCGGGTTGCCGTTGGTGTCGACCACTTCGGCCTCGGCACGCACATGGGCGTCCAGGGTGAAGATGTTGATCATCGGCAGGCTGTGGCGCTTGCCCACTTCGTTATCGTTGAAGTCGTGGGCCGGGGTGATCTTCACGCAACCTGTGCCCTTCTCCATGTCGGCGTGTTCGTCGGCGACGATGGGGATCAGACGGTTCACCAGCGGCAGCAGGATGTGCTGGCCGATCAGCGCCTTGTAACGCGGGTCTTCCGGGTTCACGGCCACGGCGGTATCGCCCAGCATGGTCTCCGGACGGGTGGTGGCGACGATCAGGTAATCCTTGCCTTCGGCAGTCTTGGCTCCGTTGGCAAGCGGATAGCGCAGGTGCCACATGTGGCCCTTGATCTCGCGGTTTTCCACTTCCAGATCGGAGATGGCGGTGTTGAGTTTCGGATCCCAGTTCACCAGACGCTTGCCGCGGTACATCAGGCCATCTTCGTAGAGACGGACAAACACTTCCTGCACGGCGGCGGAGAGACCCTCATCCATGGTAAAGCGCTCGCGCTCCCAATCCACGGAGTCGCCCAGACGACGCATCTGGCGGGTGATGGTGCCACCGGACTCTTCCTTCCACTGCCAAATCTTGTCGATGAAGGCATCACGGCCATAATCGTGGCGAGTTTTGCCCTCTTCTGCGGCGATCTTGCGCTCAACCACCATCTGGGTGGCGATACCGGCGTGGTCGGTACCTGCCTGCCACAGGGTGTTTTTGCCCTGCATGCGGTTGTAGCGGATCAGGGTATCCATCAGGGTTTGCTGGAAGGCGTGACCCATGTGCAGGCTGCCGGTGACGTTCGGCGGCGGGATCATGATACAGAAGGAGTCTTTGCTGGTGTCGCCGTGGGGCTTGAAGTAACCCTGGGTTTCCCAGTGCTGATAGAGCGCCTGTTCGATGGCGTTGTGATTAAAAGTCTTTTCCATGGTCTCGCCGTAATCTGGATGGATGGAGTCTGGTGTTGATTCTTTATGGATCAATTGGTTGCAGCCAGGGCTGCGCCGGATCCGGTGCGGCAAGGACGGGCTGATCCCTCATTTCGAGGGTATGGCCTGCCTGGCGATAGTGCTTGTAGCGCTCGCGGGCTTGCTGCTTTTGTGTTTCGTCAGTGGGGACAAAATCTACCACTTGAGCGAAGTGTCCTGCAAACAAAGGTGTCGCAGTGGCCAGATTGATGAGGCGGGCGTAGCGCCGTTTCGGTGGCTGATAGCCGATCTCCACCGGGGCCATGCCGCTTTCGCCCTGCAGCTGGTGCGGCACAAAGCGCTCCGGCGGCAGTTGCCACAACAGCTCGTCCAGACGCAGGGCTTGGGCCTCATCGTCGCAGAACAGGTAGATATGGCCCGCGCCCCACGACTCGGCCGCAAGAGTGCATGCCAGTCGCTCGACCGCAGAGGCCTGCGCGTCATCCTGTTCGCTCATCAGGTAAAAGGTCACTTGGCTCATCAGGTTGATCCCGTTTTGCGGTGACGGACTGTTGACCGCCTAATGAGGCTGACGGGGCGTTTCCCGTCCGCAGCTCACTGATTCAAGAATGAAACAAGGAAGAGGCGGGCCTCTTCCTTGTGGTTCAGGGTAACGCCAACCCTTCCGATGCAGCCATCGGCAGGGGCCGGAGAGTTACTCTTTCTCTTCGATATCCACGCCAGCCCGGTTCAGCAGGAACTGGGTCAGCAGGGGTACCGGACGACCGGTGGAGCCTTTATCCTTGCCACTCTTCCAGGCGGTCCCGGCGATATCCAGGTGGGCCCAGTTGTACTTCTTGGTGAAGCGTGACAGGAAGGCGGCCGCGGTGATGGTGCCGGCCGGACGACCACCGATGTTGGCCATGTCGGCGAACGGGCTGTCGATCTGCTCCTGATACTCGTCGAACAACGGCAGACGCCATGCGCGATCACCCGCCTGTTCGGAGGCGTTGAGCAGCTCGTGGGCCAGCGGGTTGTGGTTGGCCAGCAGACCCGAGGTGTGGTGACCCAGCGCGATGACGCAGGCACCGGTCAGGGTCGCCACGTCGATCACGGTTTCCGGATCGAAGCGGTCCACATAGGTCAGTGCATCACACAGCACCAGGCGACCTTCCGCATCGGTGTTGAGCACTTCGATGGTCTGGCCTGACATGGAGGTGAGGATGTCACCCGGGCGATAGGCGTTGCCACCCGGCATGTTCTCGCAGCCTGCCAGCACGCCGATGACGTTGATCGGCAGTTGCAGCTGGGCCAGCGCATGCATGGTACCGAGCACGGAGGCAGCGCCACCCATGTCGTACTTCATCTCGTCCATGCCGTCAGCCGGCTTGATGGAGATGCCGCCGGAGTCAAAGGTCAGACCCTTGCCGACCAGCACGATGGGCTTGGCATCCGGATGACCCTTGTATTCGATGATGGCCATCATGGCTTCATTGTCGGAGCCGCGGGCCACCGCCAGATAGGAGTTCATGCCGAGCTCGGCCATCTCCTGCTCGCCCACCACCTTGGTGGTGATGTTGTCGTAGGCATCGGCCAGACGACGGGCCTGGGAGGCCAGATAGGCCGGGTTGCAGACGTTGGGCGGCATGTTCGCCACGTCGCGGCAGACCCGCACACCCTTGGCCACGGCCAGACCGTGAGCGATGGCTTTTTCACCAATGGTCAGTTCCCGACGCGTCGGCACGTTGAATACCAGCTTGCGCAGCGGGCGACGTGGCTCGGCCTTGTTGGTCTTGAACTGATCAAAGCTGTAGAGGCCCGCCTTGGTGGTTTCTACCGCCTGGCGCACCTTCCAATAGGTATCCCGACCCTTGACGTGCAGCTCGGTGAGGAAGCAGACCGCTTCCATGGAGCCGGTTTCGTTCAGGGTGGTGATGGTCTTGTTGATGATCTGCTTGTACTGGCGTTCGTCGAGTTCCCGCTCCTTGCCGCATCCGACCAGCAGTACGCGCTCGCTGAGCACGCCCGGTACTTGATGCAGCAGCAGCATCTGGCCTGGTTTCCCTTCCAGGTCGCCACGGCGCAGCAGCGAACTGATATAGCCATCGCTGATCTTGTCCAGTTGTTCGGCAACCGGAGAGAGGCGACGAGGCTCAAATACGCCGACTACGACGCAGGCGCTCCGTTGCTTCTCTGGACTGCCACTCTTTACACTGAACTCCATGGAATCTCCTACATCCTAAAGACAAAAGGCACCTTTTATTGAATAATGCGGTGCTTGTTGGGGTATCAGAGGCGGAGCGAACAGCCACAGGCTCCGCAGTTCAAACTGGTAAAAATCCAATATACGGCCCTATTTTTCAGGCATTCGACTAAAAACACAAGTTTACTTGGGAATGACTGTGATCGTTTTCCGATATTTGTTCAGGGAAACCCTGAAAACCCAGCTGGCAGTGTTATTCGTATTGCTGCTTATCTTTGTCAGCCAACAATTTATCAAGATCATCGGCGACGCTGCCGATGGCGAGGTGCCGACACGTCTGGTCTCCACCCTGCTGCTGCTCAACTTGCCCAATATGGCGTTGTTGATGCTGCCTATCAGTCTCTTTTTAGCCATTTTGTTTGCCCATGGTCGCCTCTACGCCGAAAGCGAGATGACGGTGATGCATGCGGTCGGCTTCAGCCACCGTTTCGTGATGCGCAGCGCCATGTTGCTGGCCTTGCTGACGGCGGTGGTTGCGGCGTTCAACACCGGCTGGATCGCCCCGCAGGCCAAGGAGCGCGAGTATCAGGTGATCGACGAGTTCAAGTCGGACCCGGGTATCTCCTTCCTGCAGGCGGGCCGCTTTATGGAGCTCGACAAGGGGCGTCTGGTTGCCTATATCCAGGATTTGAACGACAACGGCTCAAAACTGCAAAAGATCTTCGTGTTGCAGCGGGCGGAGGGGAACAATCCTCCCTCGGTGGTGGTGGCGACCGAAGGGGTGGTGACGGTCGATGAGAACGGTCTGCAGTGGCTGACCCTGATGGATGGCTCCCGCTACGAAGGGAACTTCTCCGGCAAGCAGTTCCAGATCTCCGATTTTCGCGAATATGGTCTGGTGATCCGTCAGCAGGAGATGGAGCGTTCCAACCGCAAGGCGGCGGCCAAGCCGACCATGGAACTGTTCGGTACCCAGGACAACGCCATGATGGCGGAATTGCAGTGGCGTATCTCGCTGCCCCTCTCCATTCCGGTGCTGACCCTGCTGGTGGTACCGCTGGCGCGGGTCAATCCCCGTCAGGGGCGCTACGCCAAGCTGCTGCCGGCCATCATGCTCTATCTCTCCTACTTCCTGCTGCTCAGCGCCGCCCGTTCGGCCATCGACAGCGGTCGGCTGCCCTACTGGCCGGGGATGTTCCTGGTGCCGCTCGGTTACCTGCTGTTTATCGGCCTGCCCCTCAATCTGCAGGGCACCAGCTGGTGGAACGGGGTGAAAGGGCGCTATTTCAACAGAAAATCAGCATGATGCTGCAACATAGGAACTTCTGCTGATGTTTGGCATTCTCGATAGATATATCGGTCGGGTCATCTTTATGTCGATCCTGCTGTGTGAAATCACGCTGGTTGGTCTGGCGGGGCTCATCAAATATGTGGAGCAGCTCAAGTCGGTCGGTGACGGCAACTACGACATGATCAACGCCCTCTACTATGTGCTGCTCTCCATGCCCAAGGAGGCGGTGCTCTTCTTCCCGCTGGCCGCGCTGCTGGGTGGCCTGATTGGTCTGGGTCAGCTGGCGACCAGCTCCGAGCTGGTGGTGATGCAGGCGGCGGGTCGCTCCAAGATCAGTATCGTGATGGCGGCGCTCAAGACGGCGATCCCGCTGATGATCATGGTGGGGCTAATGGGGGAATATGTGGCCCCCATCGCCAAGCGGATGGCAGATGACATCAAGGCGGGCGCGCTCTCCGAAGGTCGTCTGACTGTTTCCGCCTACGGGGTGTGGGCTCGCGATGGCAACAACTTCGTCAATATCAACGGGGTGCGTAACGATGGCGCCCTCACCGGCATCACCCTCTATCGCTTCACCCCCGAGCGCAAGCTGATCGACGTGGTGCAGGCGCAGGAGGGGGTGTTCGAGCGTCACCACTGGCTGCTCAAGCAGACCCAGGTTACCCGCTTCGACGACCCGGCGCAGATCCGCAGCGAACAGCATGACAAGATGGAGTGGAGCTCGGAGCTGACGCCCAAGCAGCTGGGGGTGGTGAGTATCGACCCCGAGAACCTCTCGGTCTCCGGTCTGCTCGATTACATCGGCTATCTCGATGCCAACAAGCAGGATGCCGGTCGCTACAAGCTGGAGATGTGGCGCAAACTGCTGTCACCGCTCTCGGTGGTGGCGATGATCCTGCTGGCCTCCTCCTTCATCTTCGGCCCGTTGCGTTCGGTGAGCATGGGGGCACGGATGCTGATGGGGATCATGACCGGCTTTGCCGTCTATGTGAGTGATCGGGTGTTTGGCCCCATCAGTCTGGTCTATGCGGTACCGCCGATTCTGGCGGCTATCGCGCCCAGCCTGCTGTTTGGCGGCATCTCCTTCTACATCCTCAGCCGCAAGCAGTAATCCGCACGAGATTATGAGGAAATGCAAAGAGGGCACCTGTTGGTGCCCTCTTTCGTTGCTGCATTGATCCGGGATTACTTGTTAAGCAACTCCAGATTTTCCTGCTTGCTCAGCACGATCACTTCGCACTCGGCCCAGATATCCTGAAACGCCCGCGGACGCTGGCGGTTGAACAGGCACATCAGGTTGCCTAGACCAAAGGCGGCGGTAGCGAGACGGATCAGCGCCTGGGTAACGCGGATGTGGCTGCCATCCTCGTTCTGAATGCGCAGCCGCCAGGCGCGCATGCCGACGGTCTGGCCAGCGCGGGTCCAGAACCAGGTGTAGAAACCACAGATGACGAAGGCGAGCCACAGGGTGTAGATCAGGCTCAGGTGGTGGCGAGTCAGCAACCAGACGGTATCTTCACCCGCCGGTACGCTGGCCATGCCGGTGACCAGCAACAGCTTGGCGACACCCATGCCGATAAAGCCGGCGATGATCAGCAGCGAAGTCACCACCAGCGCATCATAGATGAGGGCGCCGAGGCGACGCAGCAGACCCGCTGACGGGTATGGCTGAGTGGCGGGAGAGGGGGATTTTTGTTGGACTTTTTTAGGCTTGGCCATCGTTTTTATTCCATTAAGATGATGGCGGCATTCTATGTAACTGGCCCCGCATCGGCAAGGCGTTGAATAAATGAACAAACGGGAGTGTTCAATCGAAAAACACCTTGCATGGCATCGTGCCATTCGTATAATCCCTCGCAGTTGCCCGGGTGGCGAAATCGGTAGACGCAGCGGATTCAAAATCCGCCGTAGCAATACGTGTCGGTTCGAGTCCGACCCCGGGCACCATTTAGAATTCAATGACTTAAGGCCATCCAAGCGGATGGCCTTAAGTCTTTCTGGCGTTTGGTGGCGGCAAAGTGGCGGCAGATTTTTTGGCGGCATAGGCCACACTCTTGTTTTTGGTGCTGATAGCACCTTCTTGTATGATGCCGCGTCTGCCTGATGGCGCACCTCATGCAGTGCCATTCCCTGGCCATGTTTCAGCGTGTCGTCAGGCAGAATGAGAAGGGCCCCACATGTGGGGCCCTTCTCGCATCTGGCCAGTTACTCTGGCAGCTCGTCGAGTTTCACTTCGAGCTGCAGGCGGTTGGTGTATCCCTGATTGGTGAGGTCGTGCACTACCTGGGTGAGCAGCCAGTCGGCCTCGTCAATCTGGGGCTTGAACCCTCTGACGGTGGTGGGTTGCTCCGGGTAGAGTTCAGGGCGCCCCAGCGCTAGGGTGATCTGGAAGTCGGCCACGCCGCGTTGCAGCTTCTCCCATTCAGCCCGGGCGGCCCGCATGGCATTAGCCTGGCTGGCATAGACATGCCGCAGCTCTTTGACGTTCTCGCTGCTGCCGACCAGCAGTTCATTCTCTTTCTTGTTGACCATGACCCCCGGGGGCAAGGGCCGTTCCGGCGATGGCTTGCTCTTCTTCTTGCGCTTCACCTCGACTCTCTTCTTTTCCGCCTCCTTGTTGTCTTGCCAGTAGGCGGTCACGCCGGTGTAGGCATCCCGGTCAGCCACTGAGAAGCGGTGCTGATCGCCATCCCTGCGGGTGATGGTGATGGCGGGCAGGGGCCGGCCACTCGCGGTGGTGCCCTGGCCAGCTTTGATAAACAGCAGGCGGCCATTCTTGACGGTGGCGATGCCATCGCACTGACCAGCCAGGCGGGTGAGGAAGGCGAGATCGCTCTCGTTGGCCTGGTCGATGTGGTCGATCAGCTGGCCCTTGAGTGAGTCACTCACGCAAGGGGTAAGCTGGTAGCGGGCGGCGATCTGGCTGACGATGCCGCTGACGGTGGTCTGGTGCCAACTTTGCTCACGCAGCTTGTTCATGCCTCCGCGCAAGTCGGCTGACTTGCCCCGTATGGTGAGCACATCCGGGGCCCCGCCGTGTTCCACCTCGTCGATTTTGTAGGTGCCCTTGTCGACCAAGGCCTGGCCTTGCCAGCCAATGAGGGCGCGCAGGGTGGCGCCCCGGCGTGGCATATCGAGCTGGCCGTCGCTGTCATCGAGGGTGATCTCGATGGTGTCGGCGGTGAAGCCCCGGTTGTCGGTGATGGTCATCGACATCAGGCGCGGCCTGATGGCGGCCGAGATGTCTTTGCCGTCGACCAGCGCCTGGTAAGCTGGTACCGGGTGGCCTTGGCGCAAGGCGTCGAGCGGATTGGTCAGCCCCAAGTTTTCGGCCAATCGCGTGCCGAACTGGTCGAATGCCCCCATCAGAGAAGCCCCCCGAGCTTGTTGCCGATACTGCCGACCAGCTTGCCCAGACCCAGGCGGCCAAAGAGGTTGCCCGCGGTGCGGCCCAGCAGGGTTTGGACAAGGGAGCTGTCGTTGTCATCGACCCGCTTGAGCTTGATGGTGAACTCGATTTTGCGGGCGGTGCCATCGCTGAAAAACTCGCTGCGGGTGGTGCTGATGCCCTCGATCACGAATGACCCACGCATGACGCCATCCCCCTGGATCAGGGGGAAAGCCTGACCGCTGTCAGCCATATTGTTGAGCAAGTCGAGGGAGACGGGGCCGCCGGTCACTTCGGGCAGCAGCACCCCGCTCAGGGTGGTGGTTTCATCATCGGGGCCGAGGTACTGGTATGCCGGGCGAGCACCGATCCGGTTATTGCCCGGATGGCGCCATGCCCGTTCGTCTTGTTGTGAGAGGGGGGCGACGGTCGAGCGCATAAACACGAACCAGCCCAGGGTCATCATCATGGTGGTGGCTCCTTAATTGCGGTCGGTCAGGGAGGCGCGGCCATTGGCAGCGGCCTGCCGTTCGCGTCTGTCCAGTTCGCGGCGCACCTCTTGCGCCACATCCGCGCCGGATTGCCCCGGTTGCTGGACGATGTGGATAGGGGCGTTGATCTCGGTGGTGGTGCTGCCTCTGGCGACTGGGCGCGGCGGCGTCACGATACGCGGACCGTAGCCGGATCCCCCGGCCATGGCGGGAGTGTTGTAGTTGCCGGTGAGGTAGCCTGACGGGTTGACGTTGGCCGTGACCGAGCCACCCCCTTTCATCCAGTCCGGCAGCAGGTCGGTGAGGGCCTTTATCTTGGCTTTCAGGCTCTCCCACTTCGCGGTGATGCCACCAATCAGACCGTCGACGATGGCCTTGCCCTTGTTGGCCGCCCCCGCTGGCAAGGTGTCGAAGAAGGCCCAGATCTCGCCCCAGTGCATAGTCAGCATGCCGAGGGGGGTCCATGAGAAGAGTTCTTTCAGGAGCTCCCAGAAGGCGAGCGCAGGGGCCTGACACTGCGCCCACAATCCGCTGAACCATGCGGCGACGCCATCCCAGTTCTTGTAGAGCAGGTAAGCCCCGGCGGCGATGGCCACAATGCCCATGATGAACCAGCCAATGGGGTTGGTGAGCATGGCGATGCCGAGCCTGACCATGCCCATGGTCAGTGCCTTGATGAAGGTCAGCAAGGGGCTTCCATAGACCAGCAGCATCGACATCCCCATCTTGATGGCCGCCAGAGGCCCCAGCAGGCCAGCAACAATCAGCAGCAGTGAACCGCCAGCGGCGGCGGCCACGGCTGTCACGGCTGCGATGCGGGTCAGGGTGGAAGTGAGTTCAGGGTTGGCCCGCATCCAGTTGCCGGTGACCTGGATTATCTCGGTGATGCGCTGGATGATCCCGCGCATCGGGCCGTTCTCGGTCTCCATCATCTGGATGCCCACGTCATCCCACGCGGAGGTGAGGTTATCCAGATCACCGATGGCGTTATCAGCCATGACCTTGGCGACCTTGCCCGCCTCGCCCTGGGATTGCTTCAAGGTGGCGATGAGCTCCTGCAGCTTGCCGGATCCCGCCTGTTCGGTCAGTACGGCCAGGGCGGCGAAGGCTTCCTCACCGGCGATGGCCTTGAAGTAGCCCGATCGGGTGGTGTC
Organism: Aeromonas sp. R2-4; assembly: GCF_040908365.1. NCBI lineage: Bacteria > Pseudomonadati > Pseudomonadota > Gammaproteobacteria > Aeromonadales > Aeromonadaceae > Aeromonas > Aeromonas sp. R2-4. The sequence continues at coordinate 68,271 of NZ_JBFODO010000002.1, forward strand.
CCCCATCTTGCTGGTCTTCTTGTAGAGCTCGTCGAGAATATCGGGCAGGGCGCGCAGGTTACCGGCGGCATCGGCGGTCTTCACGTTCAGGGCGGCGAGCGCGTCGTGCGCGGCCTTGGGGGGCGCCGCGAGGCGGCCGAGAATGGCCCGCATGGCGGTACCGCCCATGCTGCCCTGGATACCGGCATCCCCCAGCTTTCCCGCCATGGCTGAGGCAGTTTCAAGGTCCACGCCAAGGCCCGCCGCTACCGGGCCCACGTACTTCATGGTTTCCCCCAGCATCTGCAAGTCGACGTTGGCGCGGGTGAAGGTGCCGACCATCACATCCCCGAGTCGGGTCATCTGGTTTGCCGGCAGCTTGAAGCCGGTCAGGATGTTGGAGCCGATATCCGCTGCGGCGGCAATTTCGACGCCCCCGGCCTTGGCGATGTCGAGCACCCCAGGCATGGCGTCACGGATCGCCTTGGGTGTGAAGCCAGCCATGGCGAGGAAGCCCTGGCCCTGCGCCGCTTCGCCCGCCGTAAAGGCGGTATTGGCGCCTAGCTCCCGGGCCTGAGCCCGCAAGGCGGCCAGTTCGCTGCTGCCTTTGTCCAGCCTGGTGATCGCCTGCACCTTGGACATGTCGACATCAAAGCCCATGGCCTTGTTGGCGATGTTGGTGCCCTTGTAGATGGCCGCGGCACCGGTTGCCATGCCTGCGGCGCCATAGCCCGCCATGGTGCCGCGCATCGACATGGTCTTGTCATAGCTGGCCTTGACCTGGTTGAGGCGCTTTTGCTGGTCGGCCAGTTGGCCCAGCTTGGCGCGCTGCTGGTCGAGCTGGGCATTGGCGGAAGCCAGATCGGTCTTGAGGCGGCGCTGGTGTTCGCCGAGCTGCTTGGTGTTGATGCCTGCCTCGCCCAGGGCCCGTTTCAGGCTGCCGTGACGGGCGACCATGTCCCGCTCCTGTTGGGAGAGGTCGCGCACCTTCTGTTTGGCCTGCTCCATGGCGCGGGTCATGGCCTTGGTTGGTTGCTCGACCTTGGCAAGTTGCTGGGCCATCTGCTGGGCATCGCGTTGGGCTGCTGTGAGCTGGGCGCGGGTAGCGCCAATTTGGCTTCCCAGGGTGCGATAGCCGTCAATCTGGCCGCTCTGGGTCTCGAGCTCCTTGATGCGCTTTTTCGTCTCGGCGAGGTCTTTGGCCGTGGTTCTGCTCTGGCCGCTGGCGGCCTTGAGGGGGGCGGTGAGCTTGTCGACCGCCCCGAGGAGGATTTGCAGTTTGAGAGGGTTCATTGTTCGTCTGCCCCGTTAATGCGGTTGTGGGTTTCAACGAGGCGTTGGTGCCAGCCCATCAGCTCGCTGATCTCCATGGCCGCCATCTCGGAGGGCGGCCAGTGGGCGATGATGGCGATGTCGGCCATCAGGTCATCTACGCAGCCAGGTAGCCCATTTTCTTCGGCATCAAAAAACTGGCCACCTCGCTACCCAGTTGCAGCAGGTCAGCCGGGTCCATATTGCCAATTTCGAGCTCGGTCAGGATCGGGGTGGTGATGCGGGGCAGCAGTTTGGTGAGGGCGTTGACGTCCATCTGCAGCACATCGGCCATGTTGAGTCCGCGCATTTCGCCCGCCTTGGGCTTGCGCAGTTGGACCTCTGTGATGGTGGTGTCGCCGCGTTGGATGGCTTGGTCGAGAGTCACTGTCTTGTGTTCCATGGTGTTGCGTCCTGGTGATGTGGTGAGGGCGGCACTTTCTGTTTGGATAAGGGCCGCCCGTTGGGTTGTTGGGTGGGTTAGAGCCCGATGGCTTTGCGGTGCTCGGCCATCAGGTCGACGCCGTCGACGATCCAGATCATGTTGAGCAGGTCGATTTCGCACAGGACGACGCCGTTCATGGTCTCCTTGTAGTAGGTGTTGACCATGCTGACTTTGCTCTGGGTGTTGTCGCCGCTCTTTAAGGTGCCCCGGTCGAGCTCTTTGAAGCGGCCGCGCTGCACGATTTCGACCGAGACGATTTCGCCGGTGTCGTCACGCTGGAAAGAACCGGCAAAGCGCAGGGCGACGCCGTCAATCTTGGCTAGCCCCATGCGTTTGACGAGCGCGGCCTCTGCGCCACCGAAGGTGAAGGAGGTGTCGAGGGCACCATCTTCCAGCCCCATGTGGATGTTGGCGGCGCCCATCATGCCGCCGCCGCGATAGGCTTCGAATTTCTGGCTCAGCTTGGCCGGGGTGAAGTCTTCGGCGACGCCAATCCAGTTCTCGCCATCCATGAAGATGTTGCCGTGTTTCAGTTTGCGTGGCAGTGCCATGGTGGCTCCTTATGCGGCGGCCGCGACGCGGGCGCCGAAGTCGATGAGGTAGGTGTCGGTGATGCGCTGGATGAAGCCGAGGTCTTCGAGCGGCGGTACCGGGGTGTAGTTGTAATCGATGCGCAGCTTGCCGGCCTTGAGGGTGTCTTTGTCGTTGAGCTCCTCGTTGTACCAGCAGTCAAAGCCGAGCAGGTAACCGCCCGCCACCAGTTCGCGGCCCTTGGCCTTGATGCCCTCGATGATGTCTTTCACCAGGGTGGGGGTGAGCGGCTTGTCGTTGGCCCACATGTGCGCCTCGGCCATGGTGTCGGCCAGGATCTGGGCGGTACGGGTGTAGTTCTCGAAGGCGAACAGCGGGTCATCGGAACAGGTGCGGTTACCCCAGTAACGGAAACCATCGGCCCGGATGAGGGCGGTGATTTCGTTGGCGTTGAGCAGGCCGACCTCGGTATCGGGGTCTTGCAGATCCCAGAACAGGGCCTTTGTCATGCCGTCGACCCCGGTCACGCCGATGTTCGACAGGGTCTTGTGCCAGCCGATCTCCTTGTCGATGAATGCCCGCATGGCGGCCGCCTTGAGGCAGGCATCGAGCTTGATGCTGGCATTGGCGGCGGTGTCCCAGGCGGTCCAGTCGCCGTGGATCGGCATCAGTTCGCGGCTGGAGAAGTTCTCGCGGTAGGCGAGCGCTGCCTCGACGGTGTCGGCGATGGTCGGCACATAGGCGAAGGCGCGCAGCTTTTTGGCTGCGCCCGCCAGGGCGGTGGCTACGGCTAAGGTGCAGTTGTCCGGCACGCAGAGGATGCGCGGCTTGACGCCCGTGACCGGGGCGGCCCGCTCCAGTGCTTTGAGGCCGGTATAGCTGCCATCCGGCAGGATGGTGCCGATGATGTTGCTGGTCAGCTCGGCGGCGTCGGCGCCATCGGCCACGCGCACGGCGATGACGATGGTGTTGACGGTGTCATAGATGGTTTGCAGCGAGCGTTTGAGGTTTCCGGTGCTGCCCGCCTTGGCGATGGCCGCCGGCAGGTTGGCAATCAGCACGGGTTTGTTGAGGGGGAAGTAAGCGGCATCCGCATCGCTGCCGGTGCAGATGATGCCGATCACCGCCGTGGCGACGGTGCGGATGGTGCGCGTGCCCTCGTTGACTTCCACGACGCGCACGCCGTGGTGAAATTGGTCCAGTGCCATAGGTTCTCCTGTTGTCCGGACGGAGCATTCTGTGCGTAGGTAATGCATGTGATGCGAGCAGGGTCAGGATGCAGGGGCGGGGGATGACAGGCGAGCGGCGGCCAGTGTGTGGGGGCCGCACACACTGGCGAAGCGGTGACAAGGTGACGGATGACGGGAGTCACGAAACACCCCGCACAGGCGGGGTGGTTGGCGGTGAATCAGTCGGTGAAGTAGCTGATGGTAAATGCCAGCCTGGCATTGTCCGACACGCTCACGACATCGGCATAAGGTTGTCCTGGCGCCACACCTCGAATGATGGCGAATGGTTCACCTTTAATGCAGTCGATCACAAATTGGCGGGATGTATCAGGGAGGTTGACACCAACAATCATGCCTATCGCCCCTGATTGTTCCATGATGCTGGATGATGTCGGGAAGGGCAGGTTTACGCCTATGTACCCATCCATCGCAGGGTCTATATTTTTTACTCCCATGGCTACCTGAGCAATAACCAACCGTCCCATCTTCACATAGTGGCCATGGCGATATTCATATTCATTCTGGCCTGAGTGGCTGTACCCAGCAATTGATGGTAGCCATGTGCCATGAACCCCCGGTTCCAGTGCTGCTTCAGAGACTCCCAGCAGTCCATTGAGTTGCCTGACGACATGTTCGAAGATGGCCTGATGACCGGCATCATTGGGGTGTACCCCATCGATATACATATTGTTTTCAAGCAGGTCGAGCGATGAGCAATCGATCACCATCACCCCCAGCTCTGCGGCAAGCAGCCTAATGGATGCAGCGTATTGAATGTGGCGGGCTTTTGCGGCTGGCCAGATATGTTCATCTGCGATCGGTGGGATCATGATGGCGACGACATTGTCGCCATGATTGAGGGTGACCGCGATATTTTTGATGTTGGCTTTCAGCTGGTCTGGCGTGGTGGCTTTACCACTGTTGTAGATATCGTTGGTGCCCAGAGCAATGATGAACAGGTTCTTTTTTGATTCGAAAAATGCCCCCTGTCTTTTGATTGATGCCAGCCGTTCCGGTGTATTGAAATCCGTACTTGATGCGCCCGAGAAGGCCATTCTGTTGATGTGGATCCGCTCATCTGCATGGTTCAACCTGATTAGGCCTGTCAGCGTCACATCACCATCAACGGCCTTGATAGTATGGCGGCCGTAACCTCGACTGGCAGAGAGTGATGGGAATGTCAGGGCATCCACTATGTTCTCCCCTGCACAGTCGATGGTTTTATAAACCACGCCATCCTTCATGAACTGGAGCTTGCCTGCCGAAGGGGTGCGGTTGAAGTAGACCTCGACAAACTCGAAGTCGCCGTAGAAATACAGAGATGACAGGTTTTCCATCAAGAGTGCTTTGCCTATTGGCCCGGCATCGGTGATGGATGCAGGGCCACTTATCTCGACGCCATATTTGCCGGAAATCTCAAAATTGGAGATGATCTCGGCATCCTGTCCCTGCTCCATGTCCATGATCATTTGGTAAAACATCGAGTACCAGGACTGGGGAAAACTGGATGCGCCAACGCCCTCTGTGATGCTGTCACCCAGTACGTTCACAGAGCCGTAGGACGCCTTGATCAGTTGCAGGCAAGAGTGCAAATCTTTGAAGTTTCTGAGAGCCGTTTTTTCTTTCTCTTTATCAATGGTTTGGCTCAGGTATGCCCGTGACACCATTGCCTGTGACGGGTCGACTATTACTTCCACACTTGCCGAGTTACCGATGGCAATGACCATTTCCAGTGTCATTGTTCTGCCTGAACCCTGTGCCATCACTGACTTGTAGCTTGCGGGAGTATTGGCGACCGCGATCAGGTCGCCATCTGCATCGAACAATCCCAATTCATAGACCCACCACCCCCCTACTGTTTCGGACAAGAACATCTCGGCGATGCGTTGATTCGGGTTGTTGGGATCGACTTCCCATGAATTGATATCTGTCCGGTAGACTTCATTGACGAGGGTGGTCTGTTCCTCGTTCGGTGTGGTTTCAGCACCGTTCCCATCACCCACCGCCATGTGAGTAATGCGCAGAGGAGTGGCGCCCGCAGCCATGGCCAGCTTGTTGATGCCTGTCTGAGTCAATATGGTTTTGTAAATCTGCATGGTTACTCCTGTGTCGGTAAAATGCGCAGAGACTCATTGATGACCGTTGCGCAGCCATAATTTGCACCGCCGCTGGTCGCAACGGTTTTTAGCTCTGGATGGATTGATATTTTGTCGCCTGCCATGACTTCCGCCCCGATCGATGACCCTCCATTTGACTGCATACTCATGTTGATGCCCGTGATATGCCGGGTCATTGGCTTGGCGTTGTAGATCAGGTTCTCTATTTCTTCGTGTAGTTCTTCCGAGATACCAGAGCCGTTTAGCCTCAGATCGATACTGAATGTGCCAGGGGGGTTGTCATGTTCCGTTTGCCACCATTCCACCACGTCAACCAGAAACCCCATTGGCTCAATGACTCGCCTGATTGCACCCACGGTGCCCTTGCGGCTGTGGACGAAGTAGCTATTGGCGATGACCTGGCGCTTGGTGGCCTCAGGCCATTTGTCATCCCAGCGGTCGACACTCCAACTTGCGGCCAGATAGGGCAGCAGGTGGGCGGGGCAGGTCCAGGGGGACCAGAGCGAGCGAAACGGGATCGGCAAGGCCTGGGCATTGGCACCCACGGCGGCCAGGTTGCGCTCGGTGCGGCTGGTGTTGGGTGGCAGCAGGGTATTCATGCCGCCCGCTCCACGGTGAAGCCGGTGCAGTAGGCGGCCTGGGTTGCACTGGGGGTGATGTCTGCCCAGCCGATCAGGTCGACCTTGCGCACCCCCTGCACATGGATGGCCGCATCGATGGCGGAGCGGGGCACCTCGACACCGATGCGGCGGCGTGGGTTGATGAAGGCTGCGAGGCTGTCGCGAGCGGCCTGCAGGATCACGTCCGCCTCTGCCCCCTGGCTGTCGATGTGCAGCTTGGCGGTGATGGTGTAGGGGAGGATGCCGGCTGCCTGCACGGTGAGCCGGTCGGCCACCGGCCGCTTGTCTTCGTGGCTCAGGGCAGCGTCTACCTTGGCAATCAGCGCCGCATCGGCGGTGCCGTCCCCCTCGGTGCTGAGGATGGTGACCAGCGCCTCGGCTGGGGTCGGGCTCGATCCTTTGGCATCGGCGACCTTGCCATCCGCCGAGAGGGCGAAATACTCATAGGCCCCGGTGGGGCCCGCCACACTCAAGCCATCCCACGCCATCAGGGCTCGCAGGATCAGGGCCTCGTCATTCTCTTTGACTTCCGGCACCGGCGGGTTGGCGGTGTCATCCCCCGGCTGGATGATGAGTCGCTGCACCTTCCAGTTGGCCACCAGGTTGTCGAGGTCGCTCCCCTTGGCCCAGGCCAACATGTTGGCGACGGCGGCATCGTTGATGCGTTGGCGCAGGATCAGCTCCCGATAGGCATTCTCTTGCAGCAGCTTGGTGATGGGCTCGGATTCGAGCGCCAGGGTGGCGGCGATGGCCGCCTGCTGGTCAGCCGGATAGAGGCTGACAAAATAGGCCTTGCGCTCGGCGAGGATGGTCTCGAAGTCCAGCAGTTCGATCACATCGGGCTGCGGCAGTTGGGAGAGGGTGATGGTGCTCAATTGGCGGCTCCTGTGGGGATGGCAATAGTGGCGCTCTCTGTTCCGGTACCCGGCGCGCCGCCGTCCTTGCGCTGCCAGGTGAGCTCGACGGTGAGGGCACCATCCATGCCGCCGCCCAGCACATCGACCCGGGTGATGGTGATGCGCGGTTCCCAGTTGATGAGGGCCTGCACGGTGGCGGCCATCAGGCGCAGGCGGGTGGCCTGATGCTGTGGCTGGTCGATGAGGTAAAACAGCTCGCTACCGTAGTCGCGGCGCATGACGCGCGAACCGACCGGGGTGATGAGGATGTCGCGCACCGACTGGATGATGTGGTCGGTGGCGCTGATGGCGCGGCCGGTGGCAGCATTCATGCCGAGCCAGTTCATGCCGGGCCCCCTGTTTGGCCGCCGCCAGTGCTGACGCCGCTGTGTTTGTGGGTGGTGACTTCGACGTTGCCTATCTTGGCGGTGGGGGCGGTTATCTTGCCGCCCGCTTCAATGGTCGAACCGACCTTGAGGGCCTGAGTGCACTCCACCATGGGGGTGATCAGCTTGACGGTGACGGACGCCTCGATGTTGGCAGACTTGATGCCGGTGGCGTTGAGCGCGCCGGTGGTCGGGTTGTATTCGATGACGGCGCCATCGCTGTATTCGGTGCGGTCGAGATCCGGGTTGTCATCGTCCGCCAGCGGTTCGGGGAAGGCGGCGCAGTTGATGGGGCCGACGATGTAGGCATTGCGTAGATCGCCGCTGACCGACAGCAACAGCACCTGCTCTCCGATGGAGAGGCGATGACGGGTGCGGTTCTTCCCGGCCCGCTCTGCTGCGTAGGGCCGCCAGTTGGTGATGAGGTCGCCGGTTTTGACGCGACATTCGCCGGATCGCACGGCGGTCACGGTGCCGATGCGGATCAGGTTGTCGATCAGGCGTTGGAGTTCAGTCGGGGTCGGTTGCATGGGGCCATTGTTTTGGGCAATGGCGAGTAAGGCGAGGGGCGGCCAGTGTGTACGGCGCTGGCACACTGGCGGCGGTGGTTATAGTCCTTTGGTGAGGTGGGCGATCAGGGTGGTTTCTAGCTGGTCAAGTTCTTGTTCTGTGATGCCGAGCAGTTCCCGCGCCGGGTATGAGATCTCGCGCCCCTTGATGCGGTCTTTGAGACCGTACTGGTGAATGGTGGCGAGCCGGTTGGCGGTGCCGGCAAACTCGACCAGGGCTTGATGTTCATTGGCACGGGCTTTGAGCCAGGCTGGGCTACTGATTTTGAAGAACATCTTGCGGCGTAGGCGCCCCCGGTTTGTCTTCAGCTTGGGCTGCGGCTTGCGCGGGGCCATGGGGGTGCCATCTGGCTGGCGGTTGGCGCGGATCCGCTGGGCCTGGCTGGCGCGCAAGGTGCGGGCCATCTCGCCTGCCAACTGACGGCGGGCGGCGGGCTCCATGCTGGCCAGCAGACCGTTGGCCCAGCTGGTCAGGCGGTTCAGGTCGTCGGTGATCATGGCTGATGCCCTTCGTCGGTGAAGAGTTCCCAGGTGATGCCGTCATAGGGGTCTTCCGGCGGCTCTGGCAGGTGTTCCCAGCCTATACCCTGTTCGTTTTGCCACACCCTGACCCGCTCTGTCAGCTTGACGGTGATGATGAGGTCCATCAGGTCGTTGGCGAGGTATTCCGCCTCGAAGGTGATGCCCTCCTTGCGCTGCTCGTCGTTGGTCATCAGCTCGGGCTGGTGTTGGCGCAGCCAGGCCAGCAGCGGCACCATGATCTGGTCCGGGTGGCCGGCAAAGTCCTCGATGCCGATGGTGAGGGGGTATTGCCACTCGAACGAGAGCGAGCTGGCGCCGGTGCTTTCGACATTGCCCGGGGCGATGAAGATGTGCAGCTTGTCGGGGTTTGTCTTGAGGTGGGGCACGCAGCGGGTCAGTACCTCACGGATCTGTTTTGGTTTTTCCATGCTCCCTCCCGTTCTGGTGGCGTTGCTGGCAGGCGATAAGGCTGTCGACTTGGGCGGCGCAGGTGGCCCATGCCGCCTCGGTCTGGGTCAGTTGGTCGAGCAGGTCGCCGTTATTGACCGGGCTGGCTGCCGGCAGTTGGCAGGGCGCCGTGGCTGGACAGGTGAGCCTGATAATCTGCTGCGCCGGTGAGGGGGGGGCGCTGGAGCAGCCTGACAACAGGATCAGGCAGAGGGCGATCAGCCCACTCCTTGAGTTCAGCATTTTCACGTTTGAGCCTCTTGATGGTGTCGGCCCGGGTGGCGGCCGTGATGGTCAGATCGCCAAGCTGGCGTTGCAGCGTGGCGGCGGCGTTTGCCTGGGCGTCCAGCTCGCCGGTGAGGGTATCGATGACCCCGTCTTTGGTCTTCTCCCGTCGCTCGGCCTCGACGGCCTTGTCGTTGGCGGCCTTGAGGTCGCTTTGCAGGGTGGAGACTTTGCCCCTGGCGGTCGCTGCCGAGGTGGCCGACCAGCCCCAGCCAGCCAAGGCAACGGCCAGGGCCAGCAGCAACCAGGTGAGGGGGGAGCGTACTAATGCCATTACGGTTTCCTCGGTGGTGGGGTGGGCTGCGGATTATTCTGGTTACATCCTCTGAACGGGCAGACCACGCAGCCACCAAGCCAGCGCAATTCCAGACACTTCGCATCCAGCTTGGTGCAGGTTTTCCCTACCAAGTGACCGCACTTAGGCCGAGGCATCTGCCACCTCCTTCACCGGATAGACCTTGGCAAAGTGGTCATATGCCTTGGCCAGCTTGGTGTCGTAGTCATTGTCCTTGTAGGCCGGGCCGTTGTAGCGGCGGGCGAAGTCGGCCCACTTGCGACCCTGTATGGCCTTGTGCATGGCGGGATCTTGCTGGATGAAGCGGCACAGGGCGGTGAGGTGGTCCACTTCGCTGCGCTGCATGGCGGTCTGCCAGTCGCTGGCCGAGGTAAAGCCCAGCGCCTGCCAGTGGAAGCCCATGATCTGGAACATGCCCCAACTGGCCGACTCGATGGCGGCATCCCGGTGCAGGCTGATGGCGAGTTGCAGCCTCTCCCACTCGGCGGGCCCACCGGCATAGCCGCCGCGCTTGGGGTTGACCAGGTTGGGGTAACGGGCCGCCATCTGGTCGGCGGTGGCCTTGCTCAGGTGCTTGGTGAGCTGCTTGTAGAACACATGCCGCTCGAACAGCACTACTGGGCGCATGGCGTCGGTGAAGCCCTCGCCGATGCTTTCGACCTGGGCAACGGTGGCCATGGTGGCGAGCGGCAGGCCCAGCAGGTCGGCCCCGCTCTGCATATGGTTGATGGTGAGCTGGTTGCCGCGCTCGCTGCCGAGCAGGGCGGCCATGGTGCGGGGGCCAGCCTGGCCGATGGCGGTGATCATGTAGTCCCGCTGAAAGGCGAGCAGGGCGCGCTCGGTGGCATCGCCAAACCAGCCATCCGGATCGAGCGGATAACCGGCTTTGGCCAGGCGACGCTGCAGGTCGGCGACGGCGGCGCCGGTATCCCCTTTTTTCAGGCTCATGGTTGAAACCTCCCGTTCAGATGGCTGGCGGTAGTCGGTTGCTGGCGCCGCAGTGGCAGCAGGCGCATGACGGATCCGCGGGAACCGATCAGGGCGGTGAGTACGACAGAGGCCAGCAGGACGGCGGCGGGGTCAGGAGCGGGCAGTGCCCCGATCATGGCTCGCAGGGGCACGGAACCGGCGGCGAAGGTGAGCAGCCAGGCCAGCACGGCAGGGAGGGGACGATAGTCGCCCCCGTTGCGGTTGAAGGTGGCGATACGCAGCGCGATGGCGGCGCAGATCATGGCGTAGAGGATGGTTAGCATGTCAGCCCCCTTTGCGGAGTTTGAGCAGGTCTTCCGGCGTTTTGCGCAGGATCCACTGCAACAGGTGGACGGCCAGCGCCGAGGCGAGCATTGCGCCGACAGCCCTGGGGACCTCGACGCTGAGCGGCAGCACGCTGGCCAGCATGGCGGCAACCAGCGGTGCCGCCAGTGCCCCCGCCACGAAGGCGGCAACGAACAGGCCCGCTTTGCGCAGGTTGCCCAGCTCGGCGGTGGTGGCGATGAACACCAGCGCCCCGGCGAATGCACCGAGCAGGACGCCGGGGTCTACGCCCGGGAAGAGGGACAGCAACGCCAAGGCGCTCAGGGTGCTGGTTGCTGCACTGGATGAAATGGGTTCTGGCATCGTGCTCTCCTGTTTTTATCGTTTGCTGCCGTAGTGGCGAGCGGTTTGAAATTCGTGGATGGTCTGGCATTCGGCGCAGCGTTCGCAGCCCCGGATCGCTTCACGGCGCGCCTGCGGGATGGTGTTGTCGCAGTCGATGCAGTAGTGCGGGCCGGTGCCACTGATGCGGGCGGCGTGGATGCGGGCAGCGAGTTGCTGCTCGCTGATGTCGGCCAGTCGTTCGAGTTCGTCGTCGAGGCGGCTCATGGTCATTCCCATAGCTGGATCAGCGGCTGCTCGGCCTGGGTGGGGGCCGCTGGCATTGTGATGAGGGTTCCGGTCGGGATGATGGGGCCGAGCGCGGCCAAACCGGGGTTGAGTGCGAGCACCTGCTCGGTGATGCCTGCGGTGTAGCCGTAGTGCCGGAACAGGATGAGGTCGAGGGTGTCACCCTGTTGGCTGCGCAGTTCCATCAGATGAGCGCCACGGTGATGTGGGTGGTACCGAGGATGTCGCGAATGGCAAAGCGGGCGTCGCGGTAGAGGTCGTCAGAGCTGATGATTTTGGCATCGGCCCCTTTGACGCCATCACCGGTGGCGCTGTAGTCGGTGTAACGCTCCAGCAGGTTGGCGCGGGTCATGGCATAGACGGCGCGCCGATAGCTGTGCAGGTGCGCCGATTCGCCATTGATGACCTCGCCCGGTACGGCGGCCAGGGTGGCGACCCCTTCTGCCTCACGGGCGCGGCGCCAGTCAGCCAGATCCCGGTTGACGCTGGTGATGGCGTCGATCACGGCATGCTTGAGGCGGGCCGTGGTGACGGTGCCATCGAGCCGGACGGTGTCGCGCAGGTCGGCCAGTGATATTGCTGGCCAGAATGGATCGCTGGTGACTTGCCCTTCATCCGGTGCGGTCGGTGCGGTGGCGATGAATCCGGTGCTCATGGTGCTCCTGGTTCTGGTGGTAGCCCGTTTGTTGGGCGGTGGTCGGGCCGTCTGGTATGCGAAACGCATTCGTCAGGCCCGAGCCGCCCAGGGTGCGGGGTTCGCTCGGTTAGCTGCCGCCGCCGGTGGCGTCGGGCTGCTGTTCTTTTTTCAGTTCGCGCTCGAGCACTTCGAGCTCTTTCTTGATGCCGACCTTGTCATGCAGCTCGATGGCGCGTCGGTAGTGCTCGGCGGCCTGCTGCTTGAGCCCATCGGCGAGGCAGGCACGGCCTACCGCCTTGTGCAGCTTGGCGCGCACCTGGTCGAAGATGTCGCAGTCGGCCAACATGGCCAGATAGCGATTGAGCAGGGGCAGGGAGGGTCCCGCGCCGGCTTCTTGCTGCTTGATGGCGGTGTCGGCGACCTCTTCGGCGATCATGGTGGCGGCGGTGCGTTCGTAGCGATCGGGGGTGCTCAGGCCATGGCGGATCACGTAGGAGGCCATGGGTAGGGCTCCTTCCAGATCGCCGGTGTCGAGGTGCCAGAGCATGACGGTGACCAGGACGTCATCTTGTCCGCCCCGGTCGGCGGCCAGCACGCCATCAATCCACGGCTGATAGACGACCAGCATGGGGCGCTTGGCGTCGATCTTGCGTTCGATGCTCTGGATGCCTTTGAGGGTGCGGCGGTGTTCGGCCAGCTGCATCAGCTGCAGCTCGTAGGCGTTGGCGCGTTGTTGGTCGAACTGAGGATTGGCCGCCCCTTGCAGGGCGGCCAGTTTGCGTTCGCGGTTGCGACGGGCAGGTGTCATATCGCCCCCTTAACCGCCGGCGGCCGGTTTCGGCCCGATGACGATGTTTTCGATCAGGGCGACGCAGTCGTAATCCTCGACCACGTAGGCATCGTTGGAGCTTTCGTAGTTGACGATGCGGTCGCGCTTTGGCTCTTCCTCAATGTGACGGCGGCGGGCGCCTTCCTGCCAGTAGATGGACAGGTTTTCCAGCGTGGTGATGAGCATGGCATCATCCGGGAAGAAGGGGACGCGCACGGCTTTGAGGCCGCCGATCTGCTTCTGGCTCACCAGCACCTGACCGGCCAGCTTGTCCTGGTTGTTGTCAGCGTTGTTGATGATGGGGAAGTATTTGTCGGCCAACAGCTTGCGACCGCAGATGACCACCAAGTCGGTATCGTCCTGATACCATGGGGCGATTGCCTCGTTGACGGCATCGAACACCAGGGCGTCGAGGTTGTGATAGTCGCCTTCTTTGGTGTCTGCGTCGTTCTTCGGTTGGTAGATGTAGATCTTGCCGGAGCCTTCGGTACCTTCATCCATCACTTTGGCCGGTGCATCCACACGGATGTGCTGCAGCCAGCCGATGTTGACGTCCTCCAGCATGGGGTGGGTGGTGCGGTTGGTGTCCGGCGCCACGCTGGTGCCGTGCCAGCCGATCATGATGCGGTCCAGCCCCTGGCGTTTGAGGATGGCGTCGCGGATACGGGTCTGGAAGTCGGGGAACTTGGCCCAGATATCCAACTTGTTGTAACCCAGGCTTGTGTCGTAGTTGGTCTTTGCGCACTCGTAGTCATGCGGATAGAGGGCGCTCGGGTCATTGGGCTCGCGGTCTTTGTCGCTGGTATTGGTGCGGCCTGCGATGGTGCTGCCGATACCGATACCCACCTTTTGCCCCTTCATATCCGGTACCGGGATGACGTTGATCATTTGCAGGAATTCGACCGACTCCTGCATCTTGGTTTCCAGGGTCTGCTGGACGCTGGGCTGCACGTTGAACTGCACCATGGCGTTGGAGATGGCGTTGAGTTTGGCCACCTGGCCGGTGAACTCGTTGAACTTCTGGCGGGTTTCGTTACGCATTGGGCATGGTCCTTAGCAGTCGGTTTGAATGGTGGCGCCATCGCTACCGGTGGCCGGCTGGCGCTTGTGGCTGAAATCTTCCTGGTCTTCCAGGGTGGCGGTGAGATCGGCCAGTGCCTTGGCGGTGGCGTCCAGCTTGCCGGTCAGCTCGGTGATGGTCTGGGCCTGCTCGGTGAACTTCTTCTGCATGCCGGCATCGAGGCTGGTGACCTCTTTTGCCACCGTTTCGACGGCCTGGTGCACGTCGCTGAAATCGGCGGTGGATTGTTTCTTGTGGGTGGAAAACAGGGCGGTAACCCGCTCCAGCAGGCCGGGACCTTTGTCGCTGTCGTCTTCAAATTCGATGACGGTTTCCAGCGCTTCTGTGAACAGGCAGTCATGGTGATACTTGCGCTCGGCCAGCGGGTTGACCTTCGCCTTGCTGCAGAACTCCAACATTTCAGTGCCAAGGCTGGCCGGGCTGTCGGTGACGGCCAGCCCCATCAGGTAGGCGCCCTTTTCGTTCAGGTTGGGGTGGATTTCGACGGAGGTGTAAACCTTCTGGCGTTTCTTGTTCAGTTCGACCAGCTCGGGGGTGGGGTCGATCTGCACGTACAGGGCCAGGCGCTTTTCACCTTCCATGTCGACCTCTTCGGTCTTGGCTGCGGTGATGTCGCCGTACATCTTGAACTGACCGTTCGGGTCATAGCCCCGGATGTGCTCCATATTGACCCGCGCGCCGTAGGTGGACTGGTTGTAGCGCTTGGCCATCTGTTCAATCCACTCGCGGGTGATGGTGCGCCCGTCGGTCGTGCCCCCCTCGACGGCGACGCGGAAAAATTTGGACTTAGGCATGAGCTGGGATCCCTTTGGTGATTGGGTGGTGATGTCGCGGTTATGGTCTGGGTGACAGGCTGGCTCGTGCAATCGGCGGCCAGTGTGTACGGCGCTGGCACACTGGCGGGGTGGCGTTTGGATGGGTTGTGGCTGGGTAGACTGGCGCCATGACGACAGCACCCTTACTTTTCCCCCATATCGAACCCAGACGGCAGGCCATGCACCTGTTCTTCCAGGGCTATCCGCTCCGCGCCATTGCTGAATTGCTGCAGACGCCGGAGGGGACAGTCTCGACATGGAAGAAGCGCGGCGGCTGGGATGACATCAAACCCATTGACCGGGTCGACTTCGCCATCGAGGCGCGGATGTGCCAGCTGATCGCCAAGGAGGTGAAAACCGGCGGCGACTTCAAGGAGATTGACCTGCTGGGCAGGCAGTTGGAGCGGATCGCCCGGGTCAACAAGTACAGCAACGGAGGCAACGAGGTCGACCTCAACCCCAAGGTGGCGAACCGCAACAAGGGGCCGAAGAAGGCACCCGAGCGCAATGTGGTGGAGCCCGAACAGCAAGAGCGGCTGATCGAGCGCTTCGAGTCCACCATGTTTGGCTACCAGCGCACCTGGTACGAGGCTGGCAACCAGCACAGGATCCGCAACCTGCTCAAGTCTCGCCAGATTGGGGCGACCTACTTCTTTGCCTTCGAGGCCTTCATCGATGCCGTGGTCACCGGGCGCAACCAGATTTTCCTGTCGGCCAGCAAGGCGCAGGCTCATGTGTTCAAGCAGTACATCATCCAGTTTGCCAAGGAGGAGGGGGTGGAGCTCAAGGGCGACCCCATGGTGCTACCGAACGGAGCGCACCTCTACTTCCTCGGCACCAACGCCCGCACCGCCCAGAGCTACCACGGCAACATCTACATGGATGAGTACTTCTGGATCCATGGCTTCCTGGAGTTCCGCAAGGTGGCTTCCGGCATGGCGATGCACAAGAAGTGGCGCCAGACCTACATTTCCACCCCATCCAGCCTTTCCCATCCCGCCTATGCGTTCTGGTCCGGCGCCAACTTCAACCGTGGCAAGGCGAAGGCAGACCGGGTCGAGATTGACCTGAGCCACGCCAATCTTGCCAGCGGTAAGCTGTGCGCCGATGGTCAGTGGCGGCAGATTGTCACGGTCGAAGACGCGGTGCGCGGTGGCTGCGACCTGTTCGACCTGGATCAGCTGCGCAGCGAGTACTCCGAGGAGGAATACCTCAACCTGCTGATGTGCATCTTCATGGATGACACCTCGAGCGTGTTCCCGCTCGTCACCCTGCAGCGCTGCATGGTCGACAGCTGGGAACTGTGGGACGACTACAAGCCCTTTGCCCTGCGTCCGCTGGGTAGCCGGCCGGTGTGGATCGGCTATGACCCGGCCAAGGGTGGGCAGGGGGATAGCGCAGGTTGCGCCGTGCTGGCTCCGCCGGCGGTGCCCGGCGGCAAGTTCCGGGTGCTGGAGCGCCACCGCTGGAGCGGGATGGACTTCGACGCCCAGGCGCGAGCCATCAAGGCCATGTGCGAGCGCTACAACGTGTGCTACATCGGCATCGATACGACCGGGATCGGGGAGGGGGTCTACCAGTTGGTGAAGCAGTTCTACCCTGTGGCGACCCCTATCCAGTACAACCCGAGCGTGAAAATCCAGATGGTGATGAAGGCGCAGGATGTGATGAACAAGGGGCGGCTGGAGTTTGACAGCGGTTGGACCGACCTCGCCCAGGCGTTCATGAGCATCCGCCGCGCCGTGACCGCGGGCGGCAAGCTGCCGACCTTTGAGGCCAGCCGGTCAGAGGAAACCAGCCACGCCGATATTGCCTGGGCAACGATGCAGGCCCTGTTACACGAACCGCTGGCAGGTGCCACCGGTGCCAATACCAGCATGATGGAGATTTTCGCATGAGAAAGCGCCGCCCACAGCGCCATACCTCGCCGATGACGGCGACCCAGAAACCCGGCGCGGCCATCGAGGCGTTCAGCTTTGGCGAGCCGGTGCCCGTCTTATCGCAACGGGAGGTGTTCGACTACCTGGAGGCCATGCACAACGGCCGCTGGTACGAGCCGCCCCTCTCCCTCAATGGGCTGTCTCGGGTCTATCGGGCCGGGGTGCATCACGCCTCGGCCATCCAGGTGAAGCGCAACATCCTGCGTTCCTGTTTCATCCCGCATCCGAAACTGAGCCTGGCCGCCTTCACCGGGTTGGCGCTGGACTATCTGATCTTCGGCAACGGCTATCTGCAGGCGGTGCAGAACCGACTCGGCGGGGTGCTGCGCTATGACCACCTGCGGGCCAAGTACACCCGGCGCGCCCTGGACTTGGACACCTATTGGTGGATTGCCCAGCCCGGCCAGGAGCAGGCGCTGCCGGCCGGGCGGGTTGGCCATGTGATGGAGAGCGACATCAACCAGGAGATCTACGGCATCCCCGACTATGTCGGCGGGCTAAACTCTACCCTGCTCAACGAGTCGGCCACCCTGTTCCGCCGCAAGTATTACGAGAATGGATCCCACGCTGGGTTCATCATGCACATCACCGACGCAGTGCAGAACGAGGGCGACATTGCGGCCCTGCGTGAGGCGCTGCGCCAGAGCAAGGGGCCCGGCAACTTCCGCAACCTCTTGCTCTACACCCCGAACGGCAGCAAGGACGGGGTGAAGCTGATCCCGGTGGCCGAGGTGGCGGCCAAGGATGATTTTCTCTCCATCAAGAACGTCAGCCGCGACGACCAGTTGGCCACCCACCGGGTACCGCCCCAGCTGATGGGAGTGATGCCGAACAGCACGGGCGGGTTCGGCGATGTGACCAAGGCCGCCCAGGTGTTCGACATCAACGAGATCGACAGCATCAAGGCCAGCCTGCTGGCGCTCAATGACTGGGCAGGGGAGGAGGTGATCCGGTTCAACCCCTACAAGCTGGCTGCCGGGATCGAGCAGGCCAGCCAAGGCGACATGCTGCGCTGACCCGGCCTGTGCATCCCGACCACCCCGCCACCTGGCGGGGTTTTCTTTTGCCCCTCACATGGCCGCATCAGCGGCCCGCTGCTGCATCACCGATGCGGGCTATCCTTGCACCCTCGCAGATCCTTTCACGCGCATCCTGAGCGGCTGGCGCAGCCTGCTGCCCCCTGCCAGCACCGCTGGCGCGCAATCGGGACCCCGCCTCGCCTGCCCGCTTTATGTGTGGAAAATCATGCAGGTGAACGACTGGGGTCGGGAAACGGTTCCCCGCGCCAGCGCTGGCCGCGCGGGTGATAACGGATCCTTTTCGCGATCCTTCACTTTCCGTCAGATCCTTTCATTTTCGGGCTCTCCAACATCAGCTTGCTCTCACGGTCACAAAATCCAGGCGAAAAAAATGTGT
Source organism: Aeromonas sp. R2-4 (assembly GCF_040908365.1). Classification (NCBI taxonomy): domain Bacteria; kingdom Pseudomonadati; phylum Pseudomonadota; class Gammaproteobacteria; order Aeromonadales; family Aeromonadaceae; genus Aeromonas; species Aeromonas sp. R2-4. The sequence continues at coordinate 86,505 of NZ_JBFODO010000002.1, forward strand.
CCGGTCACGACGCGGCAAGCGTGACCGGACACAATTCCCTATTTCTGCCACTACAGGGCGATTACTTTGTCGCCCTGGGTGTGCCAGCACTCTGCTTGACCCTTGAAGGTGCCGCCGCATCCTTCCGGCAATGCGCAGTCGCAGTTCGGGCAGATCTGCAGTTTCAGCTCGGCTTCCTGCTCCAGCCAGCGTTCCCAATCTCGCCGGATCAGGGTGCTGATGTACTCGTCTGCGGAATATGGCTCACCGCTGCCAGCCCTGGCGATGCGCAGGTGGTCCAGCTGCTGGCGCTCCCGTTCTGAGAGCGCCACCTCCACCCGCTTGATGCCAAGGGCCGCCCGTCTGGCCCGCTGGTCCTGCTTGCGTTTGGTGGCGGAGTTCATGCTTGCCTCTTCTCAATCTGGCTCATAGCCTCGGCCCAGCCGCCAGGAATCCCGTTGGTAATGGCTACCATGTCCAGCGCTCTGGATAGCTTCAACTCCTTACCTTCCGCTTTCTGTTCCTTCACCAGTTTTTTGGCTCTTTTGCGGCAAAATTCAACAGTATTACCCGATGGGAATTTCAGGTGGTCATTGTCGTGCTTCATGCTGCGCCCTCCCTTACCACCATGGCATCCTCCTTTGCCCATGCCCGCCAGCTGGAGATGGTTGCCTCCTTCGCCTGCTCGAGATGCGTCTGACCAGGGTGTTCGTATAGCACATGGGTCACCGTGCCGCGGTCGTTCTGCTTGATGGCTGTCACTTCCCTGGTACTACCGAAGCGGGTGATCACATCACCCGGTACCGGATGTTTGCGGGGGTCTCTCATGATTGAGCTCCTGTCTCGATTTGACGGTGGTCAGCCACTACCTGGTGCAGTGCCGGCCGGTATGTTGGGTTGAGCTGTGCGGCGGCCCCCGGGTTGGCGCGGTCGATGGCGCTGCCCGGGGCAATAAAGAGGGTGCGACCGGTGACGGCGCACCGGATGGTGCCGCTCTGGTCGATGGCCACGGGGGTCAGTCCGTCCACGATATGGCGGCGGCCAACCGAGCGGCCATCGGCTGAGCGCACCGGCACGGTGGGGCGGTTGGCGCTGGCCTGAAACGGGTTTGGCACATCGGGGGCGATGGCCGGCAGGGCCAGCAGCGCGGGGCTAGGGTGCCGGCGGCGCAGGATGGCGCAGGCCACGGCCTGCTGTTTGCCCTGGAGCATCCCCACCCATTGGCTGATCTCGTTGGCTGGCCAGCGCTGCTGCAGGATGCAGGTCACCCGATTATCCAGGCGACGGTACTCTTCGCGGCTGACGGTCTGTTTGTTGTTCATGTTCATACCCACTCCTCGCTGTAGTCGTCCTGTTCCTGCATCCACTCCGGTGCATCCAGCCCTTCCAGCACGCGCCACATCTCGGACTGATAGGGCTCCGGCAGCATCTCTATCCAGCGGTGCGCCCCGGCGTGGCCCTGTGCCTGGTAGACCTTGCCGCACAGCTCAACCAGCATCGGCCAGTCCTGATCGCCTTCCGGTACCGCGTACTCATCCGGCTGGCCCTGTTCGGCTGGCGCCTGGCCTTCTGGCTGCCAATCCGGCTCGCTCGGGATCGCCCGGCTCGACTGCACCTGGCCGTTCTCCAGCCAGAGGGTGAAGCCGTCCGCGCTGACGCTGGCGCCTGCCCGTAAACGCCCGATGGAGAAGGGAGATAAACCCCATTGCTCTGCCATCAACTGATCCGCGAACGCCTCAGGATCCGGCTGCGTACAGTTATTGTCAGAGCTCCAAGGTGCCGGGCTGTCGCCCGTCTTAACCCCAACACCCCCAGCCGAAACTCTGGCGGCCTTGGCGGCCTCATAGGTGCCTGCTGGCACCACTTCCCACCCTTGCAGGCGGGTCTTGATACCCAGGCGGGCTGTGTGCAACCCCATCAGGCGCTTGATGTCTTCGCCGTATCTGTTGGCCTGCTCCTCGATGAGGTGGGCCAGCTTGATGGGGTGCTCGGCACGGGTAGCCAGTGCGCCACCCATGGCTTCCAGGTAGCAACGAAAGATGGCGTTATCAGCGGCATAGCGGGCGGCCTCAAAGCGTGGGTCTTGCAACACCGGCTTGGGTGGCCCCACGAGTTCGCCATTCTTCTTGGCGTTGCTGATACGGCGCAGCTCGCGCCAGACCCCGACCGGTGCGCCACCGATCTGCTGGAAGGTGCGGATCCCCCACCAACTGGCCCAAGCGCACGCATGCAGAGCGCCCTGGTCTGCTGGGGTGTTAGCCTCTTCGTCGTCACCGACATAGGCGCCATCGATGTTCTTGGCGATGTACTTGGCGAGATAGCCGGTTGCATCGCCCTTGGCTGGGTCGATCATCTTCCAGTCGAACCGTGGCGTGAAATCGGTAAAGGTGGGGGCAGCCATGGGTACCCGCACCAGCTCGTCCTTGTCGTCTGTCAGCGCGTAGTGTTGCAGGGTGCTGATCACCTTGTTGCGATCGCTCGGGCGCATAAACAGCAGCATGTGCCAGTGCGGGGTGCCGTCATGGTGTGGCTCGCACACCCGAAAGCCGTAGACAGGTGAATCATTGCGCTTGAGTGAGGCGCGGGTCAGGCTCCAGAGCTTGGCCAGATAGGCGCAGGTTTCGCGTGGGGTGGCGCCCTGGTACTTGTCGTTCTCGATGGTCTTGCCGTTGCGGCCGGTCTTCCAGGCGTGAAATCGGCTGGGGGCCGTCCAGGTGAAGAACACCCCCACATGGCCCTGTTGCTCTGCGTAGTCCTCGAACCCCCGCATGCGGGTCATCATCTCGTTGCGGCGGTTGACCGGGTTGGAGATGCTGGCCTCCCAGCAATCCTTCATCGAGATCACCAGGTCATGCTGGCCGTTCATCACTTCCGACTCAGCCAACCAGCGCATCATGGCCTGCTTGCGCTCGCGCACCACCTTCATGGTGGCGTTCGAGACGTAGGCGGAGACGCCCTTGCGTACCTTGCCCAGCAGGATGGCGATGTGCTCTTGCAGCCGATCCCAGCAGCGGTTCACTCGCTTCTCCCACCACTTGGCGGAGAGCAGGCGCACCATGACGCTCAGGATCCAGTTTTCCCGCGCCCCTCTGGTTTTGAAGTCCGGCATCTTGCCGACGAATCCCCACTGGTCGGCAGGTTGCTTGATGGCTTCCCATGTTTCCATCAGGTCCAGTTCGCCGGCGGTGCTGTTCTGCTCGATGTTTTTCCAGATGGCTGCGGTCTGGTTGGCGAACTGGTGGGCCACTCGCCGGCGGCCTTCGTCGTCGCGCAGGTGCTGAGCATCGACTGGCAGCGCCATCACCAGAGACCTGACCCACTTCACCCGTTCCCGCAGCCAGATGTTTGCGCTGCGGCAGTTGCGGGTGGTGCCATCTTTGCGGCGGCGCACGTACTGCTTGAACAGCACCTGGGTGAACTGCATGGAGAGGCCATCGAGCAGTTGCACCGCCCAGACCAGATCGTATTCACCAGGGGCGCCCACAAAGGCGGCCTCCAGCTTGGTGCCCGGCATGGAGTTGGCGAGGGCATCGATACGGGCCTTGAGGGTCTTCTTGGATAGCGGCAGCTGGTTGCGTTTTGGCGTCGGCAGGCGGCTGATGGCAAAACCAAGATGGCCAGCCTCGGCGGCTGGCCCTGTTTTCTGTTGGTTGGTCATTGGTTATTGTTACCCGACAGCTCTTTGATGTTGTTCCGGCAGGAGGCCAGCGCATGGCGGGCATGCCTCGCCATCTTTCTGGCTGCGACACACTGGCGCAGGGTGAGGGAGACCGTGCAGCGGGGGCGAGGGGAGAGCTGGCGCATGGCCAGCAGGTCGCGCTGGTAGCTGCGCAGGCGGGCCTCGTCGCCCATCATGGTGTCGAACCATCTATCCACACGGGTTTGCAGGTCGGTGATCAGGCGGTGGCTCATTTGATGGTCTCCCCCAGTCCATGGAGCGGTTCGCAGTCTGCCCACCACTCGGCGATTTCTCTGGCCAGCGCCACCTCACCGCTACCCAGCGCCAACCAGTACACGGCGCGGATGGCGCCAAGGGCCAGCAGCTCGGCAATGTGAGACTCAATGTCGGGATGGCCGGCAAACATGTTTGCACAATCAAACTCGCCGCGAGCGGCCTCCCAATGCCTGGCCAACTGGCTGAGCGGTGCGGATGGCCGCATGTGGGCGGGGCCCGCCTCTGTGGTGCCCTGGTCATCCAGCGGGGCCTCCAGTTCAAACAGGTCGGTCATACCAGCGTCTCCTTGTCGTCGCGGTCTGCATTAGCCTCGCTGCAGGCCAGCGCCAGCAGCCCATACATCGCCAGCAGCAGCACTGCTGAGCGAGTGACAACCAGATCCTCACGCCGCAGGCCATCACCCTGGTTCAGCTCTGCCAGCAGTTGCACGACCATCTCGCCGGTGTCCTCGAAGGCAGCCAACCGCTTGCTCAGCTCGTCGGCTGACCTGTAGCCAATGCAATGAGCGGCGGCCGACATGGCGACCATGCTGGTGTTTACCGCACCGACAAGCGGCTCTGGGAGCGAATCGCCGTTAACACCGACCCAGTCGCTCAGGCTGGCGGCGGTGGTTTTGACCACCCCATACAAATCCAGCACAGCCAGCTCGGCGGCCAGCCTGGCCCGCATTGCCATCGGGTTTACATAGATGTCGCTCATGCCTCATCCCCCATCACAGAGTCGTCATCGAGCAGATCCGCGGGGCGGCTGGTCACGACCAGCTGCACCTGGATGTACTCATCACCGGAGTAGAGCTCGCCCAGGGCGATGCGGTTTTCCTGCTCGCCAGTGGCCAGCAGCTCGGTCAGCAGCGGCAGCACAGCCCGCTCTGCCCGCTTGGCGATATGAATGGCGTCGATGCTCATGGTTGAGCCCTCCGGTTCATGGTGTGGAACAGCTGGTACCAGCGCTGGTTCTGTCTGGCCTGGGCCATCAGGGACTTGCCCTCCGAGCCACGGTAGAGGTAGGAGTAATCGGTGCTGGCGCGAAGCCGCGCCGGCAGCGCGTGCACGGCGGCAATGGCGGTTTGCCGGTTGACCGGCTGCAACAGCTTGTTCATGCCACCCCCTCGATGATGCGAATAGCGCCAGAGGTCAGGCGCTCCATGCGGGCGTAGCCGTTCAGGCCGCGCAGCCAGGTGGTGCCGCAGTTGATGTAACCGCGTCGGACCAGATAGGCGAATGCCGCTTTGATGGTCGGTTCGGTGTGACGAGTGATAACGGCGGCCATGTTCAGATCCCCCCACGGCGGTTGACGCACGACCAGACCGCACGCCACGCCATGGCGGCAGGGCGTTCTACGGCATGGATCAGGTCTGGGCTGGTGCTGTAACGCTGACCGCGGCAGGCCAGCTTGCGGTTTTGCAGGCGCAGGTTGCGCAATTGGTCACGAATGGCTAAAGTTGGCATGTCGATTTTCCTTGTTGACGATGGAAAGCCCGCTGGTGTTGTCGCACCGATAGCGGGTTTTTTATTGCCCGATGGCCCTGGGGCCTGACTGGCACATCTCACTGCCCGCCAGCACGGCGCGTTTCATGCGCAGCTTGGCGGCGCGTTCCTTCTTCTCTCTCTCGATATCTCCGATAGGTCTGGTCACTGGCGCCGGGTGCCACACCTTGGCGTCACAGCCGCCGCGAAACTCCCCCTGGTACTCCAGTGCGATCACCGCCAGCCTGACCGCCTCGCGCTGTGCATGGGGCAGGGCTGACAAGGTGGCGGTCATCAGCTCGCCCCGTGGCTGGCGGGCGATGGCACAGATGGCCGCTTTCTTGGCCTGGCTCAAGGCCAGCCAGTCGGTGTCCAGACTGGAGCGCGTTTTGCCGAACAACTCCCGCAGGATCTGGCAGCCGGCGGTGTTCATGGCCACCTGCTCATCGGGGGTCAGCCCCGCCAAGTTGCGCTGTTCATGGTCGATGCGTTGCGTTTGCATGGGGTTCTCCTTCCTGTAGGGGGCCTAGGCCCCTTCCTGTTCTGCGGTTGTTTCGGTTGCCCCGGCCTGTGCCTGCTTGAGTTCCTCAATGGCGCGGAACGGGCGCGGCTTGGTGGGCTGTGGCGGGGTGGCGGTGCTGGCCGGTTCCTCTTGGTGGCTGCGGCTCCCCTTGAGCCGTGGCACCAGGATGGCGGGGTTGGGCAGGGCGCTGGGCACGTAGTAACCGGTCACCGTGGACATCACCTGGAAGACGTACCCACAGAAATCGTTGCTGCAGCGATAGCGCGCCTGCACGGTGAGATCGCTCATGCGCTGTGAGGTTCTGACGGTGCTGTAAGACCCACAGTGAGGGCAGGGGAAAAACTTGGACATGGGGTCTCCTATGCGCCCATCGCCACGCGGGCCATGTCGGCGGCGCAGGCAAGGCTGGGTACGGCGTGGAATTTGTCTTCCACCTCGGTGGCAATCAGCACCAGGTGCTCGATGCCCGCCCACAGCCCGCTGATAACCGCATTGCGATGGGCCTTGGTGACGCGGTGGCCGTTGAGCAGGGTGGTGGCTTGGGCGGTGACGCCCAGCAGTTGGGCGCTGGCGGTCAGCGTCTGCTGGGCGCGGGCCTCCGGGGTTGCTGTTGTGGCGGCGGGCAGCTTGGAGGCGGTCAGACCGCAGTCAAACAGCAGGCCGTCAAACAGGGTGTCGTCGCCGGTGGCGCGATAAAGGGCGATCAGGTCGAGGGCGGTGAGCTTGTGCTTTTCATTGGCCGGGTTGAACTTGTTGTTCAGTACTCCTCGCGGCATGCCGAGCTCGCGCCCCAGCTCGCTGAGGTTGTAACGCCCCTTGAAGATGTCGCAGGCGGCCGCAAAGTGGTTGTGTGAAAAACAGGACTGGTTTGACACTCTGATTTCCCTCCAAAGGTCGCTATGGTTAGCTGGCGAGTGTGAACAGGGATGACGAGTGTCCCGCCATCTGTTTGGCGATAAACACATGCACCTTGACCATCACCAGCTCATTGGCGCGCGTTTTTTCCATGACATCGAGGCGGCCCGTTTTGACCCAGTGGCGGGCGGTATCGACAGACACCCCGATCCACTCGGCAAACCTGGCGATGGGCATCAGCGGCGGAATGTCTGCCGAGATCACCAGATTGATCGCGCTGACGGCGGGAGCCTGGGTCGGCCTGGCGGCTGGATTGACATGACGAGGTGGCATGGTGGTTACGCCTTCCCTGGTTGTGCGTTGGTGGGGTCAGCCTTGGCGGCAGCAGTCGCCCGCTGGACGCTGGGGATCTCCTCCAGCGGGGTGCCCGGCGCGACGCGCTGATAGGGGCGCTGTTGGCCAGACGGGGCTGCGGGGTCGGCTTTCAGTGCACCGCCGGTCAACACCTCGATCTGGTAGGCGCGGCCCTGTGGGATGGTGTCGCCCCACTTAACTACTGCGGCGTGTGATATGCCGAGCGCTTTTGCAGTGGCAGTCACACCACCGAAGTGTGTTATGGCGTCATGTTTTCGCATTGCCCCTCACCGTGTCCTTAAGTATCAACAATGCGAAAACTGTAACCTAGGTATTATAGGTGGTCAACGATTTTTGATCCCAAAGTATCAATTGCGGGTGGTAACTTAGGTTTCATGGAAACGATCAATGACCGCATTTCAGAGCGCCGCCAGGCACTCAAGATCAGCAAAAACGAGTTAGCTAGGCGCGTTGGGATTACTCACGCGTCTGTTAATAAGTGGGAATCAGGGCTGAACCAGCCAAAAGGCCGCTACCTCAACGACTTAGCGGCTGCGCTTGGCGTGTCTGTCGATTGGCTGCTGACCGGCAAAGAGGACGGGGCCGCTGGCGTGATGGAGCCTTCTCCCCCTGGCTATCGCAACGTCGAGCCCGCCGACATCCCACAAGGGGTTCGGGTCCCCATCCTCAGCTATGTGCAGGCCGGGCAGTGGCGTGAAATGTGTGAACAGGCCACCGCCTTCGATGGCAGCCTGGAATATGTCACGGCAGGCGTCAGCGTCGGCAGCTGCGCGTTTGGTCTGTGGGTGCGCGGCAACTCGATGGAACCCGATTTCAAGGAAGGCGATCTGCTTATCGTGGATGCCGACGAAGCCCCCAAGGCGGGTGACTTTGTGATTGCCAAGAACGGCAGCGAAGAGGCCACCTTCAAAAAATACCGTTCCCGGGGTGAATACGAAGATGGCAGCCCGCGTTTCGAGCTGGTCCCCCTCAATGACGACCACGAAACCCTCAGCACCGACCAAACCTCCATCGCCATTATCGGCGTGGTGGTCGAACACCGTCGTATTTTGAAACGGGGATAACACGGTCGATTAACGCGGCCAAACCACCGGCTAATTGTTCATGTAACAGATTCTGATATAGCAGGAGGCTAACAGTGCTTGATATTCACTCTTCCGAATCAATCAGGTATCACGGCACAGAGGTGCCTGTTTTCAATATCCTCTACATGAGCAATAAAGGCGCGCTCTCAGCAAAGAGAGTGGCGGTTTACCATATCAATCAAGATCGCAATCTTGCCTACGGTCATCAGGTCACTATTGCCGCAGACATTGAACCATTATCCGGTGAGTTCCCGACCTTTATCTCTCTGCGTACCGACCGAGTGATCGATGTGTTCGATACACATGAAGAGGCCGTTCAAGCATTTGAGAAGGCCGAGACGCTTTATGCTGACCGGATCCTGCAAATCAAATCTGACCCTGGCTATCACGGTCGCAAGTTGCCCCCGAAAGACTACTCCTTCAAGGTCTGCTTCACCGGGTTCGCCAAGGCCGACAAAGCCGAGTTAACCGAGCTGGCTGAGGCGGCTGGGATGAAGGTCGTTACCAGCGTATCGGAGTCACTCGATTTCCTCTGCTGCGGTGACAATGCTGGCTGGTCGAAGATGAAAAAGGCCAATGAGCTCGGAGTGCCATTAGTGCGCCATGAGCAAATCCGACTGCTAGTCGAGACCGGCGAACTGCCCGAGTCGTATACCGAGACTCAATGAGCACATCAGCGCACGATGGCGTAGTATCCGATGGGCCCTATTCCGCTTCCAGGAGCAACCGATGAAAAGTGTACCGAAGACCGGGTTGTATCTTTCTACCAAGAAAGTCGAAGGCATGAGGTTGGTGGTTGAGGATGTCTTTGCAGAAGAAGGTGATGACTTCTATCTCGTCAATGTGATTGATGAAGCCAGCAAGGATGACTTCTCCGCGATGGGCGATGAAATGGACGGCGAGCAGTGGGAAGCGCTTGTCGCTGAATACGGCTTAGTGCATCAGGGATAAATAGGGCGCCTTGACCGCCCTCAATCAAATAACAAAGAAATAAGGGATTGCATATGAACTCCAAGGCTGTGCTCGCGCTCGCTTTATCCGCTGTGCTATTCGGCTGTGGCCCCACGGACCCGAAGACTACGGTTTTACCTTCAGATATTTCCACCTGGAAGGCTGACACCAAGTTGGAGGGCGCCGTTAAAAAACTGGGCGAAGAGGATAAGCGTCTATTGGTGGCTTACTCGATGAGGGCTGGTCTTGGCCAAGCCTTCGGTGGTGAAGGCATTCCACAGGGTACCACCATCGGCTCGGCCATCGAGACTCAGAAAGCCTGGGAAGAAGCACAGCGCCAGGCGCAAGCCCAGCAAGCTGCACTGGAGGCCGAAGTAAAACAGAAGCAACTGGAAAGCCTGAAAGAGATGAATTCAGCGCTGACTACGAGCCTGATGTCACTCAAATACATCCCTTCAGATTTCCAAGCCCAACGCATAGAAGATCTGTTTGAAATCCAGATCGCGTTTAAAAATAACACCAGCGAAAAGATGATCGGCGTTCGTGGAACCGTTGTCTTCAAGGATGTGTTTGGTGAGATCATCAAACAGATAAACCTGTCCAACGATGCCGATATCCCTGCTGGGCAGACTGTGATTTACAACGGCACTTTCGATTACAACCAATTCATGAATGAAGATACCAAGCTGCGTAACACAGACCGCAGCAAGCTCACGTTTGAGTGGATGCCTGACACTTACCTGTTCGATGGCGGAAAAAAACTGACCATGCCCAGGGTTAATGGGTAATTCCCTCAAGTGACAGTCCGTAAACTCGATGATGGCAAGCCCAAGCTCTGGCTTGCCGAGGTCTATCCCCAAGGCCGTGACGGTCCCCGCAAACGCAAGCGCTTCGCCACCAAGGGCGAAGCCTTGGCATGGGAAAAACACATGCTGGCCCAGCCCTGGCAACAACCAGAGGCTGGCCATGCGGATGAGCGGCGGCTGAGCGATCTGGTGGCACTCTGGTATGGCCGCCACGGCCAAACCCTGACCGATGGCGACCGGCGCCGCGACAAGCTGGTCTGGTTGGCGGAGGCGCTGGGTAACCCGCTGGCCACAGAGTTCACTGCCCAGCAGTTTGCGGCCTATCGTGAGCGGCGACTGGCCGGCGAGCTTTATGTGCCCGGTCAGCGCAAACAAGTCTCCCCGACCACCATCAACCGAGAGCTGCTCTACCTGCAGGCGGTGTTCAATGAGCTCGGCCGTCTGGGGGAGTGGGCCCACGGCAACCCGCTGGAGGTGCTGCGCCAGTACAAGGTTCAAGAATCCGAGCTGGCGTTTCTCAATCAGGATGAAATCGAGCAGTTGCTGGCAGCGTGCGCGGGGCTGAACGATTTGTGGCTGATCGTGATGCTGTGTCTCTCGACCGGTGCCCGTTGGTCCGAGATTGAAAAACTGACCCGTTCACAGGTCGGCATCGGCCGGCTGACCTTCACCCGCACCAAGGGCAAGAAGAACCGCACCGTGCCGGTGGCCGGCTGGCTGTTGGCCTTGCTGCCCAAGCGCACCGGCCGCCTGTTCGGTGATTGCTACGCCGAGTTTGAGAAGGCGCTGCGCCGCGCTGGGATCACCCTGCCGGCCGGCCAGCGAACCCACGTGCTTAGACACAGCTTTGCCTCCCACTTCATGATGGGCGGTGGCAACATCCTGGTGCTGCAGCGCATCCTCGGCCACACCGACATCAAGATGACCATGCGCTATGCCCACTTCGCCCCTGACCACCTCGAAGACGCGGTCAAACTCAACCCGATCACTGCGATGAAAAATGGCGGCAAAGTGGCGGCAGCGCTCACCAGCGACACCCAATAACCCCCATCCATCCCCAAGCAAACCCGCGAAAACACGGCAACTCATTGATTCACTGCGGCTTGCGATGGTTTCAAAATCCGCCGGTGAATAACCGTGTCGGTTCGAGTCCGACCCCGGGCACCATCAAATTCATGACAAAAGGCCATCAGCAATGATGGCCTTTTGTTTTTTGGCGTTCCTGCGCATTGGCAGCGTTGCTGCTGAGCAGGCAGTACTTCCCGTTACCTCTTGGTATCCCTTCTCTTTTTCCGCTCTCCGTTATTTCCTTTTCTTGATGTGGCCGCTGACGGCATCACCGCCAGCGGCCTGTTTCTATTGCGGTTTTCTTTCCAAACCTTGCTGCATCAGGTCATGATTGCTGCGTTACCCCAGCAGGGCAAACAGCAGGGTGCCGAGGCTGCCAGCGAGTGTCAGCGCGATGATGGCTCTGGGTGTGCCGTGTAGCTTGGTCCACATAAACAGGCTGGTGAGGGCGAGCAGCAGCAGGGCCAGGGCGGCGATATCGCCAAACAGCTGCCAGCCGAGGCCGGTACCCATGCCGCGGTGCAGCCGGTTTAGGCTGGCGGCAAAGTTAGCTTGCTGCAGGTCGGTACGTACCAGCAGGGTACCCTCAACATAGCTGGCGGCCACGCTCTGGCTGAGGGTGACGCCGCGCATCTCCCACTTGGCGGGCAGGGTGAGCGGGCCGTTCGGGGTGGGCAGGGTCTGGGCCGGGGTGATCATGGTTCGCCCGTCGGCAAAGGTATCGGGATAGCGCTGTTGCAGCAGGCTTTTCAGCTGCTCCGGGCTGGTGAGTGGTGCCTTGAGCACTATCTCTTCACTCGATTTGTCGGTGTGGGGGCCGGGGATGGGCAACACGGCACGGTGTTGCAGCCAGAGACCGGTGATGCCGTACATCAGCATCAGGGCGAGGGTAAAAAAACCGGCCCAGGCATGGAGGCGGCGTACCCATTTGTTGTTGTGAAGGGGAACTCTTCTGCGTTTCATCGTGGTTGCTTCATAAAAAACTGGCCAGCAAGGGCTGGCCAGTCGGGGTGGTTGTCACAGAGATCAGAAACGGTAGGTACCGGTCAGACTCAGCTGGCGGGGCGTGCCCGGCATGATCTGGGTGGCACTGGTGGCGCTGACGAAGTACTCGTGATCGGTCAGGTTTTCGGCGCTCAGCTCGGCTTCCCACTGCTGCCAGCGATAACCGGCGCGCGCATCGAAGCGAGCGTAACCGGGCAGTGTGGTGGTGTTGGCGTTGTCGGCAAAGCGATCGCCCACCGCCGTCACGCCGGTTTCACCGAACCAGCCCTGCTCACCACTCTTGTAGCCGAGATAGAACTGGCCATTCTGGCGGGAGACGTTCATCGGGCGCTTGCCCTGCAGATCCGCATCCGCCTTGACCTGCTCCGCATCCTGAATGGCGAAGCCGCCACGCAGGTAGATCTCGTCGGTCAGCTCGGCGCGGGCGCTCAGTTCGACCCCTTCGGTACGCTGCAGGCCGGTGAGGATCACCTTGGTGGGATCCAGCGGATCCTTGGTGCGCTTGTTGTACATCTCCAGTCGATAGAGGGAGAGAGTGGTCGCCAGCTTGCCGTTCAGCCAGTCACTCTTCACACCACCTTCGTAGAGGCGGGTGTGCTGGGGTTCCAGCCCGTTGTTCTTGTCACCCGGGGTGATGCCGATCAGCTCGCCGCCCACCGGAGTGAAGGTCTTGCTGTAGGAGGTGTAGAAGGCGTGATCCTCGAGGGGATTCCACACCAGACCGAGGCGCGGGCTCAGGCTGTTGACCGAGACGCTCTCCTCCTTGTTGAGGTCGTAGCGGCGACTGGTGACGGTGAAGTCGTCACGGCGCAGCCCGCCAACCAGATGCCAGTCACCCAGGCTGAGCTGATCCTGCAGATAGAGGCCATTGCCGCGCACCTTGTGTTTGGCGTCGCTGGAGAGCTTCATGGCTCCATTGTAAGTAGGCAGCGAGCCCGGATCGTAGAGATTGCCAGACGGGATGGCGGTGGCGTTCTGGTAGAGCTTGGGTGTGCGCTCCTGCCAGTTCTGCTCGAAGCCAACCAGCAGGCGATGTTCCACCGGGCCGGTCTGGAACAGACCTTCGGCCTCGGTGTTGCTGATCAGGTTCTTCGCTTTCAGATCCTGCTGCCAGCGGGAGCGGGTCACCTGATCCCCTTTGACGCTGGTGACATAGGTGTTGTCAAACTGGCTGTCGAGGGTGGAGTAACCGAGCTGCTGGCGCAACTGCCACTGATCGTTGATATCCCAGGAGAGGCGTGAGCGGGTGGATTGTGCCACGTCATCGATGAAGTCGCGGCTGGTATCGCTGTAGACATACTCTCGCGGCACATCGGCCGGACGGCCATTGACCCCGGGAATGCCGCGATCCGGGGTGCGGTCATGTTCGTTGCGCTCGTACTGCACCAGCCAGTTGAGGTTGTCGCTGATCTCCCAGTTGGCGGAAGGGGCCAGCAGAGTGCGCTTGCTCTTCACGCCGTTGCGGAAGCTATCTTTGTCCTCTTGCGCCATGTTGAGGCGCAGTTGCACCTGCTCACTCGCCTCGCCATTGAGGTCGGCGGCCAGCCGCTGGCTGTCAAAGCTGCCGACCCGGGCGGTGACGCTGGACTCCTGCCCTTTCTGCGGCTTCTTGCTGACCCGGTTGACGATGCCCCCCGTGCTGCCGCGGCCGTAGAGCACGGCGGCCGGGCCCTTGAGCACTTCCACCCGCTCGATGTTGCCGAGATCCCGGGTGTACTGCATGTCGTCGCGGAACCCGTCGAGATAGAAGTCGTTGCTGGCGCTGAAGCCGCGGATATTGACCCCGTCGAAGCGGGTATCACCGCTGGCGTTGACCCCGGGAATACCGCTCAGGGCTTCACTCAGCGTAGGTTGGCCGAAGGCGGTCAGCTCGCTGACCTTGACGCTGTCGATGGTCTGGGGAACCAGCTTGGCTGGCGTATTGGTACGGGTTGCGGTGGCAACTTCCTGATGCTGGGAGCGTTTGCCAACCACTGTCATGGTTTCATCGGCGGCCTGGGCAGTGAAACCGGTGCCCAGCAGTGCCAGCGAGACCAGCGTTCTGCGAAAGTGAGGGTGCTGCATATTCAATATTGACTCTTTGGATGTCGACCTGACGGCTCGAACATATTGATTTAATTATAATTAGCCTGACCCGCCAAAGCGGGATGCCAATGATATTGATTTTCATTTGTCTGGCAAGGTGAAAATGGAGGGTGGCATTGGAGGCGGGTTGTGCGGTCGGGGGAGCTCGGCTGAAAAGCAGAGCCATTGCAGCAAACCGCGGGAACGAAGCGAGGGAAAAAGGGTGTAGCGGAAGAGAAAGAGACGAAACGTGAAGAGGTATCCGGCCCGATAGGACGGGCCGGATATCGGACTCAGCGAGTACGCAGCAGTCGATGGGCGAGTGGCAGGGCCGCCAGCAGGCGATAGGCCAGCAGAGACGATCCCAGCAGCAGCGGCACCTTGGCGATCTCCCACAGGATGGATGCGCCCTGCGGGCCGAACACGAAGAGCCAGACCACCAGCATCATGTGCAGGCAGTAGATCCCTAGCACTTTGGGGGCCTGGCGTTCAAGCCAGCTGCCCTTGCCCCAGTCGGGGTTGGCCAGCAGCAGTCCAAACAGGCCGATAGCCCAGGGAAGAGAGCCGAGCAGGAAGTCGTGGCGGGTGAGCGGCACTGCGGCGAAGTGCTGCAGCGCCCAGGCTTCACAGCCATAGATCGCCACGCCCGCCAGCAGCAGTTGCCAGCCGGTGCGGGCATCGGGCTGCCACTGACGCTGGCGCAGCAGGGCGCCAAGCGCCACAAACAGCAGGGAGAAGAAGGGGCCGTTACGGGTGAGCAGTGGCCACTCGGCGCCCAGTAGCGGCTTGGCATAGGAGCCCCCCAGCAGCGCCAGCAGGTAGAGGCCAAGACCCAGCCAGAGGGCGAGCGCTGGTCTGCCAAGCCGGTAGCAGAGTGCCAGCAGGGCCACCGCCATGACGAGGGCTGGCAGGAACCAGAGGTGGATCATGCCGCCCACCAGCCAGCTGTTGAGGGGGTCGCCGAGCTGGAATTGCCATTGCCCGCGCAGGGAGGCCAGATAGCCCTGTTGCACGGCATCCAGCGGATTGAACGGCACTAGCAGGTAGACCAGACTCCACACCAGCCAGAGCAACAGCAAGGGGCGGCAGTAGTGCCAGGCAACAGTCAGCGGCGCTTCGCGGCTCAGTTTCGGCTGCTGAAAGTAACCGGCACAGAGGAAAAACAGCGGCACGGCAAAGCGGCATAGCTGGTTGATGGTGCCGCTCAGCCAGAACCAGGATCCGCTTCCCCACAGGGCGGGATTGAAGGGATTGGCGAAGGGGGATACGTGAATGGTCATCACGGCCAGAATGGCCAGTACCCGCCCGCACTCGATACTGGAAATACGCATGGTGGCTCGTCGTTACAGGGGTTGTGATGGCACGCTAAAATTCTCGCTGCCAGGTTACAACCAATTGATTCTATTAGTGTGATTCACGCTGTTGAGTAGTTACGTTTTGTAACGGGATGGCGGAAGGTGTTACCTGTAGCGGGAGCAAGCTCCCGTTTTTTGGGCGCGCTCATGCAGATAAAAAAAGCGAGGCGGGCGCCTCGCTTGGTTGGGGATCTCGAGCTTACTGGTGAGTCAGCATGCTGCTCTGGTTGGCGGCCAGGGTGGTTCTGCCCGAGCTCTCCAGCCAGGTTTTGATCCGCTTGGCATCGGCGACCCTATCGTTGGTGGTCTCGGCATTGAGCAGCACCATGATCACCGGCTCGCGATTGACCTTGGTGCCCAGCACCAGACAGCGGCCCGCTTCGCGGATATAGCCGGTCTTGGAGAGGGTGAACTCCCATTGCCCTTCGCGGATCAACCGGTTGGAGTTGAGGTAGTGCAGCTGACGCTTGTTGGTGCGCACATAACTCTGCTCGTCGGTGGAGTACTGGCGGATCAGCGGATAGGAGGCCGCTGCGGCGGCGAGTTTGGCGAGATCCTGCGCGGTGGAGACATTGCGCGGGTTGAGCCCTGTGCTGTCGGCGTAGCGGGTATTCCACATCCCCAGCATGCGGGCCTTGGCATTCATCGCCTCGACAAAGGCACGCTGGCCGCCGGGATAGTGGCGGGCCAGCGCCGAGGCGGCGCGGTTTTCAGAGGACATCAGGGCGATATGGAGCATTTCGGCGCGACTGAGCCTGGAACCGATGGCCAAGCGCGAGCCGGTTCCCTTGATGCGGTCGATGTCGGCATTGGTCACGGTGAGCATTTCGTTGAGGCGCAGGTTGGCATCCAGCACCACCAGCGCCGTCATCAGCTTGGTGAGTGAGGCGATGGGCATGACCCGGTTGCCGTTGCGCTCGGAGATCACCTCGCCGGTTCTGTGGTTGGCCACCACGAAAGCGGCCGAGCTGAGGTTGGGCACATCCCGTCGCTCGAGAAAGCCGCTGCTGCTCTTGCTGCTGGCGGAAAAGGGGTTGGCATGGGCACTGTCCATAGTGGCCGGCAACATTACTGCGCCAAGCAACAGGGGAAGGAGGGAACGCATCATCATGATCAGCTCTACCGGACGAAATACAGGGATATCTCGCTAAGTTATATGTCGTGAACTGGCGCTTCACAATCATTCTCACCTTGATATTGATAATTTACGGCGCTGGGCGTGCTTTGACGGCGAGGAGTGCGTAAAAGAGGTCTCCATGGAGTCTTTTTTTTGCATTGAAACTATGGGCTGGCCGTGATGATGAGCGGAAGCCAGCGCTAAAAAAATCGGGACCAGAACGGTCCCGATTGGCATGGAGCATTGCCTGCCGGTTAGTGGGCATCTTCCTGCTTGATCTTGAAGCGCATGGCGATCACCACGAAGAGCAGCGGGCCAATGATGGTCCAGACGCCGGTGGAGATATCGCCGGAGATAAAGGGGGCGACCACGGTAAAGACGTTGCCGAAGGCGACCAGGATCAGGCTGATGATGGTGGCCAGCAGTACCGAGCCCGCGCTCTTGAAGAAGATCAGATCCTTGTCCAGCGCCGGGTTGTTGCGATAGCGATACCAGGCGTAGATGAGGAACATGTAGGGCAGGGTCATGCCGACGTTGGTCATGGTGATGATCAGCTCATAGAGGGCGGCGGCCCCTTCCGGGTTGATCAGGGTAAAGATGGACTTGGCGGCAATGAACAGACAGACCACCCAAGCTTGCACTTTGAGGGCTTCAATCCGCACGCCATTCTCGTTTTCGCGCTGGAAACGCTCCGGCCAGAAGTAGCTCGGGGTGCCGGTGATGAACTGGCGCAGCGGTGCGTAGGAGAGGGCGATAAAGGCACCCAGATAGCTCAGGAACATGCCCAATCCGGCAAAGCGCATGAACACCTGTCCCAGCCACTCGCCACCGAGATGGCGCCCCAGCTCCAGCATGATGATGAAAAGGGCGGAGAGAGAGGTGATTCCCTCGGCCGGGAAGTCGCTCCAGCGCATGATGGAGCCAACCGCCAGAAAGCCGATGATGTAGCAGAGCACGATGAAGGCGCCGGAGAGGAAGATGCCGCGCTTGAGGTCGCGCTCGGGATCTTCCAGCTCGTCAGCCACCCCGGCCATCGCCTCGACCCCGCCGTAGGCGAAGATGGCGAACACCATAAAGCCGAGGAAGGGGATGATATCGTTGAAAGCGGCATTGGGAGACGCCGTCAGCGATGCCTGGGTGAAGGGCTCCTGCAGAGTCATGCCGCTCACCGCGAAGGTGAAGACGCCGCCGACCAGCAGCAACACGTTGAGTGCCACCACGGAGAGGCCGCCGATAGCCGCCACTTTGGCGAAGCGGGCGCTACCCAGGGTGATGAGCTTGGTGACGGTGGCAACCAGCCCGATGGCGACCACGCCCAGAATAAAGGGGCCGAAGTCGATGCCGGTGCCCAGGGTGACCGGGATGACGGTGATGTCGCGGCCAAACAGCATGAAGGAGAGGGGCACCCACATGGAGAGCGCCTTGCCAAACATCCAGATGACGTAGGAGGCGAACCACATGGTCAGACCGATAAAGGCGAATCGGGTCGAGACCGAGTGGCGCATCCAGGTAAAGATACCGCCCGCCTCTTTGCGAAAGCCGGTGCCGAATTCGATCATCATCAAAATGAACGGGATGAAGAAAAACAGACCGCCGATCACGAACATCGGAATGGCGGCATATCCCATTCGGTAAAAACCGATCCCGATATTAGTGACGCCAAATACCGATGTTAATATCATCAATATAAAGGCGCCTAACTTCAGCTTTTTTGCTGACATATTAAAAACTCCCTGATAGTGCTGGATTTAAAATAATCAAAAATTAAACGGACGAAACCGGACCCATTAATAACGCGGTAGCGCCATGCCATCTTGTTGTGGCGGGCGCGATCGGGTCATCTCTGACCGGGCTGGCTTACCCGTCAGGCGGTCAATGAATGTATGGGCGGAGCGGCATGGTCTATGCCATGCGCGGTATTGGTCAGCGTTGCCGAAAATTAACTGTGAATGATTTTATCATTAATGCTGCTGGGCAGGTAAGTTTCCCGAATGAAGCTGTGGTTGAAATAAACAGACCTGCCAGTTAATTGATACGTTGCGGATGTAAACATTTACGCCCGGGCCGACACTTATTTCCATTATTCGTATTCGGCATATTTGGCGGAGTGAATTACGCCATCCTGCCTGATAAATGCGCCCCAATGGCGACAGCGCTTATCCTCCCAGCCGGGTCAGCAGCACGCCGCCGGTAATAATGGCCGCCGCCGTCAGCCGTATGCGCCCGAGCGGCTCTTTCAGCAGCCAGACCGAGAGCAGCATGGCAAACAGCACACTGCTTTCGCGCAGAGCCGCGACCACGCCAATGGGGGCTTGGGTCATGGCCCAGATAACAATCCCGTAGGCGAGCAGTGACATGGCTCCTCCTGCCATTCCCGCCATCGCATGGCGACGGATCTGGCGCCAGGCGTTACGTCTCTGGTGGACGAGCAGCACCAGCAGCATCGCCAGCCCGGTACAGGCAAAGAGCCAGAGGGTGTAGCGTACCGGTTCACCCCCTGCGCGGGCGCCGGCTCCATCCGAGAGGGTATAGGTCGCCGTGAACATGGCCGTGATCAGTGCTGCCCGAACCGCTTTGCTGTCAAGGCGCTGCTGCCCACCTCGCCAGGCCATCAGCAAGACCCCCATGATCAGCATGCAGGCGCCGATGAGGCCGCCGTAACCGGGGTAGTCCCCCAGCAATATGGCACTTAACGCCATGGCGAGCAGCGGGGCACTGCCACGGGCCAACGGATAGATCTGGCCAAAATCGCCCTGATTGTAGGCATGACTGAGAAACAGGCAGTAACCGATATGGAGCAGGACTGAGAGGCCGAGCCAGGGCAGCTCGGCAGCAGAGGGAAGCCCCATGGGCAGCAGCGCCACGGCGGCGATAAGCCCTGAGAAGATCGCCACCAGTGACACCCCCACCAGCCGCTCTTCGCCAATTTTGACCAGCGCATTCCAGCTGGCGTGAAGCAGGGCTGCCAGCAGAACGGCAAAAAAGACGGTGGTGCTCATGGGAAAGGGCTCTCGGGCGATGGGGGTCAACAGCATACCCGCCCGGAGCCTGATTGGCCGAGATCTTTATCAAGGCTTCGGCTTTTCGGGGCTAGCCTCCTGCGTGGTGGCGTTACCCAGCTGCCCCAGCACCAGTTTGGGATGGGGGTCGGTCTGCAGCGGAATATCCTGCAACTCTGTTCCCTGCTGATGGCGATGGATGATCCCGGCGGCCATCTTGCCCAGCGCCTCGTAGCTGCTGATGGTGCCAACGCTGCAGCCGTGTTCGACGAACAGCTCGGCACTGCAGATGGTAGGGATGGCAGCTGCGTTGAGCGCATTCAGCAGGCGGGGGGCGATGGAGAGCAGATAGCTGTCTGCGGCCAGAAAGACGATGTCGTTTTTGGCATCCTGTTGCAGCCGCTTCAGTTCGTTGTCCAGCCGCCGTGGGTCAGGGGCCATTCGCCAGGTGACCATCTGCCACTGATAGCGTTTCGCTTCATTGAGCAGCATATCGGCCACCAGCAGGGTGTTCTGCTCACGGGGGTTGAAGGGTAGCAGCAGCCGTTTGCCGGTGGCCAGATGCTCGCTGGCGTTGGCCAGTTGCAGTGCCATCGGCACCATGTTGCTTACCCCGGCCACCATGCTGTTCTGGGCTTTGTCTTCCGAGAGGATGTCTGCCCCGACCGGATCGGAGACCACATTGAAAATCAGAGGTTTGCGGTTGGCCACCAGACTCTTGGTCATGGTGGTGGCGGTGGTGCCAAAGGTGTAGATGTAGTCGTATTCGGCCAGTTTCGGCAGCATCTGCTGGCGCAGCATGGTTGCCAGCGCCGTACGATCCTGATCGGCGTTATAGGTGGTGATGGTGGCCTGATAGCCAAGACGGGTCAGCTCTGCCCGAAAGCCCGCTTCGGCTGCGGTTTCACCGCGCCACAGCACCATGGCGATAGAGAGGGCGTGAGCGGGAAGAGCCAGCAGCAACAGCAGGACGAAAGGCAGCCTGACCATGATCATCTCTCCGGCGATACATCTACTGTTGAGCCTAGGCCACTTTCTCCGGTCGTGAGCGATGCCCAGCAAAAAGCGCGATGGCAAGCCATCGCGCTTTGGGGATCCGCAAAACCTCGATTAGAAGTCGTAGCGGGCAGCCAGCTGGAAGTCATCCTTGACGTTGAGCTTGCCGCTCTCCTTGCTGTCCAGATTGTTGATACGGTACTCGCCAATCACCCGCAGGTTCTTGTTGAATTTGTACTGGGCACCCAGGGTGTAGTAATCCACGTTGTCTTTCTTGATACCAGCCTTGTCCTGCTCCTGTTTGTTCCACAGGGCCATCAGACCGAAGCCGTTCTCGAAGTTGTAGCCCAGCGCGGCTTCCCAACCGGTGTGATCGGTGCCGGTCGCCAGGAAGTCGCTGCCATCGGCATAGCTCAGGGCAGCGTAGGCGGCCTTGTTGTCGAACTTGGCGGAGATCAGCCACAGCTTGGCATCTTCTTCACCGCTCTTGTCACGGATACCGACGTTGTAAGCGGTACCCAGAGACAGGTTGAACGGGAAGGTGTAGGCCACGGCAGCACCGTAGGCGGCGTCGCTATCCTTGCTGGTGGTCTCTTCGGTGTCACCACCGTCGAACTTGTAGCTGGTGTCGAGCTGGAAGCCATTGAACAGGCCGGAGTATTTCAGCACGGAACCGGCGCGGTTGGTGGCGAAGGTGTCGGTCTTGGCGCCCAGCGCTTCGTTGCCGTAGCCGTCGGAGAGGGAAACATCAGTCCAGTCGGCCAGGAAACCCGGGGCCCCTTTCTGGCGACCGAAGGTCACGGTGCCCCAGTCAGCGCCGACACCGGCGAACGCCAGACGGGTGCGCAGGTTGTCGGAGTTCTCGCTGATGGTCTTCTCGCTGTCATTGATATACATCTGTACTTCGTACTGAGCCAGAGCCTTCAGGCCGCTCTGGATCTGGGTCTCGGCCTTGGCGCCGAAACGGACAAACTGGTTGGCACCCTGTTTGTCGCTGTATTCGCTTTTCGGTTTGCCGCTGGCATCCAGTTCCTTCTTGTCACCAAAGAAGTGGCCAGCGTAGATACGGCCATAGAGATCCAGCATGGAGGTGTCATTTTTGTACACTTCAACGGCTTGAGCCTGGAAGGCTGCGGTGAGAGCCAGTGCCACTACAGTCAGCTTTTTCATCTTAATCCCTTGTGGTGTTGCAAGCTTTTGTTTTGAAAACGGGGTCATGCTAGGCAGCGGGGATGACAGCGGGGTGACAGTTGGATGAAGAGTCGATGGCAGTTGGGTTGCAATTGGATGAATTGGCTACATTCTTGCTCGCAGCGGCTACTTTTGTGCGCAAAGGTTTGCCCTTGTGGTAGAATGCCGCCCGTTTTCGAGCTCCATAGGTTGGATATGCGATGAGACGTGAACTGGCAATCGAGTTTTCCCGAGTGACGGAAGCGGCTGCACTGGCTGGCTACAAGTGGCTCGGACGTGGTGACAAGAATATCGCTGATGGGGCGGCCGTAGCGGCCATGCGCCACATTCTCAACCAGATCGAGATCGATGGTGAGATTGTGATCGGCGAAGGTGAAATTGATGAAGCGCCGATGCTCTATATTGGCGAGAAGGTTGGTACCGGACACGGCGACGCGGTGGATATCGCGGTCGATCCCATCGAGGGTACCCGCATGACTGCCATGGGTCAGGCTAACGCGCTGGCCGTGCTGGCGGTGGGCGACAAGGGTTCTTTCCTGAAAGCGCCTGATATGTACATGGAAAAGCTGATCGTCGGGCCCAAGGCCAAAGGCGCCATCGACCTGGATCAGGCTCTCGAGCTGAACCTGAAGTCCGTGGCCAAGGCGCTGGGCAAGCCGCTCTCCCGTCTGACCGTCATTACCCTGGCCAAGCCGCGTCATGACAAGGCAATCAAGGAGATGCAGGGTCTGGGTGTGCGGGTGTTCGCCATTCCTGATGGTGACGTTGCCGCCTCCATCCTCACCTGTCTGCCGGACAGCGAAGTCGACATGCTGTATGGCATCGGCGGCGCACCGGAAGGGGTGATCTCCGCGGCGGTGATCCGCGCGCTGGATGGCGACATGCAGGCCCGTCTGGTGCCGCGTCACCGCGTCAAGGGCGACAGCCCGGAAGTGCGTGCGCTGGGCGAGCAGGAAATTGCCCGCTGCGAAGCGCTGGGCATCGATGTCAACAAGGTGCTCAAGCTGGAAGACATGGCGAAGAATGACAACGTCATCTTCTCCGCCACCGGCATCACCAAGGGTGATCTGCTGGACGGCATCACCAGCGATGGCGTGATGGCGACCACCGAGACTCTGTTGATCCGTGGTAAATCCCGCACCATTCGTCGTATCAAGTCGATCCATTACCTTGAGCGCAAAGACAGCGTGGTACGCGATATCATCCTGTGATGATGGCTCGCTGAACCGGCTGTGTTGTTTGAAGCCCGATCGCCCGTGCGGTCGGGCTTTTTGTTGTGTGCCAGCTACGTTTGTGCCGCCGCTTCGGCTATGGTGGCTCAGACCGTCCCAAAGGAGTGGAGTCTATGGAGTGTCGTAGCGGCTGCGCTGCCTGTTGCATCGCCCCCAGTATCAGCAGTGCCATTCCCGGTATGCCAGATGGCAAACCGGCTGGCGTCCCCTGTATCCAGCTCGATAGCGCCCTTGGCTGCAAGATCTTCGGTCAACCGGAGCGGCCGGCGGTGTGCGGCGGTTTTCGCCCCATGATGGATGTGTGCGGCAGCCATCGCGCCGAGGCCATCTGGCTGATCGGCGAGCTGGAGCGGCTCACCACCTGACGAGGGTAGGGCGAAGAGATAAAAAAAGAGGCCGCATCATGCGGCCTCTCGCGTTTCTGTTTGCCGGGGATCAGATCCCCGCCAGTTCCAGTGCCTGACGATAGTACTCGTTGGCCTTGTTGGTAAGGCGGCGCTTGTCCATCAGCTGGCCGAGAGCGTGATAGGCGGCGGCGCTCGGCGCTCGCTCCACCTCCTGTTCCAGCAGCTTCTGGGCATCGTCCAGTTGACCTGCCAGCAGATAGAGCTGGGCCAGTGCGGTGTCCACCTCCGGTTGCCCCTGCTGTTTTTGCAGCAGTGCCAGCAGCGGCTGGTAACTGTCGAGTTTCAGCTTGGGCAGGCGAGCCAGCAACTGGGGCATCGGCTGTTTGCGCAGCGCCTCCTGCCACAGGGTGGCAGCCTCGCCGTCGGCGCCCAGCTGGCGCAGCAGATCGCCGTAGCAGGCCAGCAGTTCTGGCTCGAGGCGCAGTTTGCGCGGCAGATCCTGCCATACCGCCTGGAGGGTCTCGAGGCTGCCGGCAGCCTGTTGCAGGCGACCACACCAGGCTTGTTGCAGCAGATCTTCTTCCTGTTTCGGGGTCAGCTTGCCCACCTTGTGCAGCGCCGGGATCAGGTCGCATAGGGCGCTCCAGTCCTGACGGGCCAGATGTACCTGACGCAGCTGATCCAGCACCATGGGGTGGCGCGGGTTGAGGGCGTAGACCGACTCCAGCATCGCCAGTGCGGTATCGTACTGGCCCTGCTCGATCTGCAGCTGGGTCTGGGTCAGGGTGAGCGCCAGCTCGGCTTTGGGATTCTCTTCCTGCGCTTTTTGCAGGTATTGATCCCGGCGGGCGTCGTCACCACGGGCCTGTGCCGCCTTGGCGGCGCTCAGGTAGTTGAGCAGCGGGGTGTCGCTGTTGCTGGCCCCCTTGATCATCAGCTTTTCAGCCTGACTGTAGTGCCCTTCGGCCATTGCCAGGGTGGCGGCGACGGTCTGTTGATTGGCCTTGCGGCGGCGGCGCGAGCCGTACCAGCCGAGGGTCTTGCGGCGCAGGCCGAATACCCGACCCAGCAGCCACTCGACGATCAGCAGGGCGCCGTAGAACAGCACGGCCAGGATCACCGCGCTGGTGACGGAGGATTCGATGGTGTAATTGCCAAGGGCAATCAGCACATAGCCCTTGTTACCGGAGGCTTGCGGGCCAAAGATCAGCCCTGCGACCATCACGGCAACCAGAATGATTATACGGATCATGGTGCCCTCCTCAGCTGCTGGCCAGAATGCGTTGCAGGCGTTCGGTCAGCACCTGCTCCAGCATGGCCTGGGTCTTGAACTGGGCCGGATAGTCGATCTGGATCTGCTCACCCTTGAGCTTGTCGATCTCGCCCTGCATGTAGCGGGTGGCGCTGTTGTCGGTGTCGAAATACTGGGTCAGCCAGCGTTGGGCCTTGTCCAGGCTGTCTTCGTAGAGCGCCTGCTGCTCGCGATAGACGGAGAGCTGGGCCTGCAACAGCTTGGTTTTGAGGTTTTCACGCAGGAAGATCTCCTGCTGCGGCGAGAGCAGGGCCTCGACCGCGCCATCGCGGCGACGGATGGTGACGAAGTTCTCGGTGAACTTGACCCAGTTCTTCTTCAGGTTGCTCTCCCACTCGTCGGGATTGGCGCTGACCGCCTGATCCGGCTCGGCCTTGGCTTCCGGCATGCTGACGGTGGAGAGGGGCAGCAGCTCGATCTGGTCGGACAGCGCGGCCAGCTTGAGGGTCAGCCCCTCGCGGTCGATGCGCGGCATCCCCTTGAGCTTGGCGATATCCTCGGCCAGCGCCTTGCGGATCGGCATCAGGCTGGGGTCGTTGAGGGCGGCGATCCGCTCGTCGGCATTGCCGAGCAGGGTGATGGCGGAGACGAGGTCATGCTCCAGCCACAGTTTGCGGCCCGCCATCCGTACCAGATACTCGGATTCGGCCAGCATCCAGTCGTTGGGGCGCTTGTCATTCAGGTCCAGTACCCGGTTCTGCAGACCCTGCATCTCCCCCTGCAGCCGTTGCTGGGTTTGATCCAGCGCGGCCAGCTGCTCGGCATCCTTGCTGCTGGTCTGGTCGATCTTGCTCAGGGCGCTCGCCAGCTGTTGCTTGAGCTGGGCCAGTTCGGCCTGCTGGGCCACGGCATTCTTGTGACCGTGCAGATAGAGACCGCCGGTCAGGCCAAGGGCCAGCAGGATGGCGACCCCTCCCAGTACGGCACCGGAGCGGCTCTTGTTGCCATTGACCGCAGCGGTCGGCTGGGGTTTGACCTGGGATTCTTGTTGTTCTGTCATTCCATCTTCCTCAGTTCCAGTGCGGCCGTCAGGGCCTGGTTGGATGCACCTTGGGCAATCGTGATATGGATAAAGCCCGCTGCGCTGGCCATCTCGGCCACGCGCGGGCTGGGGACCACCAGCAGGCGGTCAAAAAGCCAGGGCCGCTGGTGGTCGGGAACCAGCTCCAGCAGCCGTTGCAGCAGTTCACCACTGGTAATGAGCAGGCTGTCCAGCCCGGCTGCCTGCCAGTGGCGGGTTAATGTCTCCCCGTCCAGCTCGGGGTAGTGGCGCTCATAGGCCGCACAATAGTGCACCAGAGCACCGCGTGAGGCCAGTGTGCTGGCGATGAGATCCCGCCCGCCATTGCCGCGCAGGATCAGCACCCGTTTGCCTGCTACCTGCTGCAGGGCGGGCAGGGCCAGCAGCCCTTCGCTGCGCGGGTCATCCGGGCAGCTTGCCGTGATGCCTATGGCTGCAAACGCATCTGCGCTGGCCTGACCCACCGCAAAGAACTCAATATGTGGCCAGGTCTGACCAGTTTGCAACAGAAAATCGTGTGCAAAATGAACGGCATGAATGCTGACGGCAATAACCGCGTCAGCACTGCGCAGCAGGTCGGGCAGGAGAGGGAGTTCGCTGCCCGCCACGGTTTCCAGCAGCGGGCAGCAGAGTGGTGCATGGCCGTGCTGGCGCAACAACTGCACCAGATCGGCGGCCTGAATGGCCGGACGCACCACCAGCGGGGTCATGCGCGGTAGACCTCGGCCAGGATCTCGTCGGCACCGGCGGCCAGCAGGCGCTGGGCCAACTGCTCGCCGAGGGCCTCACCATCGGCCAGCGGGCCGCGGATCTCGTCACGGATTACCTGGCTGCCATCCGGGCTGCCCACCAGACCGCGCAGCCAGATCTGCTCGCCTTCGACCAGTGCGTAGGCACCGATAGGCACCTGACATCCCCCTTGCAGAGCGCGGTTCATGGCTCGCTCGGTCAACACCCTGGCGCGGGTCTCGGCGTGCTCCAGCGGCGCCAGCAGAGCGTGCAGCTCAACGTCGTCGAGGCGGCATTCGATGCCGACAGCCCCCTGACCGTTGGCGGGCAGACTCTGCTCCGGTTCGATAAAGGCGGTGATGCGGTGCGCCATCTCCAGTCGTTTCAGACCGGCGGCGGCGAGGATGATGGCGTCGTACTCACCGGCATCCAGCTTGGCGAGGCGAGTGTTGACGTTGCCACGCAGGTCGCGGATCACCAGATCCGGGCGCGCGGCGCGCAGCTGGCACTGACGACGGAGACTGGAGGTGCCGACCACGGCCCCTTGCGGCAGTTCGGCAATGGCCTTGAAACGATTGGAGACGAAAGCATCGCGGGGATCTTCCCGTTCGCAGATGGTGTGCAGACCGAGCCCCTCGGGGAACTCCACCGGCACGTCTTTCATGGAGTGAACGGCGATATCGGCCCGTCCTTCCAGCATGGCGGTCTCCAGCTCCTTGACGAACAATCCCTTGCCGCCCACTTTGGCCAGCGGGGTATCGAGGATCTTGTCACCCTGAGTGCTCATGGGCACCAGTTCGACCTGCAACTGCGGGTGCAGGGCTTCGAGCCGGTCTTTGACAAAGTTGGCCTGCCACAGGGCCAGCGGGCTCTTGCGAGTGGCAATTTTCAGGGTTCGGGCTGCCATATCAATCAGTTGTTTCATTTTTAGAAGGAAATCGATATTACCACCCTTTGCCCGGGCTTTCATGGCGGAGCCGGCAAAAGCGGGGCCAAGCTCAAAAATGCATGCTGAAAATGATTTTCATTAAGCAAGCGGTGTTGATTAATTCATTGAATGTATTGGAGTTTAATGATTTCCCCTGATACTTGATGTGGTCATACCAGAAATAATCTGACGTTTAGCTGAAGGCTTGTTTACCACCGCTGTTTGCATTGTTAACATGATCACACTTTTTTGACGTATCCCCCTTTTGGTGCGTCATTTTCACTTAGGTGATAGGCAGGGCATTGCAGGAACACATCGATACGCTGGTTGCGCGTTATGACGACATTACCCGTCTCAAGACGCAACGGGCGTTAGGCCTCATGAGTCGCTATGGGCAGCAGGTATTCCAACTGCTGCCTGTCATGCTGCACTTCAATCATCCCCTGCTGCCCGGTTATGTCTCCGGTGATGTCCCTCATGGCATCTGGAGCTTCAGCGCCAGCGCCGAGCAGCAAGCCTTTATCGATGACCTCTGCCGCAACGCCAACTGTCAGAGCGGTCTGGCAACCCATGATCGAGCCATTCAGGGGCTCTACTCCATGGGCAGCACCTCCTCCATCGGCCAGTGCTGTCACTCCGATCTCGATATCTGGGTCTGCCACGTGGCCGGTTTGTCGCAGGAGCGGCTCGATCTGCTGGAGCTGAAGTGCCAGCAACTCTCCAAGTGGGCCGAACAGCGCGGGGTCGATCTCAACTTCTTCCTGATCCCGGAAGACAAGTTCCGCCAGACCAACGATGCCCAGATGCAGGGGGAGAGCTGCGGCAGTGCCCAGCACCTGCTGTTGCTCGACGAGTTCTACCGCAGTGCCATGCGTATCGCGGGCAAACGCTTGATCTGGTATCTGGTGCCCACCGAGTGTGATGATCACTACGATGCGTATGTGAACGAGCTGTTCGAGAGCGGCAAGCTCAAGCAGGAAGACTGGCTCGATCTCGGCAGTTTTGACCGTATTCCGGCCGAAGAGTATTTCGGCTCCGCCCTGTGGCAGCTCTACAAGGGGATCGACTCCCCCTACAAGGCGGTGCTCAAGTCGGTGCTGATGGAGGCCTACTCCCACGAGTATCCCAACACCCGCCTGCTGTCGATGATTGGTCGCGACTGGTTCCAGCACAACGAGGGGATGCACTACCGGCTCGACAACTACTGTCTGATGCTGGACAAGGTGACCAACTACCTCAAGTCCATCGGCGATATGGCGCGGCTCGATCTGGTGCGCCGCTGCTTCTACCTCAAGGTGTGCGACGGTCTCAGCCATCCCAAGGATGATCACTCCCCCGAGTGGCGTCGCGAGCAGATGAGCCAGCTGGTCTCCTACTGGGGCTGGAGTCAGGACAAACTTTATCAACTCGATCATCGCCATGAGTGGAAGATCGAAGAGGTGAAGATCGCTCACGCCGAGCTGCTGGAAGCCCTGATGCAGAGCTACCGCAACCTGATCCAGTTCGCCCGCCGCAACAACATCAGCGAGTCGATCAACCCGGAAGATATCGGCATTCTGTCGCGCAAACTCTACGCCGCGTTCGAGAGCCTGCCGGGCAAGGTGCAGCGTATCAACCTCAAGATCGCGCCGGATCTGAGCGAGCCGGATCTCAGCTTCGTGCAGGTGCCGCATGGTCGCCTCAACCGCGCCGGCTGGTACCTCTACAAACATTCGCTGGAGCCGGTGGACATCATTGGCCGCGCGCCGCTGGAGTTCAACGGCTACATCAGCAAGCTGGTCTCCTGGGCCTACTTCAACGATCTGTTGACGCCCCAGTCGCGGGTGCACCTGTTCAATCAGGGTTCGGATCTGCACATCGACAATCTGCACCAGTTCTGCCGCGATCTCTCCGGCTGCTTCCCCGAGAAGTACCCGCTGGCCACCAACCTGGCCCTCAGTCGGCCGTGCGAGATCCGTCAGCTCTCCATCTTCCTCAATCTGGAGATGGACCCGACCAGTCACTGGGTCGGTCAGGTGATCGAATTTGACGCCAACACCGTGGATGTCTTCTCGTTTGGTCGCAATCAGGAGTGTCTGGTCGGCTCGGTGGATCTGGTCTATCGCAACTCCTGGAGCGAGATCCGTACCCTGCACTTTCAGGGGGATGAAGCTGTGGTCGATGCCCTCACCACCATCCTCGGCAAGATGCATCAGGATGCCGCCGCCCCCGAGATGATCGAGGTGTTCTGCTACAGCCAGCACTTCCGCTCTCTGGTGCGCTCCCGCTTCCAGACGCTGGTAGCGGAGTGTATCGACCTGCGCCTTGCACGCGACAAGCAACAGCTGGTCAAGACCATGGCCCTTGGCCGCGAGAAGTACGGCATCTTCTTCGAGCGGCGCGGTGTGTCGGTGAAGAAGCTGGAAAACGCCATCGATTTTTACCGTCACATCTCCCACAACAAGCTGGATCACCTGCCGCTGCGGCTCGACAAGACCCACAGCCAGCATCTGCCGAGCATCGTCGATGCCTACGCCAGCGAAGGGTTGGTGCAGTTCTTCTTCGATACCCGGGATGCGGGCACCAACATCTATATCCTCGATGAGGCGAACCGGGTGGAGATCTACCAGCACTTTGCCGGCAACAAGGATGAGCTGGTGGCGGGGGTCAACCGCTTCTACACCTCCAATCACGAGCGGTTCAGCGATGATGGGCAGTTCATCAACTTCAACCTGCCCCAGTACTACGAGATAGTACAAGTGAATGGCGAGCTGGATGTGATCCCCTATCGCAGTCAGGGCACTCTGCGTGAACAGGTGCCGCCCGCTCGAGAAGTGGGCTGACCCGTCAGTTGGAATCGCCATAAAAAACGGCCTGCAGATGCAGGCCGTTTGCTTTGCCGGAAGGGCTCAGGCGCCGAGGCGTGCCAGCAGCCAGCTGCGAATGTCGCCGAGCTGCGGACGGCAGATCTCGTGACGCATCGGGTACTCGTGCCACTCGGGGGCGAGTCCGGCGCTTTCCAGCCGGTTCTTGGCATCCCAACCGAGCGACAGGCTCACCACATCGTCGTAGATGCCGTGCATGTAGCAGATGGGCAGGGTGCGAGCAGCCTCGCTCATCTCGCCGAGCAGCTTGTCGGGGGCGGCCAGATAGGTGGACATGCAGAGCAGGCCCGCCAGCGTTGCCTGATAGCGCAGCGCGGTGAAGGAGGCAATCACCCCGCCCTGAGAGAAACCTGCCAGCACGATATGCTCGGGGGCAAACCCGTCGGCCACCAGCTGATCGAGCAATGCGGCAATCTGGTCGGCCGAGTCACGGACATGGGACTCCACGGCCCGCTCGGCGGGATCCTCGAAGCTCTTTATGTCGTACCAGCCGCGCATCTTGTAGCCCATGTTGATAGTGATGGGGCGCTCGGGGGCATCCGGCAGCAGGTGACGCACCGGTAGCTCGGCGGGCAGATCCAGCGCATCCACCAGCGGGGCGAGACCGGCGCCGGAATCACCCAGCCCGTGTAGCCAGATCACCGCATGACGGGCGCCCTGCGGGTGCAGGTCGATCATGGGAATACCACCTCTTCGCCTGCCTGGGCGGTGCAGGATTGGCTCAGCAGCGCCTTGAGCTCGTGGCCGAAGCGGTTGTCGATCCAGGTGTCACCCTGCAGTTCGAAGTGGAAGCCGTTCTCGCGGGTGGCGACCCAAATCTGGTGCAGTGGCTCCTGCTTGTTGATGATGACCTTGGTCTTGTTCTCGAAAGAGAGGGTCAATACGCCGCCGTTGCGTTCGCAGTCGATATCCGGATACCCCTCGTCGAGCGTGTCTTCCACATATTGGAAAAAGGCGTCGGTCAGGGCGTGATACTCGTGATCCTTCATCGGTTTATCCTGTTGCTTTTAACAATGTGAGTGCGATTATAGAGGGCCAAAAATTTTTTCGCAGCGAACCATTATGATCACTCAGTTCACCAAGTGTCTGCTTGCCACTCTTCTGTCCCTCGGGTTGGCCGCGTGCGGTCTGAAGGGGCCGCTCTATATGCCGCCCCCCGAGCAGCCACAGAGCCAGAGTACACCGCAAGCAGCACCGTCTGCGACCTCCGAGGCTGCCATCGAGGCCGCGCCGCACTAATGCCGCACCCATTCTAGGAAGGAACCGCCCCCTTGGATCACTTTAACTACGACGCCGCCGGCCAGCTTCAGGCCGAGCAAACCTCGCTGCAACAGCTTGCCGAGCAGTACGGTACCCCGCTTTACGTCTACTCCCGTGCGACTCTCGAGCGCCACTGGCACGCCTTCGACAAGGCCGCTGGCGATATTCCCCATCTGATCTGCTATGCGGTGAAGGCCAACTCCAACCTGGCGCTGCTCAACCTGCTGGCCCGTCTGGGCTCGGGGTTTGACATCGTCTCCGGTGGCGAGCTGTCGCGGGTACTGGCGGCGGGCGGTGATCCGGCCAAGGTGGTCTTCTCCGGGGTGGCCAAGAGTGAAGCGGAGATGCGCCTCGCGCTGGATAAAGAGATCCTCTGCTTCAATCTGGAGTCGGAAGCCGAGCTGGAGCGCCTCAATCGGGTGGCGGGCAGCATGGGCAAGAAGGCTCGCGTCTCGGTGCGGGTCAATCCGGATATCGATGCCGGTACTCACCCCTATATCTCCACTGGCCTCAAGCAGAACAAGTTCGGCATTCCCATCGAGCTGGCGCCCGCCATCTATCGCAAGGCGGCCGCGATGGCGAACATCGAGATTGTCGGGGTGGATTGCCATATCGGCTCGCAACTCACTGAATTGAATCCCTTTATGGAAGCGGCTGACAAGTTGCTGCGGCTGATCGATGGTCTGGCGGCGGAAGGCATTCATATCCACCATCTGGACGTGGGTGGCGGCCTTGGGGTCAACTACGGTTCCGAGCAGCCCCCCCATCCGACCGAGTATGCCGAAGCGCTCAAGCAGAAGCTGGCGGGCCGGGATCTGACCCTGCTGTTCGAGCCGGGCCGCGCCATCGTCGCCAATGCCGGCGTGCTGCTGACTCGGGTTGAGTATCTGAAACCGGGCGAGACCCGCAACTTCGCGCTGATCGATGCCGGCATGAACGACATGCTGCGCCCCTCGCTCTACGGCGCCTGGATGAACATCATCGAGGTGGATAGCCGTGCCGGCCATGCTCCCGCGATCTATGACGTGGTGGGCCCTGTGTGCGAGACCGGCGACTTCCTCGGCAAGGAGCGCACCCTGGCCATTGCCGAGGGCTCCCTGCTGGCAGTGCGTTCGGCCGGAGCCTACGGCTTTACCATGTCATCCAACTACAACACCCGTCCGCGGGCAGCCGAAGTGCTGGTGGATGGTGCCGAGGCGCACCTGATCCGCGAGCGTGAGCAGTTGGCCGATCTCTGGCGCGGTGAGCACCTGCTGCCCTGATGCAGTAGATAGAGACGACAGAATTTTACAGCCCTGACAGCACAGGAGTGCGCGATGTGGACAGATTGTTCCAGGATGCATGGGGCTGTGGCCAATGACTTCATAGTGGTTGATGGCGAGTATTTACAGCCCTAACAGCACAGGAATGCACGATGTGGATAGATTGTTCCAGGATGCATGGGGCTTTGGACAACGACTTCATGGCGCTTGGCGACCCTTGGTTCGGTGAATTTTTACAGCCCTAACAGCACAGGAATGCACGATGTTGATAGATTTTTCCAAGATGCATGGCTTGGGCAACGACTTCATGGTGGTGGATGGCGTCACCCAGAAGGTATTTTTCAGCAATGACGTCATCAAGAAGCTGGCAGATCGCCACTTCGGGATCGGCTTTGACCAGCTGCTGCTGGTGGAGCCGCCCTATGACCCTGAACTCGACTTTCACTATCGCATTTTCAATGCCGATGGCAGCGAGGTGGAGCAGTGTGGCAACGGTGCCCGCTGTTTTGCCCGTTTCGTGCGTCTCAAGGGACTGATCAACCGGGATCGCATCGCGGTCAGTACCGCCCGGGGTCGCATCGTGTTGCAGCTGGAGGGGGAGAATCAGGTCACGGTCAATATGGGTGTTCCCCAGTTTGAGCCGGGCAAGATCCCGTTCCGGGCCCAGAAGGCAGAGAAAACCTATCTGCTGCGGGCGCAGGAGCATACCGTGATGTGTGGCGTGGTCTCCATGGGCAATCCCCACTGCGTCATCGAGGTGCCTTCGGTCGCCGATGCGCCGGTCGAAACGCTGGGTGCCATCATGGAGCGCCACGAGCGTTTTCCCGAGCGGGTCAACGTCGGCTTCATGGAGATGGTTAATGCTACCGAGATCAAACTGCGTGTATTCGAGCGGGGCTGTGGCGAGACCCTGGCCTGCGGCACCGGTGCCTGTGCGGCGGCGGTGATTGGCATCAGTCAGGGCAAGCTCAAGGAGCGGGTCACCGTCAGTCTGCCGGGCGGCAAGCTGACCATCGCCTGGAAGGGGCCGGGCCAGCCGGTCTATATGACAGGCCCCGCCGAGCATGTATTTGACGGCCAGATAGAGGTTTAGCCGATAAAGGTTCAGGTACGGGGGGCGCTGTCCCCCTTTGCCCATGATGTCGGGGCAGCGAGCCCCATTTCTCTGATGGATCAACCAATTTATGAGCGAACTCAAACGGCAGGAGCAATCGGTGGATGAAGCCACTGTGCTGGAGTACCTGGCCCGTTATCCCGAGTTTTTCCAACGCCATGCCGCCGTGCTGGACAGGATCCGCATTCCCCATGAACGCAAAGGGTCGGTCTCGCTGGTCGAGCGCCAGCTGGAGCGTCAGCGCGAGCGGATCGAACAGCTGGAGCAGGAGATCACCGAATTGATGGGGATCGCCAGCGAGAACGAGCGGATCTTTCGGGTCTATGCCGATCTCTACGGCGAGCTGTACGGTTGCCAGACCCTGTTCGAGGTGAGTGCCGTGATGGGCAAGGCCTTTGTCCAGCGGCTGCGCCTGACCGGGCTGCGGCTCTGGCTCAATCCCAAGAAGTTTGCCCTGAGCGGGCCAGAGCAGCGTTTTCTGGCGCAGGGCAAGCAGCTTGAATCCCTGCTGGGTCAGCGTCTGCCGGGGCAGGATTACTACTTTGGCCGCCTGAGCCAGAGCGAGAAGCAGGCACTGTTTGGCCACGATGTGCTGGTCAACTCGGTGGCCCTGATGCGGCTCGGCGATCTCGGCGTGCTGGCCTTCGCCAGCTCGGATCCCGGCCACTTTACTCCCCACAACGACACCCTGCTGCTGGGCCAACTGGGGCGCCTGCTGCAACTGCGTCTGCCCGAGTTGACTCATGGCTAGAACACCGGCCAGGGCGCCCGCCAAAGCTCCCGTCGTCGCACCGCCACTGCCCGCTGCCTTGGCAGACGAGCTGGCGGCCTTTATCGAATACCTGAGGGTCGAGCGTCAGCTCAGCCCTCATACCCGCAATAACTATCAAGCCCATCTGGAGGCGATGACCGCCGAGTTGGTGGCCCTCGGGCTCACTGACTGGGGTCGGCTCGAGGCGAGTCAGGTGCGCACTCTGGTGACCCGGATGCACAAGGGGGGCCTTGCTCCTCGTTCCCTTTCCACCAAGGTTTCTGCCCTGCGCAGCTTTTGCGACTGGCAGGTGCGGCAGGGGCGGCTGACCGCCAATCCGGCTCGCGGTATCGTCACCCCCAAACAGGGGCGGCCGCTGCCGAAAAACCTCGATGTGGACGAGATGCACCAGCTGCTCAACATCACCGACGAGCAGGATCCGCTTGCGGTGCGGGATCGCGCCATCATGGAGCTGATGTACTCCTCAGGGCTGCGTCTGGCCGAGCTGGTGGGGATCAATCTGGTGGATCTGAAGCTCGACGACCGCCAGCTCAAGGTGACCGGCAAGGGCTCGCGGGAGCGGGTGCTGCCCATCGGCCGGATGGCGGTCGAGTGGCTGCAGAAGTGGCTCAAGGTGCGCCCGCTGCTGGCCGGGGATGAGAGCGAGGCGCTGTTTGTCTCCAGCCGCAAGCAGCGGCTGTCGGCCCGCTCGGTGCAGGCCCGCCTCGATGGCTGGGGCAACAAGCAGGCGCTCAACGCCCATGTCCATCCCCACAAGCTGCGCCACAGCTTCGCTACCCATATGCTGGAGTCCTCCGGCGATCTGCGGGCGGTGCAGGAGCTGCTGGGACATGCCGACCTCTCTACCACCCAGATCTATACCCACCTCGACTTCCAGCATCTGGCCAAGGTTTACGACAGCGCCCACCCCAGGGCCAAGCGTGACCCGGATGCGCAGGACGATGAATAACGGGCCCTGAGCCCCGTTGCAGAGGAGAGTCCATGCACTTCTATCGCCGCTGGCTGCCGGTTGCTGCCATCTCGTTTGACCTCGATGACACCCTCTATGACAACGGCCCCGCCATCGTGCGCGCCGAGCAGTGGATGCTGAGCCATCTGCGCAGCGAATATCTGGCCACCGCCATGCTCGACAAGCCACGCTGGCTGGAACTCAAGCGCAGTGTGCTGAACGGTTCCCCCGAGCTGCGCCACGATATCAGTCTGGCGCGCCAGCAGACCATCCGCGCCGCCATGGTCGAGGGGGGGATGGCCGACCAGCAGGCCAGCCGCGAGGCGGAGCAGGTGTTTGCTGCGTTTCTGGCAGAGCGCTCGAAGATCGAGGTGAGCGAGTCCACTCATCAGCTGCTGGCCAGCCTGGCCGAACGCTATCCGCTGGTGGTGATCACCAACGGTAATCTGGATCTGGTTCAGGCCGGGCTGGATCGCTACTTCACGCTGGTCTGCAAGGCGGGGGCGGGCGCCAGGATGAAACCGGCGCCGGATATGTTTGAGCAGACCCGCAGTGCCCTCAAGCTGCCAGCAGAGCGGATCCTCCATGTCGGGGATCATCCCGAGACCGATGTGCTGGGGGCCCGCTTGCACGGCTTTCGCGCTGCCTGGCTCAACGAGCGGCAGCAACCGTGGCTACAGCTGCAACTGTTGCCGGACGTTGAGCTGACGGCACTGGAGGAGCTGGCTGAGCTGCTGCTCTGATGGCGCTGGCGGATAGCCACGCTCAGGCGGGAATGGCTGTCAGCGAATAGCGATATATGGCAAGGGGTTACGCCCGCTATTTGCGACAAACCAACCCGAGCAGGGTGTAGCGATCGCGCTGGTTGACGCGGCAGTAACTGATGCCGACGGGCAGCGCCTGCTGCAGGGTGATGGCGCTGTTCTGATAGCGGCAGACCAGATAGAGCGGGCGCAGGCTGCTATCGAGCTGACTCCAGTAGTGGATCTCGTCGCTGTCGCCATTATCCGGTTTGAGTTGGGCCAGTTCGGCAGGATCTCCGTCGAACAGGGCCAGATTATCGAGCCGGTGACTGAGGGTTTCGTCCGGTTTGCCATCGTCATTGCGAGTGAACGCCTGCCAGCCCTGCTGCGGAGTCAGCAGCTGCTGGCGAGTCTCGATGGTGGCGGGACAATCAAATTGCAGGCTGGCGGCAAGGGCTAGGGTGGTCAGTAACATGGCTGCGGTTCTCTCTTCATGTCCTCAATACGATGCCATGCTACGTCATCTTCCGCCGAACAGCTTCATCAGTTTATCAAGCAGATCAAGCTGTTGTGGTGGCTGTTTCATGGCTTCCGCTTCCCGCTCCAACAGCGCCTGCTGCTCCTGCTGGCGGTTGCTCAGCACCCGGTAGAGGGGCTCGACCAGCGCCTCGCGCTGCATCACCAACTCCTGAAACATTGCCTGATTGATGCGATAGGTTTCGACGGTGGCCACCGCCCGTACCGTGAAGGAGCTGGGCTCGCCGGTGAGCAGGCTCAGTTCGCCAAAAAAGTCTCCCGCGTTGAGCGTACCGAGTTTCAGCTCTCGCCCTTCGACATTGACCACCATCTCGGCCTCCCCTTTGACCAGCACGAACAGCCAGCTGGAGACATCCCCCTGCTCCAGCATGATGTCGCCGCTGACGAAGGGGGCGAACTTCACCTGATCGGCCAGCTGGAGCAGCTCGTTCTCCTGCAACATGGCAAACAGCGGCAGCTTGCGCAGGGTATCGGTTCGTTCGGCGGTGTGGCGCTTGTGGCGGGCATCCAGATGCTGCTTCTCCTTGGCCATAAAGACGTTGAAGATCGGCGGGGTGAGGCGACGATCGTTGCGGCGCAGGGCGGCATCGATCAGGCTGCGCACCATGGAGTCGGTCGGATCGTCGCGAGCCAGGTCAGTGAGCCAGTAGCGCACAGCATAGCGGGCAATCCCTCCTTCGACGTTCATCAGCAGGCAGTCCGGTTGCGGATGCTTGGCGACGCAGGGGAGCTTGGTCTCCCGCAGAGATTTCTCGATCAGCGCGATGATCTGGGTCGGCAGGGTATCCAGGGTCAGATCGAACCAGACCCAGCGCCGCCACTGCAAGGGTTCGCCACGACGGCGGCCAAGCACGGTGAAGCGCTGTTTGAGCAGGTGGCTGTTGGGGATGACGACTGTCTCCCAGTTGCGGGTCTCGATGGTGGTGGCACGCCAGTTGATCTCCACCACCCGGCCCTGGGTGGTATCCACTTGCAGCCAGTCACCGATGGCGATGGAGTTGTCGAGCTGAATGGAGACCCCGGCCAGCAGGTTGCCCAGGGTGTCCTGCATGGCGAAGGCGATGACCGCGGTGATCACCGCCGAGGTAGTGACTATCTCCCCGAGCGCCATGCCGGAGTCGTAGAGGCGAAACAGACCCCAGCCGATATAGCCGATGGTGATGACGATATCGGCGATGATCCGCGGGATCCGCACATGGCAGAGGGGGAGCAGAAACTCGAACAGCAGGATCCCCCATATCTTGACCAGTATCAGGCCAGCCAGCAGGGTGGAGATCTCGATCAGCAATTGATGGGGCAGCGGCAGTTTGAACCAGCCCCCTTCCAGCTGGATCAGCAGGATCACCACCGCGCTAATCATCACGAAACTGAGCTCGGAGAGCAGCTCCCGTCGCTGTCCCGGACGGCGCCAGAAGTGGAGCAGCATCAGGGAGAGGGTGAGCAGGGTCCAGAACGGGTGTTCGCCAATCCAGATCAGCGTCGGTAGCGCGGTGAGGTTTTCGCCAGCCATAGCAGTACCTTATTGTGGTTTTATTTCCAGCATAGCTGCTGCGGCGCGGGGAAATGGTGCGTTGGGGCGGCAATTTATTTATCCTGTGTAGAACCGGGCAAAGGAGTGCGATTGAGTGAACTTTTCAAAGAAAATCATCTGTTTGATGGCCCTGTTGCCATTGGCTGGCTGCGACCTGCTGGCCGAGAAGTATCGGGTCGAATTCCGGGATGGCTCCTGGCGTGAAATAGCCATTACCCCCTTCTCCAGCGAGGCGCGCTGGCGCGAGGGGTGTGCCACCGGCGAGGTGCTGAGTGATATGAAGGTGCCCATCAAGCGGGGTGACACGGTCAATGGTCGTGAGCAGTTGCTGATCGGTGGTGAGAAGTTCGAGCTGGATGACAACAACCTCTACCGCAGCAGCGGTATGGTGTTTGGCCATTCGCCTGACCATATCCAGCGCGGGCTCAAGGGGATGGATATCTGTCGCACCTTGCGCCCCGAGCGAGGTGGACTGCCCAAGCTCAAGGCGCGCGGGTTTGGCGACTGAATCGATGAGGGATTAACTCGCTGCCATCAATGCACAACGCTGGCGGCAAGCATCGCCAAAGGCTTGAAAGATCTTGATGGAGTGGGGGTTTTCATTGGCTTTCCACTCCGGATGCCACTGCACTGCCAGCAAAAAGGGTGACAGTGCGGGAGCATGAAGTGCCTCGATCAGCCCATCTTCTGCGTGCGCCAACGGCTCCAGACCCTTCCCCAACCGGTTAATGCCCTGTCCATGCAGGGAGTTGACCGGAATCTGTTCTTCCCCCATCAGTTCGGCAAACCAGCTGCCCGGCAGCAGTTTGATCTGATGGCTCGGCCCATACTGTTCGTCGACCGGATCGTCGGCATCCTCCCGGTGATCGTCATAGCCCGGCTCGTTATAGACCTTCTGATGAATGTCTCCCCCCAGCGCCACGTTGATCTCCTGCATGCCGCGGCAGATCCCGAGGATCGGCAAACCACGGGCGAGCGCTCCCTTGATGAGGGGCAGGTCGAACAAATCGCGATCCCTGTCTTGCTGTTTTTCCGGCGTGAGGTTCTCCTGGCCGTAGAGGGCCGGATCGATATTGGAACCTGCACCACTCAGATAGACCCCATCGGCGAGATCCAGATACTGCTCCAGATCGGTGGTGCCGCAGCAGGTGGGCACCAGCAGCGGGACGCAGCCGCTTATCTCCACCAGCGGCATGATGTATTTGTGGGTCATCACCTGATAGGCGTGGCCGTTGCGGGGCTGGGCCCCCATGGTCATCAGCACGACAGGTTTACGGGTGGCTGGAGGCTGGGGATTTGGCATAGGGCACCTTGATTATCCTTGGCGTTGAAGTCTCATCCTGCGCCTTGGGCAGGCCCTTGCAAACCGCTAGGGCAAGGGCATGCCTCAAGGCATGGTCATGGGATCCCGCGTCGGGCCGGGTGGCAGAATCGTTGGTCAGCCTGGGCAGCGACAGCCTGGATCCTCTCTTCAGTCTGCCAAGGCCGTTCAATATGTCAAACAAAATGATACCAGGTTGTTAACAAGTTTGTCTTGAAATGCTCTGAAGCGGCGATTTAACGGGGCTGTTGAGATGGGCCGTTATGGCTGGGGCTGCAAAATGGTGGATATATTAAACGCGCAGGGATGGCGGGGGATGTGGAGAGGAAAAGGCATCAATAGAAGCACGCCTCCGCGAGGGGAGGCGTGTTTCGGGGATCACAGCAGGTCTTCGATCTCGCCGCGCAGATACTGGTACATCTCGCGGTAGGCGACCGGCGGCTTGTTCAGCTCCCGCTCCTTGTTGGCGGAGCGGATCAGCTGGCGCAGCTTCTGGCGATCCAGCTCGTGGAACTGGGACATCAGCTCGTTGAGGGCGCTGTCACCTTCGGTGATCAGGCGCTCGCGCCACTGCTCCAGGCGATGCAAGCGGGCATTCACGGTGGAGTGACGGTTCTTGATGATGGAGAGCGCTTCGGCAATCGGCTCGATATCGCGGCTGCGCATCAGGCGGCCGATGAACTGCAGATGGCGACGGAAGGACTCATCCTTCTTCGGCTTGAGTTTGCGCCCCAGCTCTACCGCTTCGGCCAGCTCTTCATCCAGCGGGATTTTTTCCAGCTCGCTGTGGCTGAGGGAGACGATCTCTTCCCCCATTTTCTGCAATGCTTCGGCATCGCGCTTGAGCTGGCTCTTGCTGGGGCCCCAGTCTTCGAACTCGTTGTCGTCTTGATATTGACTCATCGGTCTCTTGATTCCTGTCATTCACGTTTGGCGGATATGTTACCAGCTTCTCCCGCTGGGCGCAGGGGTCTGATATGCTTACCCCCTTTCCTTCCTTCATACAGATGTGAGTTATGGATCAGCAAGACCAAATCCGCCAGGATCAAGCCCATCTCGAGGCCGTGGTTGCCGAAGCCCTGGAGATAGCCAAAGGACTGGGCGCCTCGCTGGCCGAAGTCTCCATCAGCAAGCAGACCGGGTTGTCGGTGAACACCCGGGGTTGTGAACTGGAAAGCATTGAATTCAATAAGGATGGTGCTCTAGGCATCGCCGTTTATCGCGATGGTTGCAAGGGATCATCCTCGACCACCGATCTGAGCAAACCCGCCATTCGCGCTGCTGTTGAAGCGGCCATCGAGATTGCCCGCCACACCTCGGCGGACGATTGCGCCGGTCTGGCAGACGCCGAGCTGCTGGCCTGGGATGCCCCCGATCTGCAACTGTGCCACCAAATCGAACTGGATCCCCAGCGCGGGATTGAGCTTGCCATCGAGTGCGAGCGACTCGCTCTGGGTCGCGATGCCCGTATCAAACACTCCGACGGCGCCGGTTTCTCCAGCCACCTCGGCATCAAGGTCTATGGCAACAGCCATGGCTTCGTCAAAGGCTACGCAGCCTCGCGCAACTCCCTGAGCTGCGTGCTGATCGGTGAGCAGGATGGCGACATGCAGCGGGATTATGGCTACTCCTCCAGCCGTACCCTCGACGGGCTCTGGAGCCCGCAGCGCATCGCCGACGAGGCGGTGGAGCGTACTGTCTCCCGCCTCGGTGCCCGCAAGATCTCCACCCGCCATGCGCCTGTGCTGTTCCACCCTGACACAGCCTCCGGTCTGTGGGGCCACCTGGTGATGGCCATCAGCGGCGGCAACCTCTATCGCAAGTCGAGCTTCCTGCTCGACAAATTGGGCAAGCAGATCCTGCCCGAGTGGCTCACCATTCAGGAGTTCCCCCACCTGCTGGGCGGGCTTGCCAGTACGCCGTTCGATGGGGAAGGGGTGCGCACGCGAGATATGGACATAGTGCGCAATGGCGAGCTGATGAGCTGGCTGCTTACCTCCTACTCTGCGCGCAAGCTGGGGCTGACCACCACGGGTCATGCCGGTGGCATCCACAACTGGCAGGTCTCCAATACCGGCCAGGATTTTCAGGGCATGCTCAAAGAGATGGGCACCGGCCTGCTGGTGACCGAGCTGATGGGGCAGGGGGTCAACATCGTCAATGGCGACTACTCCCGTGGCGCTGCCGGTTTCTGGGTCGAGAATGGCGAGATAGCCTATCCGGTCGAGGAGATCACCATCGCCGGCAATCTGGCCGAGATGTTCAGCCATATCGTGGCGGTAGGTCGTGACGAGGATGAGCGCTCCAGTCTCAAGACTGGTTCGGTGCTGGTAGAGAATATGAAGCTGGCGGGTCACTGATCCCGGTTTCAACAGAACCGAAACCATGAAAAAGGCCCCCTCGCCAACGCGAGGGGGCCTTTTTATCGGCCTGCGATCAGGGGGCTATCAGCCCTTGATGCGCTCGATGCGGCCACCCAGACCCTGCAGCTTCTGCTCGATGTCTTCGTAGCCACGGTCGATGTGATAGATACGGTCGACGATGGTGGAGCCTTCGGCCACGAAGCCGGCCAGCACCAGACTGGCGGAGGCGCGCAGATCGGTCGCCATCACCTGGGCACCCTTGAGTTGCTCGGTGTCACGGCAGATGGCCACATTGCCCTGCAGTTCGATGTCTGCGCCCATCCGTACCAGCTCGGGAACGTGCATGAAGCGGTTCTCGAAGATGGTCTCGGTGACCATGCCGGTACCTTTGGCGACGGCGTTCAGCACGGTGAACTGGGCCTGCATATCGGTCGGGAAGGCCGGGTAGGGGGCGGTCTTGATGGTGACCGGCTTGAGGGTGCGGCCAGTCATGTCGAGGGTGATCCAGTCTTCACCCTTCTCAATCAGGGCGCCAGCCTCTTCCAGCTTGACCAGTACCGCTTCCAGCAGGGTCGGGTCGGTCTTGCGGCAGGTGATCTTGCCGCCGGTGACCGCTGCGCCCACCAGGAAGGTTCCGGTTTCGATGCGGTCAGGCTGCACACTGTAGTTGCCGCCGTGCAGACGCTCGACACCGTCGATGGTCAGGGTATCGGTGCCCGCGCCCTGGATCTTGGCGCCCAGAGTATTGAGGAAGTTGGCCAGATCGACTACTTCCGGCTCGCGCGCGGCGTTTTCGATCACGGTGCGGCCATCAGCCAGGGTGGCGGCCATCATCAGGTTTTCGGTACCGGTCACGGAGACCATGTCCATCAGGATGTGGGCGCCTTTCAGGCGACCATCGACACGGGCCTTGATGTAACCATCTTCGATGGTGATCTTGGCACCCATCAGCTCCAGGCCGTGGACGTGCAGGTTGACCGGACGGGCACCGATAGCGCAACCGCCTGGCAGGGAGACGTCAGCCGCGCCGAAACGGGCGGCCAGCGGACCCAGCGCCAGAATGGAGGCGCGCATGGTCTTCACCAGTTCGTAGGGAGCGACGTGGTTGTTCACCGCACCTGTCAGCACGGTGACGTTGCCGTTGACCTTGGTGGTCGCGCCCAGCATCTCCAGCAGCTTGATGGTGGTGCCCACATCTTTCAGGCGCGGCACGTTGGAGAGGTGTACCTCTTCATCACAGAGCAGGGTCGCGAACAGGATCGGCAGCGCGGCGTTTTTGGCGCCGGAGATGGTCACTTCGCCGTTGAGAGTACAACGACCATCGATTTTGAATTTGTCCATTTTTACTTCGTTACCAAATCAGGAGGGCAATAGGAATTTACGTTCGCGTTTCCACTCGGCGTCGGTGAACGCCTTGATGGAGAGGGCGTGAATGGCGTTGCTGGCGATCTTGTCCATCAGCGGGGCATAGATGGCCTGCTGCTTCTTGACCCGGCTCATGCCGTCAAACATGTCACCGACGGCGATCACTTGGTAGTGACTACCGTCCCCTTTGACATGGACTTCGGACAATGGCAGAGCCTCAAGGAGTATCGCTTCAATTTCAGAGACTTGCATTATGCGTCCTCAGTTGTGAGCGGGGTTGACTGAAACAGCCCGGCCACCCCGTAGAGGTTGGCCAGGGTATAGAAATCACTGGAGGCGCCCACCAGCTGCGGTGTGGCGCCTCGCGCTAATACGGCTTTGGCCCATTTGACCAGCAGGGCCAGTCCGGCAGAGTCGAGGGTGGTGACGCCGCCGAGCTCGAGCTGGTCGTCCTGCCACCATTCGGCGCGGCGTTGCCACAGGTCATTGACCTGTGGCGCCTGCAGATCACCGCTGAGGGTCATGGTTTGAGTACCAGCGGCTTGGCGTTGTGTTCGCGCAACTGGGCGATCACCGCATCGATGCCGTTCTGGCGGATCAAACCGCCCAGCTCGCTCTGCTTGGCGGAGAGCAGGCTGATCCCCTCTGCCACCATGTCGAAGGCTTTCCACTCTCCGGTCTTGTTGTTCTTGCGCAGCTTGAACTCTAGGAAGATGTCCGGCTTGCCGGCCTCTTTCACGCTGACGTTGACGGCGGTGATATTGCCGCTGGGAGCTTTGCCCGGCTCGACCTTGACGGTCTGCTTGTCAAAATGGGCCAGCGCATCGGCGTAGGAGCTCACCATGTACTCGGTGAACACCTCGACGAAGGCATTGCGCTGCGCTTCGGTAGTCTCTTTAATCTGGTTGCCAAGCACCTTGTAGGCGGCGAAGCGGTTGTCCACATAGGGCAGCAGCTCTTCGCGGATGATCACCCGCAGGTGATCCGGATTGCTCT
The DNA here is from genome assembly GCF_040908365.1 of Aeromonas sp. R2-4. NCBI lineage: Bacteria > Pseudomonadati > Pseudomonadota > Gammaproteobacteria > Aeromonadales > Aeromonadaceae > Aeromonas > Aeromonas sp. R2-4. The sequence goes on from NZ_JBFODO010000002.1 coordinate 130,941, forward strand.
TCACCTGGGCCTGATCGGCTTTCAGGCGGGCAAAGGTCTGCTTGGCAGCCTGATCCACCAGCGCGTTGGGGTCGGTGGCATCGACTGCGGCCTGGGCAGACAGGGAAAAGAGCATGCTGGTCATCAGGCCCAGCAGCAGGGCGATTTTCTTGAACATGATTACTCCTTCTTGCCGTCTGATTTGCTGTCGGAGGATTGGCTGTAGAGGAACTTGCCAATCAGATCTTCCAGTACGATGGCGGATTTGGTGTCTTCAATCAGGTCGCCATCCTTGAGCATCTCGGTGCCCATCTCCTCATCGCTGAAGCCGGGGGCCAGACCGATGTACTGCTCGCCGAGCAGACCGGAGGTGAGGATGGAGAGGGAGCTGGTATCGGCGAACTCGCCAGCGCTCTTTTGCATCATCAGGGTCACTTCGGGCACCTGGGTTTTCGGGTCCAGTACGATGTCGCTGACCCGACCAACCACCACGCCGCCAACCTTGACCGGCGAACGGACTTTCAGGCCGCCGATATTATCGAAATGCGCGCGCAGGGTATAGGTTTCTCCTTCCGGTTTGAAGCTCAAACCGGCCACTTGCAGGGCCAGTGCCAGAATGGCACCGATGCCAGCCAGCATGAAGGTGCCGACCAGGAATTCTACTTTGCTGAACTTCATCTTTACCTTATCCAAACATGACTGCAGTGAGTATAAAATCCAGGCCGAGCACGGCGAGGGATGAGTGGACCACGGTACGGGTCGTGGCCTGACTGATCCCGGCCGAGGTCGGCTTGGCATCATAGCCGTTAAAGAGCGCAATCCAGGTGACCACTAGGGCGAAGATCAGGCTCTTGATGGCGCCCTGCATGATGTCTTCATGCCAGTCGACGGAGGCCTGCATGGCAGACCAGAAGCCCCCTTCGTCCACGCCGAGCCAGTCCACACCGACCAGCTTGCCGCCGAAGATGCCGATCAGGCTGAACATAAAGGCCAGCAGCGGCATGCTGATGACGCCAGCCCAGAAGCGGGGGGCCACCACCCGGCGCAGTGGGTCGACCGCCATCATCTCGAGGCTTGAAAGCTGCTCGGTGGCCTTCATCAGGCCAATTTCAGCGGTCAGGGCCGAACCGGCTCGGCCGGCAAACAGCAGTGCCGTGACCACAGGACCCAGCTCCCGCAGCAGGGAGAGGGAGACCAGCGGTCCCAGACTCTGCTCGGCGCCGAAATCCTTCAATACGTTGTAACCCTGCAGCGAGAGCACCATGCCGATGAACAGGCCGGAGACCAGAATGATGGCCACCGACTGCACGCCCACCACATAGAGCTGCTGGACAAGCAGCGGGAAGTGCTTGCGCGGCTCGGGTTTGCCCGCCAGCGCATGGAACAACATGATGGTGGCGCGACCGACGGAGCTGATAAACCGCACTCCGACCCGCCCCAGCTTGCTTATTTGACTTATCAACATCAGAGATCCTGTAGCAGATCGCCTGCCGGAAAATGAAACGGAACAGGACCATCGGGCAATCCTTTGAGGAACTGCTCGACTTCGGGATTGTGCTCCTCGCGCAGCTGATCCGGCGTACCGTGCGCCACCACCTTGCGATTGGCGATGATGTAGGCGTAATCGGCGATGCTCAGCACCTCTTTCACATCGTGGGTGACGATGACGGAGGTGATACCGAGGGCATCGTTCAGCTCCTTGATCAGCTTGACCAGCACCGCCATGGTGATGGGGTCCTGCCCGACGAACGGCTCGTCATACATGATGAGGTCAGGGTCAAGGGCGATGGCCCGAGCCAGCGCCGCCCGGCGCGCCATGCCGCCGGAGAGCTCGGAGGGCATCAGTTTCGCCGCGCCGCGCAAGCCCACCGCCTGCAGCTTCATCATGACGATGGTGTGGATCAGCTCTTCCGGCAGGCCGGAGTGCTCCCGCAGCGGGAAGGCCACGTTGTCGTAGACCGTCATGCCGGTAAACAGGGCGCCGCTCTGGAACAGCATGCTCATCCGTTTGCGCACTTCATAGAGGCGCGAACGGGAGAGGGTGGGGATATCTTCCCCGTCAAACAGAATGTGACCGGACTCCGGCTTGAGCTGGCCACCGATCAGCCGCAGCAGGGTGGTTTTACCGATGCCGCTCGGGCCCATGACGGCGGTCACCTTGCCACGAGGAATGGTCAGGTTGATCCCGTCATACAACAGCCGATCTCCGTGACTGAAGGTCAGGTCGGAGATGGTGATCAGGTCATTGTTCAAATAATTGTCCATCCGGTGTAAATGAGGTGCGAATTTTATGGGGTAGTCTAGGTCTAAGCAACAGCAAGGAACAACTATTGAACAGGCTGCAAGCCCATTTGCACGACAGTTTTCTGTAACAAAGTGCGTCATCGAGAGCGGGACTTGCCATCCGATTCGCTTATCCGGGCAGACTTTTTTATAATCCCGCAGCTAATTTCGGCCCGGAGCTGTGTCTTTATGTCTGTAAAGCCTGAGAAAGTGTCTGAACTGTTCGATTTTCGTCGCAGTGCCCGCGCGGTGCTGGACACAGAAAAGCAAGCCATTGATGGACTCTATCAGTATCTGAACGACGCCTTCGACAAGGCGTGCGAAATGGTGCTGCGCTGCGGTGGCAAGATAGTGGTCACCGGCATGGGCAAATCGGGCCATATCGGCAGCAAGATCGCCGCCACCCTCGCCAGCACCGGCACCCCGGCCTTCTTCCTTCACCCGGGAGAAGCGAGTCACGGTGATCTGGGGATGATCTCCAGCGGTGACCTTATCATCGCTATCTCCAACTCCGGCGAGAGCGACGAAATCCTGGCCTTGCTGCCGGTACTCAAGCGCCGCGGCATTCCGCTCATCTGCATGACCGGTAATCCCGCCTCCACCATGGCCAAAGAGGCCAACGTGCATCTGTGCATTAAGGTGGAGAAAGAGGCCTGCCCGCTGGGTCTGGCACCCACTTCCAGCACCACGGCAACCTTAGTCATGGGCGATGCCCTGGCGGTCGCCCTGCTGGAAGCGCGCGGTTTTACCGCCGATGACTTCGCCCTCTCTCACCCGGGCGGTTCCCTTGGCAAGCGTCTGTTGCTGCGGGTCGGCGACCTGATGCACAGCGGCGAGCTGTTGCCCCGGGTGGGGATAGATGCCACCATCAGCCAGGCGCTGCTGGAAGTGAGCCGCAAGGGGCTCGGTATGACGGCTGTGGTCGATGGCAATGGCCTGCTGGCCGGGCTCTTTACCGATGGCGACCTGCGCCGCATTCTTGACCAGCAGATCGATATCCATCACACCCCCATCAGCCGTGTGATGACGGCCAACTGTGTTACCGTAGGTCCAGAGATGATGGCTGCAGAAGCCGTCAAGCTGATGGAAACGAGAAAAATCAACGGATTACTGGTCGTGGATGAAGAGAAACGCCCGCTCGGCGCCTTCAACATGCACGACCTGCTGAAAGCCGGAGTCATTTGATGCAAAACGTACCGACCCTCTATGGTCCGGTGACGCGCAGCCAGTTCGACAAGGCGGCGCAAATCCGCCTGCTGGTGTGCGATGTGGACGGGGTGCTCTCCAACGGCCTCATCTACATGGGAAACAACGGCGAAGAGCTGAAAACCTTCTGCACCCGTGATGGTGCGGGCATGCGAGCACTGCTCAATGCCGGGATCGAGATCGCCATCATCACCGGGCGCAACTCCCGAATCGTCAGTGATCGGATGAAAAGTCTGGGTGTGGCCCATGTGGTGCAGGGGGCTGATAAAAAGCTGCCTCACTTCGAAGCGCTGCTGGCTAAGCTGGGGCTGACCCCGGAACAGGCCGCCTATATGGGCGATGACACCATCGATCTGCCGGTGATGGCCGCCTGCGGCCTGGGTATCGCGGTGGCCGATGCCCATCCGCTGGTGCTGAGTCGTGCCGATATGGTGACCCGGCTTGGCGGTGGCATGGGCGCGGTGCGTGAGGTGTGTGACCTCATTTTGCAGGCGCAGGGCCACGACGATTATCAGCCCGAGGCCTCGGTATGAGCAGACAAACCCTGTTGTTTGCCCTGCTGTTTCTGGTCGCGCTGGTTGCCTGGCAGTTGGGCAAGGTTGAGCTGGTGCCTGAGAGCGCCGTCAAAATCGAAAACTATCAGCCGGATTTTGTCGCCAAAGATCTGGTGACCACCCGTTTTGATATCAACGGCAAGCGCACCGAGCGGCTGGAGTCGACCTACGCCGAGTATTATCAAATCCTCGAGCAGGCCACCTTCGACAAGCCGGTGGTCTACATGTATGACGATCAGGGTGCCGCCGAGTGGAAGGTGACCGCCGAAACCGGCGTGCTCAACACCGGCGACAACGTCATCCTGCGGGACAAGGTGCATCTGGATGGTCTGCTACCTACCTCTTTCATCTCCACACTGGATACATCCTATCTGGAGCTGGATCTGGTGACACAGGATGTGCGCAGCAACCGGGAAGTGAACATTCTGGGTCGGGATTTCCAGACCCAAGGGGTTGGCCTCAAGGGCCATCTGGACCGCAAATATTTTGAGTTACTGGATCAAGGCCATGCCATCTATTTCAATGAAAAACGCTAATCTGGCCCTCGCAGCCCTGTTGTTGTGTGGTGCGGTGACCGCCAAAGAGTCCGACTTTGCCGAGAAGGTCTACGTCGATGCCGTCAAACAGGTGGCCGAGATGCAGGACAACCGCATCACTTTCGAAGAGGATGTGACCATCAATCAGGGCACCATCCGGATCAAAGCTGACAAGGTGGTAGTGACCCGTTCCGGCGAGAAAGGGGCCGAGGTGATGACTGCCTACGGCAAGCCCGCCACATTCTTCCAGATCCTGGATAACGGCAAGCCGGTCAATGCCCACGGCAATACCATCCGCTACGAGCTGAAGAACCGTCTGGTGACCATCACCGGCAACGGTCAGCTCAAGCAGGAAGATAGCCAGGTCAATGGCGATCTGATCCGCTACGACATCGTCAAACAGAAGATGATTGCCGAGAGCAAGAGCCCGAGCCAGCGGGTCAAAACCGTGTTCCTGCCGGATCAGGTAGAGAATTTCGACAAGCCCGCCGACCAGAAGAAGCAGGGAAAATAAGCCATGGCAGTGTTAAAAGCAGTGGGCCTGCAGAAGAGCTACAAGCGCCGCATGGTGGTGAGTGACGTCAGCCTTGAAGTGGGCACCGGCCAGATTGTCGGCCTGCTCGGCCCCAACGGGGCGGGCAAGACCACCTCCTTCTACATGATCGTGGGGCTGGTGCAGCGCGATGCCGGTCTCATCACCATCGACGATCAGGACATCAGCCTGCAGCCCATGCATGTGCGGGCGCGTAACGGCATCGGTTACCTGCCGCAGGAGGCCTCCATCTTCCGTCGCCTGTCGGTGTTCGACAACCTGATGGGGGTGATGCAGACCCGCAAGGGGTTGAGCCGTGAGGAGCGCGAGGACAAGGTTCAGCAACTGCTGGAAGAGTTCAATATCACCCACATTCGCGACAACCTGGGTCAGAGCCTCTCCGGTGGTGAGCGTCGCCGGGTCGAGATCGCCCGTGCGCTGGCGGCCGAGCCGCGTTTTATTCTGCTGGATGAACCCTTTGCAGGGGTTGACCCGATTTCTGTGATAGACATCAAGAAGATCATTCAGCATCTGAAAGATAGGGGCCTTGGCGTCTTGATTACCGACCACAACGTCAGAGAGACTCTGGACGTATGTGAGAAGGCCTATATCGTCAGCCACGGCAAGATGATTGCCGAAGGTGCACCGGCTGACATCCTTGCCGATGAGCAGGTCAAGCGCGTCTATTTGGGCGATCAATTCAGTCTATAGTAAGGGGGCATGCCTTCATTTCCTTTGACGAGTGCCTCGCTGAACATAAGGATATCCCGACGTAGATGAAGCCGACATTACAGTTGCGTCTCGGTCAGTCCCTGACCATGACGCCGCAATTACAACAAGCGATTCGTCTGCTCCAGCTCTCCACTCTGGAACTTCAGCAGGAAATTCAGCAAGCGCTCGAAAACAACCCTCTGCTGGAGCAGGAAGAGAGCGAGGCGCAAGAGACCAGTCCGGAAGCGCCGGTCGATGCCAGCCAGCTGGATTCCAGCGATGCCATGGCCCAAGAGCAGATGCCGGATGAGTTGCCGGTGGATACCACCTGGGACGAGGTTTACTCTGCCGGCACCGCCCAGAGCGCGGGCCCCATCCACGATGGGGAAGATAGCGTCTATCAGGGAGAGACCACCGAAAACCTGCAGGATTATCTGTTGTGGCAGATGCGGCTCACACCGTTCAGCGATGTGGATGCCGCCATCGCGCTCGCCATCATCGATGCCATCGACGAATCCGGTTATCTGACCGTTGCGCTGGAGGATATCCAGGCTGCAGTCACTAGCGATGACGTAGAGGTGGAACTCGATGAGGTCGAGGCGGTACTCAAGCGGGTGCAGCACTTCGATCCGGTCGGCATTGCTGCCCGTTCGGTGCAGGAGTGTTTGCTGATCCAGCTGGATCAATATGACCCGCAGACCCCCTGGCTCAACGAGGCCAAGGAGGTGATCCTCGAGCACATGGAGCTGCTCGGCAATCGGGATTACCGCACCCTCGCCCGCAAGACAAAACTCAAGGAGAGCGACCTCAAGGAGGTGCTGGATCTGATCCAGCTGCTGGAGCCGCGCCCCGGCAACGGCATCATCCAGAGCGACTCCCAGTACGTGATCCCCGACGTCTCCGTGGTCAAGAAGGGCAGCAAGTGGGTGGTCGAGCTCAATCCCGACTCCGCCCCCCGCATCCGGGTCAACGAGACCTATGCCGCCATGGCCCGCAACGCCCGCAGCAGCACCGACACCCAGTTTATCCGCTCCCATTTGCAGGAAGCCAAGTGGTTCATCAAGAGCCTGGAAAGTCGCAATGACACCCTGCTGAAAGTGGCTAGTTGCATTGTCGAGCAGCAACAGGGCTTTTTCGAGTATGGTGAAGAGGCGATGAAGCCGATGGTGCTCAATGACATCGCCGAAGCGGTAGAGATGCATGAGTCGACCATCTCCCGGGTGACGACCCAGAAGTACATGCATACCCCCCGTGGTATCTTCGAATTGAAGTTTTTTTTCTCCAGCCATGTGAACACCGAAGGAGGAGGAGAGTGCTCATCGACCGCAATTCGCGCGCTCATCAAGAAGCTGGTCACGGCAGAGAATCCTGCCAAGCCGTTAAGTGATAGCAAGATCGCGGATTTGCTGGCCGAACAGGGTATTATGGTGGCGAGACGCACGATCGCTAAGTATCGCGAATCCTTGTTTATCCCACCTTCCAATCAGCGCAAACGCCTGGTTTAGGCAAACAAAAGGATGATGTTATGCAAATTAACCTGACCGGACACCATGTCGAGATCACCGAAGCTCTGCGTGATTATGTGAATAACAAATTTGCCAAACTCGAGCGTCACTTCGACCACATCAACAATGTTCATGTGGTGCTTAGCGTGGAAAAACTGAACCAGATAGCGGAAGCCAAATTGCACGTCAGCGGTGGCGAAGTGTTTGCCAACTCTGAACATGCCGATATGTATGCTGCGATAGACACCTTGCTCGACAAGCTGGACAGGCAGATCATCAAGCACAAAGATAAGTTAAATAAAAAATAACCATGCAACTTGAACACATACTGAGTCGGGACTGCACCAAGAGTGCAGTCCCTTGTACCAGCAAGAAACGCGCCCTCGAAATCATCAGCGAGCTGGCCGCCGAACGCCTTGGCACCTCCCGTCAGGCACTGTTCGAATGCTTGCTGGCCCGCGAAAAAATGGGTAGTACCGGGATCGGTGCCGGTATTGCGATCCCCCACGGTCGTATTGACGATGAGTTCCCGCCAACCGCGATCCTGATGACCTTTGCCGACCCTATTCCTTTCGACTCCATCGACAATCAACCGGTTGACCTGCTGTTTGCCTTGCTGGTGCCGGAAAGCGAGTGCAAGCAGCATCTCAAGACCCTTTCTCTGATGGCTTCCAAGCTGGGTGACAAGGCGGTTTGCCGCCAGTTGCGTCAGGCAACCAGCGACGAAGAGCTCTATCAGATCATGACCTCGGCCTGACAGCAGGCCAAGGATGAGACACCCGTTTTGGCGTGAGGGAACAAGATGCAGTTAATCGTGGTAAGTGGACGTTCGGGCTCCGGTAAAACGGTAGCCCTGCGAGTGCTGGAAGATCTGGGTTACTACTGTGTGGACAACCTGCCGGTCAATCTGTTGCCCCAGCTGATAGTTTCGGTGGAGAGCCAGTACGACAAGCTGGCGGTCAGTATTGATGTGCGCAACCTGCCGAGCGATCCGGAGAAACTGGAAAATCTGCTGGCTCAAGTGCGCAATGAGGGGCGGGTTGAGTTCTCCAGCTTTTTCTTCGACGCTGACAACGGCACCCTGCTCAAGCGCTATGGCGAGAGCCGCCGTTTGCACCCCCTCTCACGCAACAAGCTGTCGCTGGATGAGGCGATTCGGGAGGAGACCCACCTGCTGGCGCCACTCTCTTCGACCGCTGACCTGCGCATCGACACCACCAGTCTCAGCATTCATGACCTGAGCGAGCTTATCAAGACCCGGGTACTCGGCAAGAAAGAGAACGAGCTGGTGCTGGTGTTCGAGTCGTTCGGTTTCAAGTACGGCATCCCCAAGGATGCCGACTTCGTGTTCGATGCCCGCTTCCTGCCCAACCCGCACTGGATCCCCGAGCTCAAGCCCTTCACCGGCAAGGATGAGCCGGTCGCCAACTACCTCTCGGCGCAGGCTGACGTGATGCTGTTTACCCAGCAGATCGAGAACATGCTGGTGACCTGGTTGCCCCATCTGGAGCGCAACAATCGCAGCTACCTCACGGTCGGCATCGGTTGCACCGGCGGCCAGCACCGCTCGGTCTTTATTGCAGAGCGGCTGGCCAGTGCATTCCGTTTGCTTGGCAAGAACGTGCAGATCCGCCACCGCACTCTCGACAAGAGTGCCCCCCAATCTTGACGGACCAATAGGACGACCCGATGACTGTTTCCGCCTCGGTTGAAGTGAAAAACAAGCTGGGTATTCATGCCAGACCGGCCATGATGCTGTTCGAGCTGGTGCAGGGTTTCGATGCCCACGTGTTGCTGCGTAATGAAGATGGTGTGGAGGCCGATGCTGACAGTATCATCGGCCTGCTGATGCTGGATTCCGCGCAAGGGCGGCAGGTGGAAGTACAGGTTGAGGGCCCTGAAGAGGTCGAGGCCCTGGCCGCCGTGGTGGAGCTGTTCACCTCCGGCTTCAATGAGGAGTAGTCACTCCTCGTTATATGTTATGAACCGGTACGCGCCAGCGCTTTGAAGCTGGCAAAATCCCGACAAGCCAGCAGATTCCTGCTGGCTTTTTCGTTCATCAGTGCCAGAAACAGGTCGTAGAGACCCATCGCCTCCTCGTAGTCGGCCTTGCTGATGGCCAGCACGAAGATGAGCGTCGCGATTTCACCATTCCCCCAGTCAATCCCCTGCGGGGCCAGCACGGTGTAAACCAGGGTGCGGCGTGCCAGCAGACCGAGGGAGTGGGGCAGGGCGATCCCTTCTCCCAACATGGTGGAGACGATCCGCTCCCGCTCCTGCAGTGAGGCTCTGAAGCCGCTCTCCACCAGATCTTCCGCCTCCAGCTGATCACAGATACGGGCAAACAGTTCGGCCTGGGTAAGGGGTTCTTTGACCACCATGAAGTGGTCGGCATCGAAATATTTGTCGAGCATGTAGGGGCGGGAGCGGTCGATCAGCACCAGCTTGCCAAGCTGCTCCAGCTGGTATTGGGTCGGGAAGGGGGCAACGAGTACCACGGGGGCGTTTTTTTCGTTCACCTTGACGGTACTGATGACAAAGTCCTGCGCGATCTGCGCCAGACCTTCGTAATCCCGCACCGACTCCAGCGTGGTCAGCTGCAACTGGGGATACTCCCGCTTGATGCGTGCTTCCAGCACCCGGAAGGTGGCGTTGCCCGCATCGCAAAGCAATAGCGCCTGCGGGCGGCGGGTATAGCCGATATCGTAATGGCGCTCCAGCCCGACCCCGATATGGATCACCAGATAGCCGATCTCGTGGTGGGTCAATCGGTAGGGGGTCTGCTTGATCCACTCCGAAATGGCCGCCAGCGTGATGTCGTAGGCGAGGGGGTAGTACTGCTTGATGTGATCGGCCAGCGGGTTGTGGTTGCCAATCTGGTATTTGACCCGTAGCAGCATGGCGCTGATATGGGTTTGCAGGTCGGCCCGCAGCTGTTGGTCGCCTCGCAGGTCGTAAGGGTAGTGTTGATGAATGTAGGTCAGCAGATGTTCCACCAGCTGTTCGCTCTCGGCGGCCATGGCAGGGCTGAGCTGGGGAGTATCGGCAATCAGGCGCGCCTGGATTTGGATAGCGAGACCGGCGATCTCGTCCTCTACGGGGGGCGTCAGGGTGGGCAATACCGCATATATATCGCGAGATACTGCCAGCAGCGGCAGAGTCAGATCCTCGCTGGCGAAGTGGCGCAACTCGTGACCGGATGCCTGACGCAGCAGGGCAACGGCGCAGTAGATGGTGAGCTGCTGCAGGCTCTCGTCAGCGAGACGCAGCTGATGTCGGGCAAGCTGGGCATGGATGTGATTGCCCACTACCTCCATCGTCTTGCTGGGGCAGAGGTTGGGTAGCAGGGTTTGCAACTGGTTGTTGTGCAGCAACTCCTGATAGAGCAGCTGGGTCAGGCAGGCCCGGATCGCCGTCTCCTCCCCCTGAATGCGCATCCCCAGGCGGGGTTTGCTCTCGACGCTGAGCCTGAAGTGGCTGAGCTGCTCACGGACTTCCGCCATATCCCCCTGCAGTGCCGCCCGGCTCAGATACCATGTATCAGCCAGCTCATCGAGCTTGATCCCCTGCTCTGCCGTCAATAGCAGGATCTGCAGGTGCAGCACCCGCTCGCGGCTGGTGCGTGGCAGGCCGCTATCCTGACCCTGGGCCGCCAGCAGAGCCTCGAACAGTCCCTGATTGTAGATCTTGAGCTGGTAGCCGCTGCCACGTTGGTGGATCAGGTGAGCGCCGTGCGTGGCAATCAGTTCGTTGAGGGTCGCCACATCGGTGCGCACCGTGCGGGTGGAGACATTGAGGCGGCGAGCCAGCTCCTCCTGTGGCAGTGGTTCGGCATGGAGCTGGATCAGCAGTTGATGGAGCCTGGGGTGTGGCAGCTTGATCATAGGGGGTATGCAAGACTCCTGTTGCGAGATAAAGGGTCGATGTTAACAAGTGGGTCATCAACAAGCCAGGCACCGGTCAGTGATTAAACCGGCGCCCGTGACTGCCATCAGGCCAACAGTCGTTTCACTATGGCCAGCAGAGTGCGAACATCCTCGGGGCGAGTGTGCCCGCTCGCGCTGTCGATGATGGAGCTGTAGACGTGCGGGATCACCTTCTCGACTCCGGCATCCAACGCAATCCGCACTATCTCCTCGAAGTTCTCCAGATCGATGCCGCCGGTGGGCTCCAGCCAGAAGCCGTGGCGGGCACAAGCCTCGGCAACTGCCTGATACTCGTCGCGGCAGGCCAGCCCACCCATGGGGAAGAACTTGACCGAGCTGCCGCCCATGTCCTTGAGCAAGGCAATGGCGGTATCGATGGGCACGATGCCATCCGGCTGCCCGGCGCTGAGTGGACCGGTGGAGATCTTTACCATGCCCGGCATGCCGGTAGGGGAGATCAGACCATTCACCAGAGTTTGTGATTGGCCGAGCAGCGCCCGGCTGGCACCGACACCGGTGAACACCTGATTGACGTGCTGGGGCTGCAGCTGGCAGGCCAGTTCGGCCACCATGGCGGATTGACGCGGATCACCGGCCCCCAGACCGATGGAGAGGGCGTTATCGATAAGCTTGGCGTACTCCTTCATATCGGCAACTGCGGAGGGAATATCCGGGTAGTTTTTGGAGAGCACGCCGACCAGCACGTGGCCTTCGGCTGCGTCGTATACCTCGACGGCATTCTCCTTGGAACCTGCCAGCACGTTGAGACAGACCCGATCACGGTAGTAGTTGGGGGTAAGGGACATCAGCGATTCTCCTGAACGAGGTTGGCAATGGCAGAGTGGATTTGGTCGAGCTGGGGCACGGTGACGCTGCGCACATCGATCTCGATGTGCCCCTCGTTGGCCTTGTAGCCGCGGCAGTAGATGGCAGGCGAGCCCTGTTGCAGACGGCTGACGACCTGCACTGTGGTCATGCCGATCTTTTGGTGGTCAAAAGCGATATCGGTGCGGGCGATGTCGCGTCCTGCGCTGTCCCATACCACCTTGGCGGTGACGCCGGGCAGCTGGTTGAGGCGCTCGATGAAGGGGCTCATCTTGGCGACCATGGCGGCGCCGCTCTCTTTCTCTTTGGCCAGATAGCGCTCGATAGCGTGGGTCAGGCCGAGGATCCCCTCCTTGCCCACCTTCATGGCGCGACCGATGCCATTGGCCTGCTGTTTGACCCACTCCACGTACTGACGCTTGCCGAGCACCAGCCCGCTGGTGGGCCCTTCAATGGCCTTGGCACCGCTGTAGATGACCAGGTCAGCACCCTGGTTGTAGTAGAGGCGCAGATCCTCTTCGGCAGCCGCATCGACGATGAGCGGGAGCCCGTGGGTCTTGGCGACCTCGGCGGCCTCTGCCACCGACAGAATGCTCTTCTGCACGCAGTGGTGGGACTTGATATAGAGGATCGCAGCGGTGTTGGCATTGATGGCGGCTGCCAGCTGGGAAGGGGAGCACTCGTTGGCGTAACCGGCTTCCACTACTTTGCCGCCACCCAGATTGACCATGGTACCGACCGGGGCGCCGAAGTTGACGTTATGCCCCTTGGGCAGCACGATTTCACTCGGCACCTCATGGGGATGGGCATGCAGGTGCTCGAGGCGGTAGGGATCGCCGCGTACTATCATGGCGGCGACTGACTGGGCGATGCCGGCGCTGGCGCAGGAGACCACCACCGCATCTTCCACATTCAGCAAACCAGCCAGATAGGCGCCGGTCTTGTTGACCAGATCCTTGACCTCGAAGTAGTGGCCCAGGCCAAAATTGACCACATCGACCACCTCCTGCTCGGGGGTGGAGACGCCGAGAATGGTCATGCGCCCGGAGGCGTTGATCACCGGTTTGAGCTGATATTTCTCATAAACAGAAGGCATGGTGTGATTTCCCATAGTGAGTCAGAACCAGTTCGCCACCGACCAGGGCGGCGAGAGGCTGCAGTTGTTGGTCACCGCTGCGGGACTGGGCTTCGGTATCCATAAACAGGGTCGGGCCGCTGGTGACCTCGAACAGGGTCAGATCGGCATCGGCGCCTACCTCGAGCCGCCCCTTGCCGGACAGGCGCAGGGCATCGGCGGCCTGATGGGTGACGCAGGCGATCACCTGCTCCAGCGTCATGCCGATGGCGAGAAACTTCGACATCACATGGGCCAGACTGTAGACCGGCCCCTTGATGCGGTTCTTGCAGTAGATGTCGGAGCTGATGGTGCGGGGCAGGATCCCCTGTCGAATAGCCAGTTCCGCCACCTCGAAGCTGAAGCTGGCGCCGCCGTGGCCGATGTCGAGCAACAGGCCCCGTTTCATCGCCTCGCGCACCGCGACCCGCAGCTCGCCAGCCGGGGTCAGAATGCGGTTCGGTTTGCCGTTGAAGCAGTGGGTCAGCAGATCGCCATCCCCCAGCAGAGCGGCGATCTCGTCCAGATCCGGCGGCGTGTTGCCCACGTGTACCATCAGCGGCAGCTGGCCGTGAGCCTGTTGCAGCGCCTTGGCCATGCGCAGCGGTTGCAGACCGTTCTCGCCTACCACGCTACCGCTCATCCGCGCCTTGATGCCGACGATAAAGTCGGGGTGGCGGCGAATGGCTGCCGAGGCGAGATCCATATCGAGGTCCCGGCTATCCGCCAGCTCGTTCTGGCGCAGCAGACCGATGCGGGAGATGTTGAGTAGGGCATGCACCCGGGTCTTGCAGCCAGCGGCGATCCGCTGGAAGTCATCCACGTCGTCGGCTCCGGTGCTGCCCGCGTCGATGACGGTGGTGACGCCGGACTCTACGCCTACCTTGTCCGGCTCATCGTGATAGATGGGGGAGGCGGGGTAGCAGTGGGTGTGGCCGTCGATCCAGCCTGCGCTCACATGCACCCGGCCGCCGAGATCCAGTATCTGCCGCGCCGTTGCCGTCCCCGGCAGGGAGCCGATGGCGGCGATTTTGCCCTCCCTGATGGCGATATCGACGAGCCGGCCATCTCCCTGGCGCCCAGCTCTGATGATCATGTCGTACATGCTGATAACCTCTGGCGAGCCGCCCTGCAGGGCGGCTGATACTTACACAAGGGCGACCGGGAAGAAGGTACCCAGCAGCATTGCCCCCAGAATGGCACCGCCAGTGATGGGCTTGCCCCACACGTAGAACAGCAGCGCACCCAGCAGGGAACCGATACCGATGGGGATGGAGGCGCCCATGGCGGAGAGGATGATGAGGGGGCCGAGGAAGCGGCCAGAGCTGTTGCCAGCACCCATCATCACGTCAGCACCGTAAGTGGAGTTGCTCTGGTTGATGGTGAACTTGCGCGCCAGAATGATGACGTAGCCGATAGCCAGACCAATCCCCATGCCGGTTGCCAGCGAGGCGCCGAAGTTCTCCACCGGATAGAGGATGCCGGCTCCCAGCAGCAGGGCTGGCACACCGAGGCCGACCCCGGTCTGGATTGCTCCGCCGATATCCAGAATCCCCACCAGGGATCCCTCGATGATGCGGGCGAACAGGAAGCTGGCACCGAACGCGGCTACCGCGCCGTAGGCACCCGTGTCCATTCCGGCTTTCAGCATGGCGACGAAGGCTACCTCGTTGAAGGCACCAACCCCGTACAGATAGAACATATGGGTACCGGCAAAGACCCCGGCCGAGAGCAGGCCGACGAAGATGGGGAATGACCAGTCGGCGTACCAGAAGTTGTTTTTCAGTTTCTCATCCATGGTGTGACCCCTTATTTGCCGCTCAGCAGGTTATGGACGTTTTCCAGCCAGAGGGGGACACCCATATGGAAGGATTCAATCAGTTTCATGTCAAAGCCGCGGAAGAAGCCGCTCAGCACGAACAGCAGGACGATGGCAGCCATCATCACCTTGGTGACATGGTTCCAGCCGCTCTCTTCCACGCCCTTGCCGATCAGGATGCCGAGCACCAGGCCCGGTACCGCGTTGCCCATGATGAGCTGTGCCAGACCGCCGAAGATGGTGGCCCAGAAACCGGATTTCTTGCCCGCCTCGATGGCAGCTAGCCAGAAGATCACCGGCATGACGGTGTTGACCAGCAGGTTGGCGGCCGGTACCAGCACCTTGACCGCAGTGACCTGCAGGGCGGCCGGGACGGCAGCCGCCGTACTGTTGAGGAAGGCGACCACGATGGCACCTATGATGCCGCCGGCGATGGCCATCTTTTTCGGGTCGTGCAGAGTGGTGGCGAGATCCCGATTTTTGAACAGCAGTGCCGCCGTGGCCCAGTGCGGGATGATGCGGTGATCCACATCCTGGGTGAAGGCGCCTGCCGCCACGGTCGAGGCCCAGGCGTTGAAGAAGAAGCCCAGACCAAACGAGAAGTGGGAAGCGGGATCCCCCTCGCAGGAGTTGAGTTCGCCCAGGGTGCGGAAGGCACCCATGCCCTGTACGGTCGGGGCGTGGAACATCCGCGCCGCGCCGGCCCCCACCCCGACGCCAACCAGGCCGCCAATGATGAGTGACTTGATAAAAATGATTAGAAACATCCAACGTATCCTTCTTGTGGGGTTGTGCCTGCGCAGGCATCACACCTGGGTGAATGTCACCTTGGCGACATCCAGACTGGTGACCTGAACCTTGATCTCCAGCTGGACGCGGTATTCGCGGCGCTGGCGCGGCAGGAAGAAGAACAGGAACTTCTCCACCCGGACCGACTCCTCGGCTTTGAGCACCTGTACATCGACCGGCTCAATACGCAGCAGTACCTGTTGGTTGTCCTTGAGCAGTGTGGGTTGCACCTGGCTGAGGGCGGAGGCAAACGCCTGCTGGCGGGTCGTCCCCTTGCCGTTGACGATGACCTGGGTGGTGAAGTTCTCTTTCATCAGGCGCGTCCGTGCTTCTTGGCGAAGGCTTCGACCAGCTTCTGGCCCAGCTCTTCCTTGTCCATGAAACCGAAGCCCAGCACCACGCACCCTTCGTTGATGGCGGTGACGCCCTCTTCAACAGAGCGCATGCCGTAGCGGCACTTGTAGCCGTATTTGGTCTGGGCGGTGATCGCCCCGGCGCCGCCGCTGCCGCAGAAGGAGATGCCGAGATCCGCCTGCTCCTTGTTCATCACATCGCCGAGCTTCATGTCAGCGGCCATGCCGGGGATGATGGTCACGTTGGCCCCGGCAGCTTCCGCGCCTGCGCCCACTTTCTGACCCTTGCCGAGACGATCTCCGATTACGAGTTTGATGGCTGTCATATCGATTTCTCCTTGAGTTACGGGTTCTGCACCGAGCTGAGTTCGTTTTCTTTGGCGACTTCAAAATGGACGGACAGGAGGTGTGCCTCCTCATAAGCAAGCTGATCCAGCCAGCTGACGACCTGTTCGGCGAGACGCAGTGAGAGGGGGGAGATCTCTTCAAACAGGCTGAGGTCAACTTCTGGCAGGGGCTCGCCGCTGTGGGAGCGCCACACCATGGCTTTGACATGGGAGGCCAGCATCTGCCGTTGCACCTCGTTGGGGATGATGCCCTGTTCGGCCAGCAGGGGATAAATGCGCGCGAGGATATGATCGGTCTGGCGCAGCAACTCCGGGCTGTTCGGGGTCAGGGTCTGGTCGTGAGTCTCTGTTTGCAATGTCTGCTCTCCAAGGCTGGCAGAAGGTATGGCGTTACCCTAAGCCTGCGCGTCGATGTGGAGGAGGCAGCGTTTTTCCGATTCGAAGCGGAAATTCCTGAGGAAATGGCCCCAAAGTGAGCGTTTGGATACTGAAAAGACAAAAAGAGTGCTTATTGGGGCCGGTTTTGTGTGATCGGTAGCGCACAAATCGGGGGGGGCGGGGGCAGGGCAAGCGTTGCGGGAAACTGTGAGTCATCTCACGGTAAGAGATGTAGCCGAGAGGGCAGATATGGAAAAGGGCGGTTTCCCGCCCTTCTTATAAAAAGCAGTGACGCTAGCTGGCTGATGCGGCGCTAGAGCTGGCCGTTCTCTGCTGATAGCGCAGGTCTTCCTCTATGGTGACCACCACTTCCAGTGGCTTGCCGGAGCGGAATACCGAGATGGTCAGCTTGGTGCCGGGGCGGCTCTCGACAATCTTGTCCATGGCGCTGCGTACGCCACTGATGGCCTCTCCGTTGATCTTGAGCAGCACATCCCCTCGCTGCAGGCCGCCTTTGGCCGCCGGGCCGTTGGGGTCCAGACTCTCCACCACCAGACCACGCAGGTCGCCGAGGTTCATCATCCGCGCGACTATGGGGTTGATCTCGACACTGGAGATCCCGAGGTAGCCTCGGATCACCCGGCCGTTGGCGATCAGCTCATCCATGATCCGTTTTGCCAGCCGGTAGGGGATGGCGAAGCTGATGCCGTAGCTCTCCTGATTGCCGTTGAGGTGATAGGTAGCGGTGTTGATACCCACCAGATCGCCACGGCCGTTGACCAGCGCGCCACCAGAGTTGCCCTCGTTGATGGCGGCATCGGTCTGCAGCAGATCCTGACGGCCATTGCTGTCGGGCCCCATGCTGGAGAGGCCGGTGCGGCCGGTTGCACTGATGATGCCCTGGGTGATGGTCTGGCCGACGTTGTAGGGGTTGCCGATGGCGAGCACCACATCTCCCACTTCTGGCAGTCGTTCGGGATCCTGCGGGATCACCGGCAGGTTGTCTGACTCGATATAGAGCACGGCGAGGTCGGTGAGCTGATCGGTGCCGACCAGTTCGGCGCTGAAGACCCGGCCATCCTGCAACGCGACGATGATCTGGTCGGCATCGGCGATGACGTGGTAGTTGGTTAGTACATAGCCGCGCTGGTTCATGATGACGCCAGAACCCAGCCCTTGCGGGCGCAGTTCCCCCTGATTGCCCTGATTGGGGGCAAAGCTGCGGGTGTAGATGTTGACGACGGCAGGGCCTGCCCGATGGGCGGCATAGGAGAAACTCAGTTCACGGGCATTGGTGATGATGCCGGGCAGTTGGGCACCACCGCGAAAATGGGGAAACAGCAGCAACAGCAGCGCCGCGACGGTCAATCCAAAACCGACAGACTTGCCCAAGTAACTGACTAAAGGGGGGATTTTCATGTCATTCTCATCCGTACAGGCTGCGCGCAGAGAATAACACTATCGATGGATAAAAATCACCCGCGGTGAAGGCCGCGGGTGATAGAGGGGTTGGCGAACAACTTGAGTGTTAGCGGATCACCAGATAGAGCGAGGAGTCGCCACGCTGGATGTTGAGCGCCAGCACGTCAGGTTTGTTCTTGAGCGCCTTGGTCAGCTCGCCCAGGGTGTTGATGCGCAGGCGGTTGACCCCGATGATGATGTCACCCTTCTGCAGGCCGGAAGCGGCTGCCGGAGAGCGAGGATCAATATCGGCCACCGCGACACCGGAGACCGGGTCGGTAGTGGTGCTCAGCTTGGCCCCTTCCAGTGCCGGATGCAGCGCACTAGCGCGTACTTCGCTGTCATCGGCCTGCTTTAGGGTCACCTTGGCAGTTTGTGATTTGCCATCGCGGATCAGTCCCAGCTCGACCTGCTTGCCAGCGCCCATGGTAGCGATCTTGGCACGCAGCTCGCCGAAGGAGCGAACCGGTTTGCCATCGATGCTGACGATGATATCGCCAGCCTTGATGCCCGCCTTGTCGGCCGCCGAATCAGGCATGACCTGATTGACGAAGGCACCATCCTTCTTGTTGTAGCCGAAGGTTTTGGCGATGTCGGAGGTGAGCTCGGTGCCGGTAATACCCAGCTGGCCGCGACGCACTTCACCGTACTTGACGATCTGCTCGGTCAGATCCCGCACCATGTTGGAAGGGATGGCAAAGCCGATGCCAATGTTGCCGCCGTTCGGGCCCAGAATCGCGGTGTTGATACCGATCAGCTCGCCACGCAGGTTGAGCAGGGCTCCGCCGGAGTTACCGGAGTTGATGGCCGCATCGGTCTGTATGAAGTTCTCCAGATTCTCGATGTTGAGGCCGCTGCGACCCAGCGCACTGACAATACCGGAGGTGACGGTCTGGCCCAGACCAAACGGGTTGCCGATGGCCAGCGCATAGTCACCTACCCGTAGCTCGTCGGAGTCGGCGAACTTGATCTGTACCAGATCCTCGGCCTTGATTTGCAGCAGGGCGATGTCGGACTGCTTGTCTTCACCGATCTTCTTGGCCGCATACTCACGACCATCCTTCAGGTTGACCTTGATCTCGTCCGCCTCGTGCACCACGTGGGCGTTGGTGATCACGTAACCCTTCTTGGCATCGACGATGACACCGGAGCCGAGCGCCTGGAACGGCTGCTCGCTCACCTGTTCATCGGGCATGTTGGGGCCGAAGAAGAACTTGAACTGTTCCGGCAGACGCTGACGGGTAATTTTTTTGCCAGAAACCGAGATATTGACCACCGCCGGGGTGACCTGTTCGAGAACAGGCGCCAGGCTTGGCATCTCCTGATTTGAACCTAACAGGGAAGGCAGTGCAGCCTGAGCAGGGGCCGCAGACATGGCGATACCGACACTGAGGGCTAGCACACTGAGCATGGAAAGAGGTTTACGCATATGAAAAACAGCTCCCAGAAAAAGTTGCATTGCAATCGTCAAGGTCAGACCACGGGACTGGCCAATTAGTTCCGCGAGGAACTAGTTTGGTTGCTTGAGCAGTCCGGAAGAGGCGCCAGCATAGTCGCGAGGCGGAACGCCCGGCTCTTCTGCCACATTGGCAGGGGCATCTTCTACCAATGATTCGCGGAACAGCGGTTCCTGCGCCTTGGCCAGGAATTTGCTCTGCTCGGCCATGTGGCGATAGAGGGTCTGATACTGCTCGGCCAGTTGCTCCATCAGGGCGGCACTGTCGGCGAAGTGGGTGTTGATCTGGCCCTGATAACTCTCGAGCTCCTTGTGGGCCTTCTTCAGTTCCTGTTCGAGACGGCCAGCATCGCGGCTACGCACCGAAAAACGGCCGAGAACGACACCGATAATCAAGGCCGCGACAGCCAGCAGGATCCCAGTTAACAGACTCATAGATGCTCCTTGTTACAGCTAAAACAGAGTGGGTTTATGCGGTCGTCATAACCGCCATGCCTTGATGGCACTATACCGTGCGTCCTGAGGCCGTGATACCATTTTGTCCTCGATTCAGGGACTTGGAGAGGCGCTCAAGGATGACACCGCAGCAAAAATACCAGCAGGATCTGCTGCGCCCCGGCTTTGTGGCCGACCCCGCGCAGGGGATGGCCATTAGCAGGCTGGAGCGACTGTATCAGGATTTGCTACGGCGCCCGACTCCGACCAGATCTCGAGGGCTGCTGGGTTGGCTGCAAAAGCCCAAGCCGCCGGAGCCTGTCCTCGGTATCTATATGTGGGGCGGAGTGGGCCGAGGCAAGACCTGGCTGATGGATACTTTTTTCGACAGCCTGCCTGGGACGCGTAAGATGCGCAGCCATTTCCACCGCTTCATGCACCGCATTCACGATGAACTGCAGGGGCTGAGCGGGCAGTCCGATCCCCTCAAGCTGGTGGCCAGCAAGCTTGCCAGCGAGACAGACATCATCTGTTTCGACGAATTTTTTGTCTCCGACATCACCGACGCCATGCTGCTGGGCACGCTGTTCCAGGAGCTGTTTGGTCACGGTGTTGTGCTGGTCGCCACTTCAAATATTCCGCCGCAGGATCTTTATCGTAACGGGCTGCAGCGAGCCCGTTTTCTGCCTGCTATCGAGCTTATCGAGCGCCATTGCGAGGTACTTAACGTGGATGGAGGTATCGACTATCGCCTGCGTACGCTGGAACAAGCGGAGATTTATCACTGCCCGCTGGATTTGCAGGCAAAAGCCAATCTTGACCACTATTTTCAGCAATTAACCGGTGGGCACACGGCTTGCGAGGGGGCGTTCGAGGTCAATCATCGTCAGCTGAGGTCGCTCGGGATGGGGGAAGGGGTGCTCTATATGGAATTTGAGCAACTTTGTTGTACTCCCCGCTCCCAGAACGACTATATCGAGCTGGCCAGGCTGTTCCATACTGTTCTGCTGGCCAATGTGCAACCAATGGGCACAGGCACGGATGACGCGGCTCGCCGCTTCATTGCCATGGTCGATGAGTTTTATGAACGGCACGTCAAGCTCATCATGTCGGCGGCGGTTCCCATGGCAGAACTCTACGGCGAAGGGCTGCTGAATTTCGAATTCCAACGCTGTCTTTCACGGCTTCAGGAAATGCAATCGCACGAATACCTTGCCAGAGTGCACCTTCCTTAGTCACAATACCGCGCCTGCCAGTCGGATGGGCATCTGCGGCAGGTAGGGCCGGGCGACATTTGCTGGTTTCATGGCAGTGAAATTAGCAGGTGATATTTAAGGCAACTTCACTTATAATCGCCCGGCCCACGTTACAGCTGTCGATAAGACAGCAACACTTTAAGCTTTACTTGTATTCGAAGGGGTACAGGTAGGCCATCGTTTGTTGTTTGTGGGAGAGCCCCCATAAGCAATTGGGTCTGTAACAGGTAATTGGGTTTAACTTAATGAAAACTTTCGTTGCCAAGCCAGAAACCGTAAAACGTGACTGGTACATTGTGGACGCAGAAGGTAAAACTCTGGGTCGTATCGCAACCGAGATCGCTGCTCGTCTGCGTGGTAAGCACAAAGCTGAGTACACTCCGCACGTTGACACCGGTGATTACATCATCGTTGTAAACGCTGAGAAGGTACACGTAACCGGTAAGAAATTTACCGACAAAATGTACCACGCTCACTCCGGTTTCCCGGGTGGTATCAAGTCAATCAGCTTCGACAAGCTGATTCAGCGTAAACCGGAAATGGTAATCGAAGCAGCCGTCAAAGGCATGCTGCCGAAAGGTCCTCTGGGCCGTGCCATGTTCCGTAAACTGAAAGTTTACGCAGGCGCCGAGCATGCTCATGCTGCTCAGCAACCTCAAGTACTGGATATCTAATCGGGAACTGGCAACATGGCAGAAAATCAATACTACGGTACCGGCCGTCGCAAAAGCTCCACTGCTCGCGTATTTATCAAAGCGGGTAGCGGCAAGATCGTAATCAACCAGCGCTCCCTGGAGCAGTACTTCGGCCGTCCGACTGCCCGCATGGTAGTTCGTCAGCCGCTGGAACTGGTTGAGATGACCGAGAAACTGGACCTGTACATCACCGTTAACGGTGGTGGCATCTCTGGTCAAGCTGGTGCGATCCGCCACGGTATCACTCGTGCTCTGATGCAGTACGACGAAACCCTGCGTTCCGAACTGCGTAAAGCTGGCTTTGTTACTCGTGATGCCCGTAAGGTTGAGCGTAAGAAAGTTGGTCTGCACAAAGCTCGTAAGCGTCCGCAGTACTCCAAGCGTTAATTCGCTTTTGGTACTCACTCTTTCGAGTGTCAAAAAAGCCTGGCAACTGCCAGGCTTTTTTTATTGGTAATATTACCGACATCAATGCTAACCACGCGTCACAAAAGACAAAAAATTGTTTCTTTATTGTTTTCATTGCTCACCGCTCTTTCTTGTCAAGTTGTTATCTTTTCTTTAAAATTTCCCCTGTTTTCTGTGGCAATTGTAAATCCAGCTTCCGCCGCTGTTGTCACGGGAAAAATGGGGAACAGGGACACTATAAGAATGTGCGGAGTCCACATGGGAGAGTTTTTGGATGAGCAATGCGCCAGTTGATACCGGTCGCCGCAGATTTCTTACCTGGTCAACGGTTGCCGTTGGTGGGGTAGGAGCTGCGTTTACCGCAGTGCCGTTTATAAAGTCATGGAATCCGAGCGCCAAGGCCAAAGCAGCCGGTGCGCCGGTTGAAGTCGATATCAGCAAGTTGGAACCGGGTCAGCTCATCCGTGTCGAGTGGCGAGGCAAGCCTGTCTGGGTGGTGAAACGCACCAAACAGACGCTGGATGCCTTGGCCGCGCATGATGACAAGCTGCGGGATCCCTCATCTGAAGAGCCGCAGCAGCCTGACTATGCCCATAACGGGTACAGATCGATCAAGCCCGAAATTTTTGTCGCGGTCG
This sequence comes from Aeromonas sp. R2-4, assembly GCF_040908365.1. NCBI lineage: Bacteria > Pseudomonadati > Pseudomonadota > Gammaproteobacteria > Aeromonadales > Aeromonadaceae > Aeromonas > Aeromonas sp. R2-4. Next base: position 154,147 of record NZ_JBFODO010000002.1, read on the forward strand.
GTATTTGCACCCACTTGGGGTGTTCACCTTCCTATTTGCCTGACAGCTTTGGCGAGCAGGTGCAGGGCGTTACGTCCGGCTTCTTCTGCCCGTGCCATGGCTCCAAGTTCGACATGGCCGGCCGTGTGTTCCAGGGGGTGCCTGCACCGCTGAACCTGGTCATTCCGCCCTATCAATTCATTAATGACACCACCATACAGGTCGGTGCCGATGGCAAGGAGGCCTGACCATGTTGAGTAAACTGATGGGCTGGATCGATTATCGATTCCCGCTCACGGCCATGTACAACGACCACATGGCCAAGTATCCGGCACCGAAGAACCTGAACTTCTGGTACTTCTTCGGCTCGCTGGCCATGCTGGTGCTGGTTAACCAGATCATCACCGGTATCTGGCTGACCATGAACTACAACCCCTCCGCGGAAGGTGCGTTTGCCTCCGTGGAGTACATCATGCGCGATGTGGAGTACGGCTGGTTGCTGCGTTACATGCACTCAACCGGTGCGTCTGCATTCTTCATCGTGGTCTACATGCACATGTTCCGCGGCATGATCTATGGCTCTTATCAGAAGCCTCGTGAACTGCTGTGGATCTTCGGCATGCTGATCTTCCTGGTGCTGATGGCGGAAGCCTTTATGGGCTACTTGTTGCCCTGGGGCCAGATGTCATTCTGGGGTGCCCAGGTCATCATCTCGCTGTTTGGCGCCATTCCGGTCATCGGTGACGATCTGACCCTGTGGATCCGCGGTGACTACGTGATCTCAGGTGCGACCCTGAACCGCTTCTTCGCGCTGCATGTCATCGCGTTGCCGCTGGTGCTGGTGATGCTGGTTGCCATGCACATTCTGGCGCTGCACGAAGTGGGGTCCAACAACCCGGACGGTATCGACATCAAGAAGCACAAGGACGAGAACGGCTGGCCGCTGGATGCGGTGGCGTTCCACCCTTACTTCACCGTCAAGGATATGATCGGTGTCGCTGGCTTCCTGTTCTTCTTCTGCGCCATCATCTTCTTCAAGCCGGATATGTGGGGTTACTTCCTCGAGAAACCGAACTTTGAAGTGGCCAACGGTCTGAAAACTCCGGAGCACATTGCGCCTGTGTGGTACTTCACGCCGTTTTACGCCATTTTGCGGGCGGTGCCGGACAAGCTGCTTGGCGTCATCATGATGGGTCTCTCCATCGTGGTACTGTTCCTGCTGCCGTGGCTGGATCGCTGCAAGGTGCGCTCGGTGCGTTATCGCAGCATGCTGCACAAGCTGAACATTGCCCAGTTTGTGGTCTGCTTTATCATCCTGGGGGTGTTGGGGGTGTTGCCATCGACGCCGACGTTGACGCTGGTTGCCCAGATCTGTTCACTGGGATATTTCGGGTTCTTCGTCCTGCTGTTCTTCTATAGCAAGAATGAAAGCACCAAGCCGCTGCCGGAGAGGGTGACATTTAAATGAAAAGAATAATATTTGCAGTGCTGACCCTGCTGCCATCTCTGGTATTTGCAAGTGGCGGAGCTGTTCATCTGGACAAAGCCAATTACGATCTGAGTGACAAGGCATCGCTGCAACGCGGCGCGGCCACCTTCATGAACTATTGCGCCGGATGCCACTCCACCCAGTATCAGCGTTATAACCGGGTCGCAGAAGATCTCGGGATCCCCGAAGATTTGATGAAAGAGAACCTGATTTTCACCGGTGCAAAGGTCGGTGATCTGATGAAGAGCGCCATGTCAGAGAAGGATGCCGCCAAGTGGTTTGGTGCACCGCCCCCTGATCTGACTCTGGTTGCCCGGGTGCGCGGTGCAGACTGGATCTACACCTATCTGCGCTCCTTCTACGTGGATGAGACCCGTCCGTTCGGGGTGAACAACGCCGTGTTCCCGTCCGTGGGCATGCCCCATGTGCTGGAGCCATTGCAGGGAACCCCCCGTGCCGAGTTCGCTACTCACACGGTCGACGGAGTGGAAACCCAGCAGGTTGTCAGCATCAAATCTGACGGTAATGGTGAAATGGATGACGAAGAGTATGATCAGACGGTACTGGATCTGGTAAACTTCTTGGTCTACTCGGCTGAACCGGTACAACAGGAGCGTGAACGCATGGGCTTCTGGGTGCTTGGTTTCATCGTGATCTTCTTCATCTTCACTGTGCTGTTGAAGAAGGAATTCTGGCGCGACGTTCACTAAGCGACCAGATACGGGTAATATAATGCACGGCAATGAAGACCAAGATGCTTCATTGCCGTTTCTGCTTTTTAATGACGGGAGGGTTCAATGGCTGTAGCTGCCAATAAGCGTTCGGTAATGACGCTGTTTTCCGGTGCCAACGATATGTTCAGCCATCAGGTGCGTATTGTCCTGGCGGAGAAGGGTGTTAGCGTAGATATCTGCCAGGTTGATCCAGCCAATCTGCCGGATGAGCTGGCCGAGCTGAACCCGTACAACTCTGTACCGACCCTGGTTGATCGTGAGCTGGCACTCTACACCTCGCGCATCATCATGGAGTATCTGGACGAGCGCTTCCCGCATCCGCCCCTGATGCCTGTTTACCCGGTTGCCCGTGGTAACAGCCGTCTGATGATGCACCGCATCGAGCTGGACTGGTACTCACTGGCTGACAAGATCATGGCCGGTACCGATGCTGAAGCAGCACGCAACGAACTGCGTGACAACCTGCTGGCCATCGCGCCGATCTTCGGTGAAATGCCCTATTTCATGAGCGAAGAGTTCGGTCTGGTGGATTGCTACATGGCACCGCTGCTGTGGCGTCTGCCGAGCCTTGGCATCGACCTGACCGGTCGTGGTGCCAAAGAGCTGAAGGCTTACATGGTTCGTCTGTTCGAGCGTGAGTCCTTCCAGGCTTCCCTGACCGAAGCCGAACGCGAGATCCGTGCTGGCGTATGAGCATGGAACCGACAATGACACCGAGCCGCCCGTACTTGTTACGGGCGTTCTTTGACTGGTTGCTGGACAACGATCTGACCCCCCATCTGGTGGTCAACGTCAACATCCCCCATGTGATGGTGCCGATGCAGTTCGCTCAGGATGGGCAGATTGTGTTGAACATAGCGCCACGCGCCGTGATGCAATTTCACATGGATAACGAGGCTATCAGCTTCAGTGCCCGTTTTGGCGGGGTCTCCCAGCAGGTTTATATCCCGATGGCGGCCGTACTGGCTATTCATGCCCGGGAGAACGGCGTGGGCACCATGTTCCCGCCCGAGCCGGGTTACGACATATGGCTGGAACAGGCTGAAGCACCGGTGGAGCCTGAGCCGGAACCGCCGCGTCCAAGCGGTCGTCCGACCCTGAAGGTGATCAAATAAAAAAACGCAGCCGATTGGCTGCGTTTTTTTATGTGCGGTCGAGCTTAGTTCTGGGCGAATTCGAAGGCCTTGATCACACGCTTCACGCCGGTGACATGGCGGGCGATGTTGACTGCCTGCTCTCCCTCCTGGCGAGTCACCAGACCAATCAGGAATACCTCGCCGTTCTCGGTGACCACCTTGACCTTGGTGCTGTCGAAGTTCTTGGTGCCGAACATGTCGGCTTTCACCTTGGAGGTGATCCAGGAGTCATTGCTGCGAGTGGTGAAACTGGCAGGTTGGCCGATGCGCAATTCGTTGTAGACGTGGCGCACCCCTTCGATGCGACTGACAATTTTGCCAGCTTCAATCTTGTAAACGTCAGAAGGTGTCTGGCCGACCAGCAGGACGCGGCCATTGTTGCTGTAGACGCTGATCTTGCTGGCTGCGCTGAGCGGCTTGTTGTCGGCCAGCAGATTGGCCGCTTTCAGCTCGATGGTCTGGTCATCCCATTGCGCGCCCAGCGTTCGGCGATCGCCAGAGGCCTTGGCAGTCCCTGCGGCGCCGCCAACAACCAGGGCTGCGCAGCCTTGCAGCAGCAGGGTGCTAACCAGCAGACCGAGCAGGATAGTGTGCTTTTTCATGGTTTCAATCTTCCTGTTGCGGGAAAAGAGTCTGGTCGATGAGATCACACAGGCAGTGTAGGGTCAACAGGTTCACTTCCAGAATGCGAGGGCGACGGGCGGAGGGAACACGGATCTCCACATCGTTCGGGCCGAGCAGACCTGCCATTTCGCCACCGTCACCCCCGCTCAGCACCACTATGGTCATGTCGCGGGAGAGGGCAGCCTCGGCGGCCTTGATCAGGCTGCGGCTGTGGCCGGAGGTGGTGATGACCACCAGAATGTCGCCAGGCTGGCCCAGCGCGCGGATCTGCTTGGCGTAGACCTCTTCAAAACCGTGGTCGGTGGCGATGGCGCTGATGGTTGCCATGTCCGGGGTCAGGGCCATGCCGGGCAGGGAGGGGCGCTGGGTCTCGTAGCAGTTGACCAGCTCGGAGATAAACAGCTGCGCCAGTGCGGCAGAAGGACCGTTACCGCATGCCAGCACCTTGTGGCCATTGAGCAGGCAGATGGTGATCATCTGGGCTGCAGTATGGATGGCATCCGGCAGCGCCTCGGCGGCGGCTATCTTGGTCTGGATGCTTTCGGTGTAGTTCTCTTTGATGCGGTCAGTCATAGGGTCCTCTTAAAATGCGTTCTGGATCCAGGCTGGCTGGTCGCCCTCGAACGCAATCACATCGAATCGGCAGGCCTGATTGGCCTCGTTGATGGCATGTTGCTTCAAATAGTGGCGCGCTGCCAGCATGATCTTGTGCTGTTTGCTGCGGGTGACCGAGCTGGCGGCCCCACCATGGCTGCCGGTGGCCCGGTAGCGCACCTCAACAAACACCAGGGTCTGGCCCTGGTGCATGATGAGATCTATTTCACCGCCACGACAGCGGTAGTTGCGAGCTACCGGTTGCAGGCCCTGAGCCTGCAACCAGCGTTCAGCGACTTGTTCAAAGTGCTGTCCCTTGCTCGTTGGAGAGGGGAACAGGCTCGGCAACTGCTGGCGCATCCGTTTCCATAGTTCCTTCATTGGAGGGCTCCTCCAGTTGCTGCACGGCGTTCTCGTCGACCAGTTTGCCGTTCTGGTAAGTACCCCAGCTCAGCATCCGCACGATATTGCCCTGGGCATCCACGCTCAGCTGACCGCTCATGCCGGCCTGCTGCATGCCACCCACCTTGCGCATCTGCTGCAGGTTCTCAGCCAGGCTGACGGCATCGTAGCCCATGGCAAATAGACGCAGCAGGTCACCCTGGGTCTGCGGCCAGAGCAGGGCGATCTGCTCGCGCTGTTTCTCGTAGCCACCCAGCAGCAGCGGCATATCAGCGATATGCATGCCGTTGAGCTCGGAGGCGACCTCGGTGGCTGCGCTGTCGTAACCACGGGAGCTGGTGTAGATGGGCAGGCTTCCCATCGGATTGACCGAGACATCCACGTAGGGCTTGATCATCCGGGTTTCCAGGCTGTTGGCCACCACATAAACGGCATCGATGCTGCGCGGTGCGGCATCAGAGAGTTGCACTACCTCGCCAGCACGGGCGGTAGAGCGGCCGCTCAGAGCATTCTTGACCATCCCCTGCACTTCGTTGCGGGCACCGAAGGTGGCGACGACCGGCTTGTCCTGGCTCAGGGTGGCCCAGCTCTGCTCGAACGCCTTGATACTGCTGTAACCGATCCGTCCCTGGGCGGCGATCAGCAGCGGTTTGCGGTAGCCTTGGGTGTAAAGGTACTGGGCTGCCTGGACGGCATCTGCGGCGGCAGATAGGGAGAAGTAGTAGGTGGTGTCGTTGACGACCGGCTTGTCCAGCTCGTTGAGCGCCAGTACCGGCACGGTCGGATTGGCCTTGAGCAGCTCCTCGACCCGGTCTTTCAGCAGCGGGCCGATGATCATGTCCGCCCCTTCCTGAATCGCCTGCTTGTAAAGATCGCCGGTTGACTTGCTCTGGGTGTCGTAGAAGTTCAGGGTGAATTGCCCCTGATTTTCCTTATAAGACATCAGCATACCGTTACGGATGGCGGCGCCCTGCGGCTCCAGATTGCCGGAGAGGGGCAGCAGCACAGCGATCTGTTGCACCGAGGTGCTGGCAGTGGCCGCCAGATCGCCCAATCCTGCCGGCATATCCTTCTGGGCTGGATGGTTGGGGAAGTCGCGCTTCCAGCCTGCCAGCTGGCGGGCCAGCAAGTTCGGCTGGGCGCCAAACTCGTTGACCAGTGCCGCCAGTCGTAGCCAGCCGGTGGTCACATCAGGGGCCGGAGCCTCTTCCAGCGCTTGCAGGGTGGAAGGAGTCATGCTCTTGAGCAGCGACCAGATCTGCTGATGGTTGGTCGCCTGCTCGCTCTGATTGAGGTAGGGCTCCAGTGCAATCAACGACTTGGCTGCGCCAAACTTGTTGTTGATGTCGAGCTGCAGCACTACGCGCTGGCGATACCAATCCTTCTGGGTATCGGCATCCAGCACCACCTCAGGTTTGCCTTCCAGCAGGATCAGCGCCTGATTGGCGTGGCCTTGCGCCAGCAACAGATGGGCTTGCAGCAGTTGCAACTGCGCCTTCTGAACGGGATCCTTGGCCTGCTTCTGCAATTGCTGGAACAGTGCCGAGGCCGGTTTGGCCTGGCCCAGCGCCAGATAGCTGCGTGCCGCCAGCATCTGCCAGATAAAGGCCTCGGCCGGCTTGGCGGGGTCCACCTGCTCAAGATACCACTGGGCATTCTTGGTCAGATTGGAGAACGCAGAGGGCATGCCTGACTGCCCTGACGGTTGATTGGGCTCCGACGCACAGGCGGCGAGCAGTACTGCCGCGAGTATGATGCCGAAGAGTCGTGATACACTTAGCTGCTTTGTAACCCGGTTCAAGTTCATTCCCCGACCAGTGTTGAAGTTCCCCATAGTGTAAACGGGCCAATATGGCGACACAATTGTCGGGGCACTCGGAGATCCCATGAGTGACATCCCAACCCTGTATATAGTCCCCACTCCGATCGGCAATCTGGCGGACATCACCCAGCGTGCATTGGACATTTTACGCAGTGTCGATCTGGTGGCAGCTGAAGATACCCGTCATACCGGTATCCTGCTCAGCCACTACCAAATCTCGGTGCCGACCTTCGCCCTGCACGATCACAACGAGCAGCAGAAAGCCGATGTGCTGATCGGCCGGATCAAAGAGGGCAAGAGTGTTGCGCTGGTCTCCGATGCCGGCACTCCGCTTATCAGCGACCCCGGTTATCACTTGGTCACCCGCTGTCGTGAAGCCGGGGTCAAGGTGGTGCCGCTGCCCGGTCCCTGTGCCGCCATCACCGCCCTGAGCGCGGCCGGTCTGCCCACTGATCGATTTGCCTTTGAAGGCTTCCTGCCCGCCAAGAGCAAGGGACGTGACGATCGCCTGCAAGCCGTTATCGAAGACACCCGCTCGCTGGTGTTCTACGAATCCCCGCGCCGTGTGCAGGATACAGTGGAAGCGATTGCTCGCATTCTCGGCGAACGTCAGGTGGTGGTGTGCCGCGAGCTGACCAAGACTTTTGAGTCGATCCACGGTTTGCCAGCTTCCGAAATGCTGACCTGGCTGGGCGAGGATGACAACCGCTGCCGCGGCGAGATCGTGCTGGTCGTGGCTGGCGCCTCCAAAGATGAAGAGGATCTGCCAGCCGAGGCGATCCGTACTCTGGGTCTGCTGGTGACCGAGCTGCCACTGAAAAAAGCGGCTGCCCTGACCGCCGAGATCCACGGCGTGAAGAAGAATGCCCTCTACAAATACGGTCTCGAGCACTATTGAGCCGATGAAATAGGCTGGCTGACTGCTTTTTGACCTGTGCAATCCCCCGAACCGGCGAGCATTCAGCATGTAAACGGGGGCCAAAGCGCGATAAATGGCTGTAAACGGGAATTGCCGGTTTACCCCGTGCGTATCGCAAGGCTATAATCCGCGCCTCGGAGTTGGCTGGGCAATCGCTGCTTCGTCGTTGTGTCCCTCGGGACAGACGGGCGGAGGGGAGGAAAGTCCGGGCTTCACAGGGCAGGGTGCCAGGTAACGCCTGGGGGGCGTGAGCCTACGACCAGTGCAACAGAGAGCAGACCGCCGATGGCCCGCAAGGGATCAGGTAAGGGTGAAAGGGTGCGGTAAGAGCGCACCGCGCGACTGGCAACAGTTCGTGGCACGGTAAACTCCACCCGAAGCAAGACCAAATAGGCCCCTATTGGCGCGGCCCGCGTTGGGGGCGGGTAGGTTGCTTGAGCCAGCGAGCGATTGCTGGCCTAGAGGAATGATTGCTACCCGGGGCAACCCGGTACAGAACCCGGCTTACAGGCCGACTCCGACCTCATTCCGCGTGAACCGTCACGCTAAAATCCCGGTGCCTAACGGCACCGGGATTTTTATTATTCACGCCGAGATGCACCGCATGGCGGCTTTCTGGAATTTGTAATAAAGTTCTCACCCTTTTTGGTCGATATACGTCGGCTGGACTGTCTGTATCTATCACACTGCTGGCCTGATGAGCGACCCTGTGGCAATAAGGCGAGATGAAATGGTTAAGGTGGATTATTAATGTCATCAAGCAGCGCAATGCTCACACCTTCCCGGCTGCTTAGCGCAGAACGTGGCAGAACCCTGCCTCATTATGATCTGTTGGGTGTCGAGCGGCTTAATCACGCCCGCTTGAAGCAGGTCAATGGCCAGTTGAGCACATTTTCCCTGCAAGCTGCGAGTTGTATGGCCCAGCTGTTCAATAGTGCAGAGTGCGAACTGAATTATGGCGAGTTCGCCTTTTCCGGTCCGGCAGAGATAGATGACGCTCATATCTGGGTCGAGGCGAGAAGTCCGCTTGAACCTCAGCGCGCCGTCTATTTCTCGATCGCACCTCTGGTCATCTATCGTCTGGCGGTCCTCTTTTTCGGCGGCACCTTGCAGCAAAAAGAGGAGCCCGTTCAGTCTGGCAAAGGGCTGACCGATACCGAACAGCGGCTGTTATTGCGGCTTTGCCAGTATCAGGTTGATATCTGGTGTGCTTGTCTGGGGTTGGGGGATTTGAAGTGGCAGTTGCATGTCGTGCCGCGTGATTCCATCGCCCACCGTCAGCTCTGGACCACGCAGGCAACCCTGCAGGCAGGTAATTGCACTCATCACTGGCAGATGTGGTTGCTTCCCCCCGAGGAGTCCATTTCTCAGGTCAGTCATTCATTGCCGGCAGGTCAGCTGGAACAGGCTCTGACTCATGTCCCGGTTCGTCTGCGGGTAGTGATGGGCCAGTTGTCCATGACGCTGGCGGATCTCGAGTGTCTCAAGGTGGGTGATGTGCTGTCACTGGACTTGCCTGAAGTTGTGCCAGCACTGATTGGCAGCCGTCCCTGCTTCAGTGGACGAATCGCAGAACACAAAGGCAGCCTGGTCTATCAGGTTGCGACGGTTGTAGAGGAGTAAATTGAATCATGAGCGAGCACAATATGAATGATCCGCTGGATCTGGATGGACTGGATCAACTGTTTGGTGACGACATCAGCATGCCTAGCGCTGCAGACTACTTGGCCCCCACCAGTAGTAGCAAACAGCGGGATCTCTCCTTCTTTCGCCAGATCCCCGTCAAGGTGACGCTGGAAGTGGCCAGTACCGAAGTGCCGCTCGGCGATTTGATGCGCGTCGAGGAGGGGGCTGTCATTGAGCTGGACAAACTGGCGGGTGAACCGCTGGATGTGCGGGTGAATGGCCGTCTGCTTGCCAAGGGCGAAGTCGTCGTCGTGAATGGCAAATATGGTCTGCGCCTGGTTGATGTCATCGATACCAACCTGCTGGGCGGCATGGACGACTGATGCGCTATCTGCTGCTGACGCTGCTGTTATTTTCGCTGCCCGGCTGGGGGGCGGACATGACCCTGTTCTCGGTATCGCCAGGCGCTTCAGGGGGCGAGGACTACAACATCAAGTTACAGATCCTCTTCTTCATGACCCTGCTGGGTCTGCTCCCGACCTTGTTGCTGATGATGACCAGTTTTACCCGGATCATCATCGTACTGGCCATATTGAGACAGGCACTTGGCTTGCAGCAGAGCCCTCCCAACCGGGTGCTGATCGGCATCAGCCTCATCCTGACTGTGGTGATTATGCGTCCGGTCTGGACGGACATGTATCAGAATGCCTTTGTCCCTTATGACCAGAATGAAATAACCCTGTCAGAGGGGATCGCCAAGGCAGAAAAACCCCTGCGCAAATTCATGCTGGCCCAGACCCGTGAACCGGACCTGGAGCAGATGCTGCGCATCTCTGGCGAACCAACTACGGTCGCCAAAGAGGATGTGCCTTTCGGGGTACTGTTGCCTGCGTTTGTATTGAGTGAGTTGAATACCGCATTTCAGATTGGCTTTATGCTGTTTATCCCCTTTCTGGTGATCGATTTGGTGGTCGCCAGCGTCTTGATGGCGATGGGGATGATGATGCTCTCACCGCTGATCATCTCGTTACCCTTCAAACTGATGGTGTTTGTGCTGGTCGATGGTTGGTCGATGACCGTCGGCACTTTGGCTGCCAGCTTTGGTGGGGGAGGCTGATATGACCCCTGAGCAGAGCGTTGCCCTGGTTGGTGGCGCGGTCAATCTGGTGGTGACCATGGTCTCGGTGCTGATTGTACCGGGCCTGATTGTGGGACTGGTGGTCAGTATTTTTCAGGCGGCGACCCAGATCCAGGAGCAGACGCTCAGTTTTCTTCCCCGTTTTATCGTGACTCTGATGACCCTTATCTTTACGGGTAACTGGCTGTTGTCGCAGATAACCACCTTGTTCCAGGATCTTTTTCTTAAAATCCCCGGGTTTATCGGATGAATTCGCTGCTGTCCCTCAGTGCTGCTGACCTGACCGCATGGTTGGGACAGTGGTGGTGGCCGTTTATCCGGATCGGTATGGCATTCTGGGTGATGCCGGTCTTTGGGGATACCCGGGTGCCTGCGCAAGTTCGCCTGATGCTGGCGTTTATTATCAGCCTGCTGCTGGCCCCCATGATGAAGGATATGCCGGTTGTCGATCCTTTCAGTGCCGGTTCGCTGGTCCTAGCGGTCGAGCAGCTGCTGTTTGGTTTGTTGTTTGGTCTGTGTGTCCAGCTGCTCTATATGGTGATGACCACTGCGGGGCAGATCCTCTCCATGCAGATGGGGCTCGCGATGGCGGTGATGAATGATCCGGTCAACGGGGATTCAGCCCCCATCATCAGTCAGGTCATGATGGTGTTTTGCGCATTGCTCTTTCTGGGGCTGAATGGCCACCTGGTGGTACTGGATATTCTGGTGCAGAGCCTGCGTAGCTGGCCGCCGGGTTCATCTCTGGATCTGATCGATATGAAAGGTGTGATCGGGTTGTTTGGCTGGTCTATCGGTGCCGCCCTGTTGCTGACGTTGCCAGCCGTTGTCGCCATGTTGATGGTTAACCTGACCTTCGGGGTGATGAACCGGACCGCCCCTTCGCTCAATATCTTCTCTCTCGGTTTTCCCATGACCCTGTTGCTCGGGTTGCTCACCATGGCGCTCTCCATCAGTGGTGTGCCCTCCCGTTATCTGGATTTGGTTACCCATGTGCTTGAACAGCTGCGAGGCTTGACCCCGGCATGAGTCAGAACAGCGGACATGACAAAACCGAAGAGGCCTCCAGCCAGAAACGCCAGAAAGCGAGAGATGAGGGGCAGATCGCCCGCTCAAAAGAGCTCAGTTCTGCCGGTTTGCTGCTGCTTGGCGGGTTGGTGATGCAGTGGATGGTGCCGGGGTTTGGCCAGTTCTTTGCCGAGTTGATGAAGCGTCCGCAGCGTTTTGACTGGCAAGGTGCCCGTGACCCGCAGATGATGATCCATTGGTTGGGTGAAGCGCTCATAAACATGCTGTGGGTGCTGCTGCCCCTGTTTGGCTTTCTGGCCCTGATGCTGGTGTTGCTCGGCATAGTGCCGGGCGGTATGGCGCTGACCTGGAAAAAGCTGCTACCCAGTGGCGAGAAGATGAACCCTTTGAAGGGGTTGGGGCGGATGTTCTCCAAGAACAGCCTGATGGAGTTGCTGAAGTCACTGCTCAAGGTGACGCTGATCGGCGGCACGCTGGCGTTGATGTTAAATCATCAATGGCCTTCCTTGTTGATGATGAACCGGATGCCCCCTCAGGCGGCCCTCGAACAGGCGCTACGGATCCTCTCCCAGGCATTTATTCTGCTGGGGAGCGTACAGATGCTGATTGCCGTGCTGGATGTGCCCTATCAGCGCTGGTCGCTTAACAAGCAACTCAGGATGACCAAACAAGAGGTCAAGGATGAGCACAAGAACAGCGAAGGGCGTCCCGAGATCAAGGCCAAAATCCGCCAGGTACAGGGAATGCTTGCTCGTGCGCGTATTGAGCAGCGGGTACCGCAGGCAGATGTGATTATCGTTAACCCGACCCATTATGCGGTGGCCATAAAATATGATGCGACTCGTGCCAATGCCCCTTTCGTGATTGCCAAAGGGGTCGACAGTATGGCCGAGCGGATCCGTCAGGTTGCCAAGCAGCATGACAAAATGGTGATGAGCTTGCCCGAGTTGACGCGAGCCATCTATCACTCGACCAAGGTGGATCAGGAAGTCCCCGCAGGGCTGTACACGGCAGTTGCCTATGTATTGAACCATGTATTGCAGTTAAGGGCGTATGAGGCAGGCAAGGGGAGGAAACCGACCCCTCTTGCCCCGTTATATGTACCGCCCGAGTTACGTCAACCTGAGAGGTAAGTTGTGAACTGGCGTGTATTCACCCAATCCTATACCGCAATTCCGCTGATGTTATTGGCCATTCTGGCCATGATGATCCTGCCTCTGCCCGGTTGGCTGCTGGATGCGCTCTTTACCTTCAACATCGTGTTGGCGGTTCTGGTGTTGCTGGTATCCGTCTCGGCCCGCAGACCACTCGATTTCTCGGTATTCCCAACCGTGTTGCTGGTGGCCACCTTGATGCGACTGTCGCTGAACGTGGCCTCTACCCGGGTGGTGTTGCTGCACGGTCACGAAGGGCATGAAGCAGCCGGTAAGGTCATCCAGGCATTCGGTGAAGTCGTGATCGGTGGCAACTATGTCGTCGGTCTGGTGGTCTTCGTGATCCTGATGATCATCAACTTTGTGGTGATCACCAAGGGTGGTGAGCGGATTTCGGAAGTATCCGCCCGCTTCACTCTGGATGCTATGCCCGGCAAGCAGATGGCCATCGATGCCGACTTGAATGCCGGCACCATGGATCAGCATCAGGCCAGGGCTCGCCGTGAGGAGATCGCACGAGAAGCAGACTTCTATGGTGCAATGGATGGTGCTTCCAAGTTCGTTCGTGGTGACGCGATAGCTGGCATGTTGGTGCTGATCATCAACCTGGTGGGTGGGTTGGCCATCGGTATCTTCCAGCATGCCTTGCCCGTTGCCGAAGCTTTCCAGCGTTATGCGCTGCTGACCATTGGTGATGGTCTGGTTGCCCAGATCCCGTCCCTGCTGATGTCGACTGCTGCGGCCATTATCGTGACCCGGGTCAGCGATGAAGGGGAGATGGCTGATCAGGTCGGTCAGCAGATCCTGGCATCACCTCGCGTTATCTATACCTCCGCAACCATCATGCTGATCCTGGGTCTGGTGCCCGGGATGCCGATGCTCGCATTCCTCAGTTTCGCAGCTGTACTGGCCTGGACTGGCTGGAGTGTCAGCAAACGAGCCGTCAATGTGCCGGATTTGGATGCTGCGCAAGAGCTGACTCGTCAAATGATTCAGCCTGAACAGCAGGCACTGGAGTGGCAGGATTTGCCACCAGTCGATACGGTCGCCATCGAGCTTGGTTATCGTCTGGTGCCTTTGGCTGAAACGGATAAAGGGGCTGAACTGCTTGCCCGAGTGCGCGGGATACGCAAAACCCTATCCGAACAATATGGTTTTCTGCTCCCCGAGATCCGGGTGCGCGACAATCTGCAACTGCAGCCTGATCAGTACCGGATCAAGTTGTCCGGTGTCGCGTTGGCGATGGGGAATGTGGATTGCCAGCGCTTGATGGCCATCAGCAGTGGTGAGACTTATGGTGCGCTCGATGGCGAGCTGACCCAGGACCCGGCCTACGGCATGAGTGCGGTCTGGATCTCCCCTGAGCAAAAGGCCAAGGCCCTTAATCTTGGTTACTCGGTGGTGGATTCGGCCACCGTGATTGCCACTCACGCCAGCAAGCTGTTGCGTGAACAACTTGATGCGTTGTTTGGTCACGATGAAGTTGGCAAGCTGGGCCAATACCTTGCCAGTCAGTCCCCCCGGTTGGCTGAAGAGCTCAATCTGGCGCTGACCCAGATGCAGCAATTGAGAGTTTTTCGTCAATTGCTAAAGGAACAGGTCAGTCTTACCGATATACGAACCGTTGCCACGACGCTGCTGGATGCGAGCGAGCTGACCAAAGACCCTGTCTTGCTGGCATCTGATGTGCGCTGTGCCTTGAAGCGCCAGATTGTGCGGCAGGCCATTGGTAATCGCGATGTGCTGGCTACGTTTACGCTGGATGATCGCCTTGAGCAGACATTGCTGGCTGCAATGAATCAGTCACAACAGCAGGGCAAAATCCAGCTGGACAGCTTCCCTGTCGATCCGCAACTGCTGGCCCAATTGCAGCAAAATATGCCGTTGGTGAAGGAGCAGTTGCAGCAGTTGGGACATGCACCGGTTCTGGTCGTCATGCCGCAGCTAAGGCCGTTGATAGCTCGTTATGCTCGATCATTTGCAAAGGGTCTCAAAGTTCTCTCATATAACGAAATCCCCGAAGAGTTACGGGTGGAGGTAATTGGTACACTTGGTTAATTACTGTTGGATAAATATCCTGAAGGGAAGTGTTTTTTCCGCCCCAGCTTGAATTGCCGTATGAATACTATATGATGTGGCGAAAATTGACGCAGCAATGTGTGAAAGTTAAATAACAAAAACAATATTAATTGTGTTGCTACACGCTTAGACCATCAGGTCGGGTGTGTTATCACATTGTAAGGGCAAACTGAACTGAAAAGTCAGGACGCAAAGCCTCCGGTCTAACAGCAGGAAAGCTAATGACAGCGGGGTTACCAAGGTGAATTTGGATACAAAATTGTTACCATATAGATATTGGGTATGCTGTTTTTTCCAGTATGATCTTGTATTGCTCCTTTGTGCCTGATACTTCAGTTCTATTGATTGTTCTATCCACAATCACAGGTGTCAGACGTCTATGTCTTCGGGATTATCAATAAATAAAATCATCGGGTTATGTGGCGATAGCTTGGCTGAACCACATATATTATTGATTCAGCCGCTAATAGTTTCCGAAAATGAGGTTGAAAAAGTCCTATCAAAGGAAGGCATCAGGGTATCAAGCGTTAATTCTGTTAAACAATCAAAGGGCATTATTGCTGATGGTAATGTCAATTTGATCCTGCTCGATATGGATGCTATGACCGAGCTCGGGCCGCGTATTCTGCGTGAGTTCGAAGGACTTGATTGTGTCATCATGGTCAATGAGCGCCAGGCCACCATTGCTGCGGAAGCTATGTGTGCCGGGGCTGTTGACTATATTATCAAGCCCTTCTGCCCCCAGCAATTGCTCGATGTTGTCCGTGGTGCTCTACGCCTTCGTCAGGCGATCCCCAATCTTATCGCTGTGTCGCCCATGAGCCTGCAGGTCTTGCAACTGGCCCGACGAGCAGCCAAAACCTCTGCCACCATTCTGATCGGTGGTGAGTCAGGAACCGGTAAAGAACGGTTGGCCCGTTATATTCACGAAATGTCTGCCAGAGCGGAAAAACCATTTCTGGCGATTAATTGTGCAGCAATTCCTGAGGCAATGCTTGAGTCAATTCTTTTTGGCCACAATAAAGGTGCATTTACCGGTGCTGTTTCTGCCCAGCCCGGAAAATTTGAGTTGGCTCAGGGGGGAACCCTGTTGCTGGATGAAATATCAGAGCTTCCTTTGAACCTGCAGGCTAAATTATTACGGGTGCTGCAAGAAAAAGAAGTTGAGCGACTTGGCAGCAATCAAACGATTGCTCTTGATGTTCGAATCATTGCCGCCAGCAATAAAGATCTGCGCAAACTGGTTGCATGTGGGCTATTTCGTGAAGACCTTTTCTATCGTCTTGATGTATTGCCAATGAATTGGCCTGCATTACGTGAACGTCCTGAGGATATTATTCCGCTGGCCAACTACTTTATTGAGCGTTATGCATCCCAACAGGGCTATCGCCTGAGTGAACGTGCCTGTCAGTTGTTGCTGTCATATGAATGGCCAGGAAATGTACGAGAGCTGGATAATGTCATTCAACGGTCATTAATAATGGCGCGTGGTTTGCATATACAGTCCGTCGATTTGATGTTGCCAAATTGTATTCTTCCCGAAGAAACAGTCGCAGCAGACACGTGGCATGCTCCCGAGGGGTTGAGTGAAACCCGGCGGCATGCCGAGTTCCAATTTGTATTAGAGACCTTGCGCCGCTTTCGTGGCCATCGTACCCGCACAGCCGATGCACTGGGCATGACAACCCGGGCACTGCGCTACAAGCTTGCGGCGATGCGTGAGCAAGGCATTGATATTGAACAGCAGATTCAAGCAGAGGGATAAAGAGTGAAGATTCAGATGATGTCATCACAAGTGACACTACTGCAGCAGATGCAGGAGATGCAGCGTGTCGCAAGCCAGACCCCTTCTATCGAATCCAATGATCTGTCGGGAGCATCATTTACCGATGCCATGCGGGATGTGGTCGGGCGTGTCAATGAACAGCAGAATGTCGCGTCAAAATTAATGGCATCGGTCGATGCTGGGCAGAGCGATGATCTGGTGGGCGCCATGGTGGCGAGTCAAAAAGCCGGCTTGAGTTTTTCAGCCTTGATGCAGGTTCGCAACAAGCTGATGACCGGTTTTGACGACATTATGCGCATGCCGCTCTGAGGTAACAGATGACTGAACTGGTAACGTCTCCTCAGGGGGCAGCCCCTGATTCGCTCAAAATCAGGCTACAAGAGGGATTACGCAACTGGCGTACCCTCTCCCGTGACAACAAATCGATCCTGACCATTGCTCTGCTGGCTGCCATTGTGGCAGGCACCATAGTCGTTATCCTGTGGACCTCCAGCAAAAACTATGTACCCCTGTATGGCAAACAGGAGCTATACGATACCGCCAACATCATGGAGATGCTGGAGAAAGAGCAGGTGCCTTTCCGTCTGGAAAAGAGCACCGGTCAGGTACTGGTTCCTGAAAACCAGCTGGCTCATGTCCGGATGGCGCTTGCTGCACGAGGGGTGCGTGCAGCCATGCCGTCTGGTCTGGAAGGGCTGGACAACGTAACCGGATTGGGTACCAGCGAATTTATGGAAGGGGCGCGTTATCGTCATGCCCTGGAAGGGGAGCTGGCCCGTACCATCATAGCCCTCGATGCCGTGCGCAGTGCCCGCGTTCATCTGGCTATTCCGAAACGCACGTTGTTCGTGGGGCGCGATGAGGAGAAACCCAGCGCATCGGTAATGCTCGATATGCAACCGGGCCAATCCATCGAAGCGGGTCAGGTCGAGGCGATTGCCAACCTGGTAGCAGGTAGTATCTCCGGAATGAAGCCCGGTGCCGTCACTGTGGTTGATCAATCCGGCCAGTTGCTCAGCGCAGAGCTGGGGGACAAGGTCGGTTTTGGCAAGCAGAGCGTTCAACAGATGGAGTATGTCCGCAAGCTGGAACAATACATTCGTCAGCGTGCCAATGACATGCTCTATCCCATGCTCGGCAGCACCAATTTCAAGGTGCAGATTGCGGCAGACGTTAACTTCAACGCTGTTGAAGAGACCCAGCAGCAGCTTGATCCGCAAGGTGTGGTGACTCGCGAGTCCAACAAGTCAGACAAGACCATCGATGCGCTGGCGATGGGGATCCCGGGGGCGTTATCCAACCGCCCGCCTGAAACGGCGGCAAAAGATGAAAAGGCTGGTGCTGACAAAAGCAATGCAAATGCCAATACCGCTACACAACAGAACGACACTCGTACCGAGCGTCAGGAAGTCAGCAAGCAGTACGAAAACAGTCGCACCATAGTACACACCCGTTACCAGCAGGGACGTCTGGAACGAATTAACGTATCAATTCTGCTTAACCAGCAGATTGCACCGAAAGGTGGCTGGAGTGCCGAGCAGCTGGAACAGATCCGTCAGATGGTAGAGCGTGCTGTCGGTTTCGATGAGACGCGTGGCGATCAGATTAGTCTGCAGGCCTTCGATTTCAATGGTGCAGTACAAGTAGCCGCTCCCGAATCCAGTTGGTGGGAGACCCCCTACTGGCAAGACTCCTTGCGCTATCTGGTCGGAGGTTTGCTTGGCCTGACACTGGTCTTCTTCGGTATTCGTCCGTTGGTGAAACATCTGGTTCGCACCCAACAGCAGCCGGATATGGAAATGGGTGAGACGGAAGAAGAGCTGGAGCCCACAGTCGGATTGTCCATGCGCAGGGATGACGATGATCCCCAGCTGACGTCTGCTCTTTCAAATAGTCTGATCCGTACTGACAACAAGATGGAGCCCCAGTTCTCGTCACTCGATATGGAGTCGTTGCCGGAACCTGGATCCGAGCTGGAGGTTCAGCTCAAGCATTTGCAGTTGCTGGTTGAAAAAGATACCGCCCGGGTGGCGGAGGTTGTCAGAGCATGGGTGAGTGGCAATGAACAGCGTTAACTTGAATCAGAGTGCCGTCGATATCGATATCGACAACCTTGAGAAGGCCGCCATCTTGTTGCTGAGCATGGGGACCGAATCTGCGGCCAAGGTGATGCAAAAGCTCTCCCGCGACGAGGTGCAGCGTTTGATTTCCAAGATGGCCTCTCTCTCTGGCGTCAGTTCGATGGAGGCAAAGTGGACGTTGCAGCAGTTCTTCAATCACTACCGTGAGCAGAGCGGAATTGGCAGCGCTTCACGGGAGTATCTGGAACAGACGCTCGATCTTGCTTTGGGGCAACGACTCTCCCGTAGTCTGCTCGACAGTCTGTACGGCGATGTGATGAGCCAGGATATCCAGCGTCTGCAGTGGGTACCTGCCGATGTGCTTGCACGTTTCTTCCGCAACGAGCATCCCCAGATGCAGGCTGTGCTGCTGGCCTTCCTGCCGCCCCAGACTGCGTCCGCCGTGCTTGATGCCTTGCCCGGCTCGGTGCATGACGATTTGCTGGTGCGCGTCGCCAGTCTCAGCAGTGTCAGTGAACATGTGCTGGGCGAACTCAGGCTGACACTGGATCGCTGTCTCACCTACGTGGCGGATCAATCTGGTGCCAAGGTAAACGGGGTGCGGCAGGTAGCCGATATTCTCAACCGTTATCAGGGTGACAAGGAGCAGATGCTCTCCCTGTTGCGGGAACACGATGGTGACATGGCGCTTGAAATTGAGAAGAACATGTTCGATTTCATGGCGTTGCGCCGTCAGAGCGACGACACCTTGCAACGGTTGGTGCAGGAGCTGCCCAGCGAATTGCTGGCATTGGCTCTCAAGAACACAGAAACCAGCTTCCGCAAGGTGGTGTTGGGTGCCATGCCGAAGCGGATGGCTCAGGCGCTGGACGATCAGATCCAGAACCAGGGCAGTGTCTCTTTGCGCAAGGTCGAGCAGGCAAGGGAAGAGGTCATGCAACTGGTCCGCGAGTTGGTGGAGCAGGGCGAGATCGAGTTCCAGCTGTTCGAAGAGCCCACCGTCAGTTAACAGGAGGCATTCATGAGTCACAATGTGCGCAAATTGATGCCTGGGGCGACCCGTCTGTATCGTTTCCCTGCGCTCGGTCAGAGTGGGGAAGAGGCCCGGAGTCAGCAAGAACAGTTTGAATTCGGCTATCAGCAGGGGCTGGAGCAAGGTCATGACGAAGGTTATCAGGCCGGCTATCAGCAAGGGCTGACTAGCGGCCTGCAGGAAGGCGAGAGCACCGGTTTGCAACAAGGGCAAACTCGCGGGTTTGCTCAGGGCCTTTCGGAGGGACGCGCTGCCTTCGAACAGGCAATGGTGCCATTTGCCAAGCTGCAAGAGCAGTGGGAGTCACTGAGCCGGGCCCGAATGGCCGAGCAGAAAGAGCTGATTGCCCAGCTGGTGGCGCAGGTGGCCAAGCGGGTCATCATGGCCGAGTTCACCCTCAATCCGCAGCAGGTGATGAATCAGGTCGAGCAGGCGCTGGCTACCTTGCCGAGTGGGTCGGAAGAGCTGGTGATCTACCTCAACGAGGGAGATCGACAGCGACTCGCCGAGCAGGGGGTGACTCGCTGCGAAGGGTGGCCATTACAAGTTGATGCAGCACTTGGGGTAGGCGATGCCCGTATCGAAACGCGCGCTGCCGTCGTCGAGGTAAGCACCAGCTCCCGTCTGGCAACCTGCATCGAACAGCTCAACAGCTCGCTGGACGTGCCGCAAGATGCATGAAGCCTTGCAGCAGGCACTGACCAGTGCGCTGGATAATCTTGATGAACTGCCCGTGTTTCGTCGTTTTGGCCGGTTGGTGCGAGTGACCGGCTTGACTCTCGAGGTAGTCGGCTGCCAACTGGTGATGGGGCAGCGTTGTCGTGTCAGCACGGCAAGTGGCGCCCCCTTGCTGGCCGAGGTGGTCGGTTTTAACCGGGATATCTCTTACCTGATGCCGCTGCAGCCGATGAGTGGCCTCTTCGCGGGAGCTCAGGTCGAACCGATCGATGGGGAGGAAACCGTTCGGCTTGGTTGTCATCTGCTGGGGCGGGTACTCGATGGCCTGCTGCAGCCCCTCGACGGGCAGCCGTTACCCGATGTTGGTGACAGTGTCCCCCTGTTTGCTCTTCCCCCCAATCCGCTATTGCGAACTCCGGTACGTGAACCGCTGGATGTCGGTATCCGCGCCATCAATGGCCTGCTGACGGTTGGCAAGGGCCAGCGCTTGGGGCTGTTCGCCGGCTCGGGGGTCGGCAAGAGTATGTTGCTGGGCATGATGACCCGCAATACTGCAGCCCAGATTGTGGTGGTGGGGCTGATTGGTGAGCGGGGCCGTGAAGTGCGCGAATTCATCGAACACAGTCTGGGGGCCGATGGTCTGGCTCGCGCCGTGGTCATTGCGGCGCCAGCGGATCAATCTCCCCTGATGCGGCTGCGAGCGGCCCAGCTATGCCACCGGATTGCCGAGTATTTCCGTGAGCAGGGGCAGGATGTGCTGCTGCTGATGGATTCACTGACTCGCTATGCCCAGGCGCAGCGGGAAATCGCGCTGGCCATCGGTGAACCTCCTGCCACCAGGGGTTATCCACCCTCGGTATTCAGCATGCTGACCCAGCTGGTGGAGCGAGCCGGTAACGGCACGCATCCGGATGGCAGTTTGAGTGCGTTCTACACCGTGCTGGCGGAAGGGGATGACCAACAGGATCCGGTGGTCGATGCGGCGCGCGCCATTCTCGATGGTCATATCGTGCTGACCCGCCGTCTTGCGGAAGAGGGCCACTATCCAGCCATCGATATCGGTGCCTCGGTCAGTCGGGTTATGCCACAAGTCGTGCCTGCCGAATGGCAAAAGCTGGCGGTCACCTTGCGCCAGCTGTGGGGACGCTATCAGCAGGTGCGTGAACTGCTGCCACTGGGCGGTTATCAACCCGGGGCCGATCCGCAGATGGATGAGGCTGTTCAGCGTTATCCGGGGATTGCCGCATTCCTGCAGCAAGGCTTGCATGAAGAGATGGCCTTTGAACAGGTGATGGTTGGTCTCAAGCAGGTGCTGGGGCAGGGATAAGGATTCGTTATGCTGAAGTCTTATCTGGGGTTGCAACAGGAAGAGCTGGAAAATCTTGGTGCTGAGCGTCAGCGTTTGCGGGAGCTGGCGTTGCGGGAAGAGCAGCGAGCACACAAATTGCAGGAAGTGATCTCCTCGCTGCGGCCCGGTTCCGACAAGTTTCACCCTTTGCTATGGCAAAACAAGCAACAGATGGATGGCCAGTTGCGCCGCTTGCTCTCCCATCAGGTGCAGCAATCTGCGCTGGCCAGACTGGATCTGGAGCGCCACGAAGGGGAACTTGTCCGGCAGTTCGGGCGGGTCAAGGGGCTGGAGCTATTGCTGGCAAGACGTGATGATGTTGCTCGCCAGCAGCAGGAGAGGCGGGATCAACTGCAGCTGGATGAGCTGGCGAGTTTGCGTCACCTGACCCGCAAAGAGTAAGACGGAAGGTTAATCTGTGATGCTGTCCGGGTCGCGATAACCTGACTCTTGTCCCAACAGCGAATGAATCGTCTCCATCTGGCCTGCCAGCAGGCGGCCATTGAGATCATTCTGGCGCAGACACTGGTGCAGCAGCTGTTCAAGCTGTTGCCATTGATTGGTTACCGTGGTGCGCAGGGGAAGTGGCAGCTTGGCTATCAGGGTGGCCATCCCCTTCTCATCGGGTTTGAGGCCCAATGTCTGCAGCTGCTGGCAGCGTAACTTTGCCTGTTGTGTCACCTTGGCCATCAGCGCTGTCTGCTGCTCGTTATGGACTTGCAGGCCATCGACATCATGGCTTGCCAGCAGTGCATGTTGGCGCAGCAACAAGGCTGTAAGCTCGGTGTAGTGGCCGTTATCCTGCTGGATCCCGAGGATCAATGCCTTGACGGTGGCCTTGGTATCCACGCTCATCGGCGATGCATATCCAGAATGGCCTGACCCAGCGCATCCAGATCGATCTCCAGTTTGCCTTCACTGATGGCTTTGCGGATCTCGTTGACCTTGTCCATGTCGACGTCGGATGTGGTGGCCAGCTGGCTGCGGGCGTTGGCTACTGACTGCGCTGTGCTGCTGATCCGGGCTTCGGATGACTGTGAAGATTTGGTTTCCGGTTTGGCCGTCACATCCGGTTTGCGGCCAGACTGGTTTTGAATATAGAGCGAGTCAGTACGGGTAATTTTCATAACATAAATTCCTGATGGTCTGTTTATGACAAGCGACCCAAGGCTTGTCGAACTTGAATCAAATTGCGATCTTGGTTCAAAAACGGGTTTCAACTTCCCCTATATCAGTCACCCATGCCTGTATCTGCTTGCCAGAGCTAAGATTTTTCACTCTGATCCCCTCGCCTATTCCGCCATTATCGAGGGCCTCCCCTCTGGTTGTGGCGGAGAACTCACCTTTCCCTGCACGAATTAGTACCCCTTCCCCCTGTTTGACCGCCCAACTTTTTTGTAAGTCCAGCTCACCGATGAGTTGCCCGCTTCTCAGATGCCGGTTGCTTTTATGGCCCAGCAGGGAGTGATTACTCGGGGTGAACCCGCGCTGTATGCGGCTGACATCCAACTCTTTCTCCACCAGATCGCTGGCGCTGATGCCCTGACCTTTTGCGATATCCCGTGCAGCAACCCAGACCGGCAACAGTAGCGAGACCTCTACCCGCCCGCGCACTTGCCAGGCGGGATCTGTGCATTCGATGAGATAGGGGCGTCGTCCCCAGGGTTGCCGATACTGGCCACCTGCTTGTAACGAGAGTGACTGTGAGGGACAGGGAGGAAGGTGCTCGGCGGAAGGGGCAAGCCAGACTCGAAATTCTCCTGTGGTTACAGGCCATCCCTGCTGGGTGATGTAGTCATCAAGACTCTGGCGGGCATCTTGTTCAAGCAACTGTTCAAGCATGGTGCTTTGCACCTGCGGGGCACCGTCCGCGAATGCGCTCAGCAGTAGCCAGAGGATGCCACTCCATTTCCACACGGGAAGTCGCACTTCCTCATTTCTCATCTGCTTGCGGCGGATGGTGCATGGTAACCGCTTGAAACTAGGTATCTTCATGGTTGGCATGAGTCTTGATAAGGGTAACCCCGGTCTGAGTGAACGATAAAGGATGAAGCATGAGTATCTCATTTGACAGCGCCCTCGGCGTACACCCTTATGCCCTCGATGTCAGGGCGGAGCGGGCACGTATTCTGGCGGGAAATCTGGCCAACGTGGATACACCGGGCTATCTGGCTCGGGATGTCGATTATAAGACGATTCTGGGCCGTGTCGCGCAGCAAGTTGCTGCGGGCGAGGAGAGTCAGGCCATCAGCCAGGGCGCCATGCGTGACGATATGCGTCACCCCCTCTATCGCATTCCTTATCAGGTCTCCATGGATGGCAATACCGCCGAATTGGGGGTTGAGCAGGGCAAATTTGCCAACAACGCCACCGATTTTCAGACCAGTCTCACTTTCCTCAATATGAAGATTACCGGGATCGCCAAGGCGATCGAGGGCCGTTAACCATGTCGTTCAACAAGATTTATGACATCGCCGGCAGTGCCATGCGCGCCCAGACCGTGCGGCTGGATACCGTTGCCTCCAACCTGGCCAACGTGGATAGCGCGGCCGCCAGTGAAGACGCCGCGTTTCGAGCCATCAAGCCGGTTTTTTCCACTCTCTATCAGAAGATTCAGGATGCCGATGGCCTCGGCGCTGCATCGGTGCAAGTGGCGGGTATCGTGCAGTCCGACCGTCAGGTAGAGAAACGGCTGGAGCCGACCAACCCGATGGCCGATCAGGATGGCTTTGTCTACTACTCCAACGTCAACGTGGTGGAAGAGATGGCTGACATGATGAGCGCCTCTCGCGGTTTTGAAACCTCGGTGGAGGTGATCAACCGGATCAACAGTATGCAGCAAGGTTTGCTGCGTCTTGGTCAGGGAGCCTAAGCCCATGAGTCTGCCACAGATAAGCAGTCTGGATACGGCGCGTGGTACGGGTCAGGCTGTTGCTGACCCCAAGATCGTCAGCAATGGCGCCGGTGCTGCTCAGGAAACGCAAGCCAATCAGAATAGCGGGATGCAACTGCGTAACGAATTCCTGCAGATGATGGTGGCGCAGATCCAGAACCAGGATCCCACCAACCCACTTGATGGAGCCCAGTATGTTGCCCAGCTGGCCCAGTTCAGCATGGTAGAGGGCGTCGAAGGACTGAAGAAGCTTCAGCTACAGAGCAACACCAAGATGGATACCCAGCAGGTGTTGCAGAGTACCGCTTTGGTCGACAAAGAGGTCATGGTGCCGAGCAAAACCCTTAAACAACAGCAAGAGCACAAGGTCCGCGGTCAAATCGAGCTGCAAGGTGCGGCGGAGCAAGTGGATCTCAAAGTGTATGACCAGCACGGCGTGCTGGTGGCCAGCAAGAGTTGGGGTGAGAGCAAGGCGGGCGGGCTGGATTATGAACTGCCCCCCCTTCCTGCCGGAGAGTACCACTTTGAGGTCAAGGCCTCGGCGGGCAAGACCTTGGTGGCGACCAAAAATTATGTAGCGAGCAAGGTAGAACGTGTTGCTTTGCCCGGTACGGGAGAAATCATGCTGCAGGTTGCCGGTGTGGGCGATGTCCCGCTGTTCAGTGCAATCCAGTTCGGCAAATCAGCGTAATTAGATAGGAGCGACACAGTGTCTTTCAGTATCGGATTGAGCGGCCTGCGCGCCGTAAACCAGGAATTGAGCGTTATCAGTAACAACGTTGCTAACGCCAGCACCGCGGGCTTCAAATCCAGCCGTGCCGAGTTTGCTGCCATCTATGGTGGTGGTCAGGCTGGCGGTGTCGAGATGAACAACGTCTCCCAGAACTTTGATCGCAACGGTGATGTGATGCGCACCGGGCGCGGGTTGGATCTGGCGATTTCTGGCAGTGGTTTCTTCGTGCTGAAAGATGGCAGCGGACAAACCTCCTACACCAGAGCTGGCATGTTCCAGCGTGATAGCGGTAACTACCTGACCACGGCGAGTGGTACCCGTCTGCAGGGTTATACCACGGATGACGCGGGCAAACTGCAATCTGGTGTGGTCGGGGATATTCAGGTCAAGGCGGGCAGCCTGCCAGCCAAGGCATCCGACAAGCTGGAGTTTGTGGCGAACCTAAAAGCGGATGCCAGCAAGATTACCCAGGTGTTCAACAAAGATAATTCGGAAACCTATAACTACTCCCAGACCAGCAAGGTGTACGACTCCCTCGGCAGTGAGCACAGCCTGACCCAGTATTTTGTCAAGACCGATGAGAACAAGTGGACAGTACATTACACCCTCGATGGTAGTGATCTGGCTGCAAAAACGGATCTGGAATTCACCAAAAACGGCACATTGAATGCGCCTGCTGCTGAAAAAATGCCCAAGTTGACCCTTAATGCGCCAGGGGCTGTAGATATCACGCTGGCAGTGGATATCAGCAAGGTGAGCCAGTATGCCTCTGACTTCAACGCTACCCGCAACCAGTCCAATGGTTATACCGCAGGTGACCTGACCGGTGTGCGGGTTGATGCCGATGGTGGTGTCTATGCCACCTTTACCAACGGTCAGAGCCTGTTGCAGGGGCAGGTCGTGATGGCGAACTTCACCAATCCCAATGGTCTGCTGCAGACCAACAACACCACCTGGCAACAGTCGTTCAGTTCCGGCCAGCCGGTACTGGGGGCGCCGGGAACCGGCACCATGGGCAAGCTGACCGCCGGGGCCTATGAGAGCTCCAACGTGGATCTGACCGGTGAACTGGTAAGCCTGATGACTTCCCAGCGTAACTATCAGGCCAACGCCAAGACCATCAGTTCCGCTGACAAGATGACCCAGGTTCTGTTCAACTCCTTCTAAGGGTAACCCGTGGAAAAGCTTATCTACACCGCCATGTCCGGGGCGCAACATACCCTGATGGCCCAGCAAATCCGGGCCAATAACCTGGCCAACGTCAATACCGCCGGTTTTCGGGCTGACTTTGAGCGGGTTTCGGCTTATGCCCTGACGGGCGATGGTTACCAGAGCCGAGTGATGGCCAGAGAAGAGATGGCCGGGACCAACTTCAAAGCTGGCCCTCTGATGCAGACCGGTCGCAAGCTGGATGTGGCGATTCGTGGCGAGGGTTTTCTGGCGGTGCAGACGCCTGATGGCAAAGAGGCTTATACCCGCGCTGGTAATCTGGAGGCCGATGCCGACGGGCTGTTGACCCTCAATGGTCGGCCGGTGCTGGGGGAGGGGGGCGAGCTGGTGCTGCCCGCTTATCGTGACATCAGTTTCGGCAAGGATGGCACCCTGAGTATCACTCCGCCGGGTGGTGGCGCCCGGCTCGATGTGGGGCGTCTGAAACTGGTCAATCCAGAGCCAGCCGAATTGGTCAAAGGTCATGACGGTCTGTTCCGGAGGCGTCAGGGAGAGGATGCAGAGGTCAGTGACCAGGTGGTGATGGCATCCGGTTTTCTGGAAGGGGCCAACGTCAATGCCGTGGATGAGCTGGTCAGCAGTATGTCATTGACCCGCAATTTCGAACTGCAGGTCAAGTTGATGAAAGCGGCGGATGATCAGGCTCGTCAAGGGGCCAAATTGATTTCCGGTCAGGGTTGATTTTGACGGCATCGGGCAGATACCCGATGCCTTGCCACATCCCAGTGGATGAGGCTTGATGAACAAGGTGGAATAACAATGCACGCAGCATTATGGGTCAGTAAAACAGGTCTGTCGGCACAAGATGCCAAGATGTCCAGTATCTCCAACAACCTGGCTAACGTGAACACGGTCGGCTTCAAGCGCGATCGAGTAGCGTTTGAAGATCTCTTTTATCAGGTGCAGCGCCAGCCGGGTGCTCAGCAAGATCAGCAGAATCTAGCGCCTATCGGTATTCAAATGGGTAATGGTGTGCGGGTGGTGGGTACCCAGAAGGTCTTCACCTCCGGCCAGTTCCAGAACACCAATCAGGAGCTGGATATGGCGGTGGTCGGTGCCGGTTTCTTCGGGGTCGAGCGCCCGGATGGCGAGACGGCCTATACCCGCAATGGCCAATGGCATCGCAATGCCGAGGGGCAACTGGTTAACGCCGATGGTTTGCCCATGGTACCGCAGATCCAGATCCCCGATAACGCTACCAAGATCTCCATTGGTACCGACGGCACTGTCAGCGCCTCGTTGCCCGGTCAGCAAGAGAACGTCGAGCTGGGCCGCATAACCCTGACCAATTTCGCCAACCCGGCCGGTCTGGAAGCGCTCGGTGGCAACCTCTACCGTGCAACCGGCGCGTCCGGTGAGCCCATTGAAGGTGTACCGGGTGAAGAGGCGATGGGGGCCGTCAAGCAATTCACGCTGGAGAGCTCCAACGTAAACGTGGTCGAGGAGATGGTCGATATGATCACGACCCAGCGGGCTTACGAGATGAATGCCAAGGTGGTCTCTTCCGCCGACCAGATGCTCAAGTTTGTCACTCAGGCACTGTAATGATGAAGTCGATGCTGCGTTATATCTGGTTGGTATTGTTGCTGGGCGGCTGTGCCACCTATGAGCTGCAGGCACCCGAGCCGGGTGACGAGAAATGGGCACCATCCCGTCCCAAGGTGACCGCGACTGCGCAGGGCGAAGATGGTGGCCTCTATCGGGGCAACTACATGATGACCCTGTTTCAGGATCGGCGTGCTTACCGGGTTGGTGACATTCTCACCGTGGTGCTGGAAGAGCGTACCCAGTCGAGCAAGAAAGCCAATACCAGCATGAGCAAAAACAGCAGCATGAATGTGCCGGCCCCCTCTATTGGCGGTAAACTGCGCCCCGACTGGGGGGCCGCCCTCAGTGCGGATCGGGATTTTGATGGCGGAGCGACCTCCAGTCAGCAAAATACCCTGGCAGGTTCCATCACTGTGACGGTCGCGGAGGTGATGCCCAACGGTGTGCTGGGGATCCGCGGTGAAAAGTGGATCCGCCTCAATCAGGGGGATGAATATATCCGCTTGGGCGGCATGGTTCGGGTTGAAGATATTGACCAGAGTAACCGTATCTCCTCCCAGCGCATTGCCGATGCCCGCATCACCTATGCCGGTCGTGGTGCCCTCGCCGACAGTAACCAGATGGGGTGGCTGGGCCGCTTCTTTAGCTCGGCGTTTGCGCCATTTTGAGGAATCACATGAACAGATGGTTTATCGCCCTGCTGTGCCTCTGCTTGCCCTTGTTTAGTCAGGCTGCCGCACCGGCCAAACGAGCCTTGCTGGATATTGCCGATGTGCAGGGGCTGAGAACCAACCAGCTGGTGGGTTATGGTCTGGTGGTCGGTCTCTCCGGGACCGGTGACAAAAGCCAGGTCAAATTTACCGGCCAATCCATGGCCAACATGCTCAAGCAGTTTGGCGTGCAGTTACCGGACGATATCGATCCCAAGCTCAAGAACGTGGCAGCCGTTTCGGTTCAGGCCACGCTACCCGCCCTGGCTGGCAAGGGGCAGTTGCTCGATGTGACCGTGACTTCCATTGGTGATGCCAAGAGTCTGCGCGGTGGTTCTCTGCTGCTGACCCCCCTGCGTGGTATCGACGGTGAAGTCTATGCCGTGGCGCAGGGCAATCTGGTTGTCGCAGGTGTGAAAGCGGAAGGGCAATCAGGTTCATCGGTCACGATTAACGTGCCGACAGCCGGGATTATTCCCAACGGTGCCACCATCGAACGAGAGGTGGTCAGCAATTTTGCCGAAAAGCCGGAAGTGACCCTCAATCTGCATCAACCCAACTTCAAGACCGCGCGCAATGTGGAGCGAGCCATCAACCATCAGCTGGGGCCGGTTGCCCGAGCGGTGAGTGCCGGGCGGGTTCAGGTTGCAGCCCCCAGGGACGAGAGCCAGCGCATCGCGTTTATGGCCCTGCTGGAGGATATCAAGGTGGATCCGGGTCAGGAGCGGCCGAAGGTGGTCTTCAACAGTCGAACCGGCACTGTGGTGATGGGGCAAGGGGTCAAGGTTCACAAGGCTGCCGTCAGTCATGGCAGTCTGACGGTGACGATTGGTGAGAGTCAGACGGTCAGTCAGCCCAACGCCTTCTCCAACGGGCAGACCACGACGACCCCCAACTCCAAGATCCAGGTCGATCGGGAACGTAACAACATGTTTGTCTGGCCGGATGGCACTTCCTTGGAAGTGATCGTCAAGGCTGTCAATTCACTCGGGGCAACCCCCGATGATGTCATGGCCATCTTGCAAGCGCTCAATGAGGCTGGCGCCCTTGAGGGTGAGCTGGTGGTTATCTAAGGATTATCATGACCAGAATTAGCTCTGATCCCGGTTTTTATCAGGATCTCAATGAATTGCAGCAAATCAAAAGCAACCCGGATCAGCGTGCCGCGCTGGATGCTGCAGCCGGTCAGTTTGAAGTCAGTTTTCTGCAAACCGTGCTCAAACATATGCGCTCGGCGACGGATGCCCTGCAGGATGAGGACGACAAGATCATCAAGGGGCAATCCCTCTATCGCGATATGTATGACAGCCAGTTGGCGATGAGCATGGTCAAGCGAGGTGGCATAGGTCTGCGGGAGCAGATGGTCAACCAGCTGGCTCCGTCATTAAAGAATCCGGACGGGGTGGTCGCTTCAGAGCAGCAGACCCTGGCTGCGTTCAGCCAGCCTCTCAACTCGGTAAAAATGAAGAAGGTTGACTGATGTCACTGCTCAATATCGGCGCCAGCGGACTAAATGCAGCCCAGATTGCATTGAACCTGACCGCCCAGAATATCGCGAACGTCAATACCATCGGGTATAGCCGTCAGGAAGCCATGATGGGCAGTCTGTCCGGTTTCGGGCGGTTGGATAATGGTGCCGGAGTCGAGGTGACAGGGGTACGCAGGGTAACGGATGACTATCTGGTTGCTCAACACTGGCGTAGCCGTTCGGCCACCGGTTCTTCTTATGCCTTTCATCAATACATCAATACGACAGAGCAGTTGCTGGGCAGTGAGTCGATGAATATCGCAAAAGGGCTCGACAGCTTTTTTGCCTCGCTCAGTGCTGCGCTCGACAGTCCAGAAACCCCGGCACAGCGCAGCCAGATCGTCAGCTCGGCTGGGGCCCTCGCCAACCGCTTTACCCAGCTGGGCGAGAGCCTGGTCACCCAGGAAAAACAGATCGACGATCAGTTGAGCAGCACTGTTTCCCAAGTGAACAGCTACCTTTCACAACTGGCCGAATTGAATGTCCAGATTGGCGATCAAGCCGCCAAGGGAGTCAATACCTCAGCGCTGGAAGATAGTCGCGAACAGGTTGTTCGTGAGTTGTCGACCTATATGGAAGTGCGGGTTAATCGTCAGAGTGACGGCGCTTTCGCGATCAGCCTGCCGCAAGGACAGCCGCTGGTGTTGGGAGGAAGCAGCAGTACTCTCGCGCTTGCTGGCGATAAACTCAGCCTCGCTTTCGGTGGTCAGACGTTTGAAGTTCCTAAATTGCATGGTGGTTCGCTGGCGGGTGTGATGGATTATCGCACCACAGTATTGCGGCCGACCAGAGAGGCGTTGAATCAGATAGCGGGCAAGCTGGCAGAGGATTTCAATGCCAAACAGGCCGGTGGCTTTGACCTTCATGGAGTAACCGGGAAACCGCTATTCGCTTTTGACGAAACAAAAGATATCCATGGTAACTACATCAATGCGTTGGGAACATTGCGGGTGGCTGATGGTTTTACCGGAGACAATCTTGCTTTTGCCAAGGCAGGTGGCGGCAAGGGCGATAACCGCAACTTGCAGGACCTGCTGACGATAAAAAATGGCCAATACGATGCCTATAGTGCCCTGCTTGGCAAGATGGCGGTGCAGAGCGGGCAGGCGAAAGCGAGCATGCAGGCCGATGCCAATATGGAAAAACAGATGGCGGCCAAGCTGAGCAGTGTCAGCGGTGTGAATACCGATGAGGAGGGGGTGAAAGTCATGGCTTACACCAAGGCTTATCAGGCCAATGCCAAGGTGATCAGCACCTCGGAACAACTCTTCAATTCCATTCTGAATATGTTCTGAGGAGGGTGACCATGCGCATCAGTACCAACCAGATCCAGCTCAGCATGCTAGACAACTTGCAGCATGGCTTCGGTGAATATGCCCGGCTCGATCGCCAAATCTCCACGCAAAAACGCATCCTTCAGCCCTCTGATGATCCTGTTGGCAGTGTGCAACTGCTGGGCTTGCAGAAAGAGCAGGTGGCGATGGCGCAGTACCAGAAAAATATTGCCAATGCCAAGAGCCAGCTCTCTCAGGGGGAACTGCAGTTTGAAACCATGACCAACATGCTGATGCGGTTGCGGGAGTTGACCCAGACTGCTGCAACAGGCTCTTTGTCGGATGCGGATCGCAAAGCGGTGGCCAGTGAGGTCGCCATTATCAAGGATGGTCTGCTGGATCTGGCCAATGCACGTAACGAGAGTGGCTCCAGCCTCTTTACCGGTAGCAAGGTTGATCAGACTGCATTGGTAAAGCAGGCTAGTGGTGACTACAGCTACCAGGGGGACAATCTGGTGCGTGAGGTCAGTATTGCCAACGGCGTCACTGTGGGCTTGAACCAGACGGCTGACCAGCTGTTTCTGCAGCCTGACGATTTTTTCAAACGACTCGATAGCATGGTGAAGGCAATTAATGACGCAGCACCTGACGCCGTCGATCAAGCCCGAGCCATGCTCGGCCGCAGCCAGACGCTGCAAGATAGTATCAGCCAGGCGGTGAGCACGATTGGTGCCCGGATCAATCTGCTGGATCAGATTGACGAGAGCCATGCCGAGAAAGGTGTCTATAGCAAGGAAGTGAGCAACCAGATAGAGTCGCTGGATTATGCCGAGGCCGCGACCCGACAGGCCCATGTCCTGATGGCATTACAGGTGCAACAGCAAGCTTTTGCCAAGGTTAATGGCCTTAGCCTGTTCAACTACATGCCGTAACGAGTGAAGGAGTCATGATGCAGATCCAGCAAACCCGTCTTGGGGGCGTTGCCGAGGCGCAGGCAAAGCCCAAGTTGCAGGGCCGCGCAACTGCACAGGCTCACACTCCGGAAAATCGAAAGCAGAACGAGCGCCACCCCAATATTATCCGGATGGATAGATGGGCCCTGATCGGCGCAGCGCAACAACGCATTGCTCATGCTCAGGGTGGGGAACAGGCACTCAATCAGGTTTGGGGTGAATTGAAGCGGCTGGAACGCCAGTTGGGTCAGCGTGAGCTGGCTAGCAGTGACGTTGCCAACCGCTTAAAAATGCTGGAAGAGAAAGTCACCCAACCAAGAGGCCCTTTGACTGACGATCTCAAGCCCAGACTTCTTGCGTCACCTCAGGAGCTACGCACCCGGTTCAGTGCCGAGCATCTGGATTTATTAAGCGCCAAAAATAGCACTGAGCGACTGGTGTTTTCTTTCCCCCAAAGCAGTAGTGCGGTGGAGGTGACCATCCCGGCCGGAGCGCGAGAGGGGGAGGTCGCAACCATACTCGATCGGGCGCTGCGTAAAGAGCATATCCGGGCTCGGCTGAATGAGTTGGGCAAGCTGGAGCTCTCTGTCGCTGAACCCCATCGTCGCAAACTGGATGAGCCGGTACTGATCCGGGGCGAGGGGATTCGTATCCCGGCTGGCAACCCGATCCCGGTGCAGTTCAAGCCCAGGGCCGGAGCGCTGACTCACATGGCCGAAGGGATTGCCAAAGGGGAGATCCGTCAGGAGCGGCAG
Organism: Aeromonas sp. R2-4; assembly: GCF_040908365.1. Lineage (NCBI taxonomy): Bacteria > Pseudomonadati > Pseudomonadota > Gammaproteobacteria > Aeromonadales > Aeromonadaceae > Aeromonas > Aeromonas sp. R2-4. Next base: position 187,422 of record NZ_JBFODO010000002.1, read on the forward strand.
CGGCTGCAAAAAGTACTTGGCGAGATTGAGCAATCGGTTCGGGAGTTGAAACAGTTTCGCCAGAAGATGGTGCTGCAACTGGACAAGGTCAAGGCTCGCAGTCAGAACCTGAAACAGGAGGAGCTGGCACAGTTGCAATCCTCTCTGGCAGCTCGCCTCTCACAAGGCGGTTATATGGGCACCATGTCCGGTCTGCTGGCGCAGGCCAATGTCACTCGTCAAGGGGTGGTTGCGTTACTCACTTGATAGCGCTGAGCTGTCTCCTTGTAAAAAACCGCACAAGCTGACTTGTGCGGTTTTTTTATCTCTGTGATGCCCTCTTGTGCCAGTGACGGCGCTGTCTGCTCGCGGGCCCACTGTTTCGCATCCGAACGTGGGGGGCCAAGAGAAACTGCTGTTCAGCAAAATAAGATTTAATTTTCACGACGCCGTGGTCGTTCTTCATTGGGGTCAACCCAAACGCTGCCTGTGGCAGCATCTATTTCGAGGAAACGAAAATGAGTCTGTCAATCCACACCAACTTTGCCGCCATGGTCACCCAGAATCAGCTGGCTTCAACCAACAAGCTGGCCAGCACTGCCATGCAGCGTCTGGGTACCGGTATGCGCATCAACTCTGCTGCTGACGATGCTGCTGGTCTGCAAATCGCCACCCGTCTGCAATCCCAGTCCAACAGCCAGAAGACCGGTATGCGCAACGCCCAGGATGCCATCTCCATGATGCAGACTGCCGAAGGTGCCATGGACGAGATGACCAATATCGTTCAGCGCATGAAGGATCTGGCCACTCAGGCCGCCAACGGCACCAGCAGCGATAAAGATATTGCCGCCATGAATGCCGAATTTGGTGAGCTGACCAAAGAGCTGAAAAATATCGCTGGCAATACCACCTTTGGTGGTGAAAACCTGTTGGATAGTACCAATGGCAAATTTGCCAAGGGTAAAGTGACTTTCCAGATTGGCGGCACTGATAAAGAAACACTTACCGTAGATATTGGTGAAACACTGAAGAAAGTTGTCGGTGGAGCCCCAATGAGTAAAGTTGATCAAGATGCTTTAGCTGCAATTGCCGCTCCTACAAAAGCTGTAGAAGATGCAAAGTTGGCGCTACAGGCAGAAAAAGATAAATATGCTCCTCTCAAGAAAACAGAAGATGACGCTAAACGCCTTTATGATGCTGACCCAGCCAAAAAAGGTGATTGGGAGACAGCAAAAAAAGCAGCTGATGCTCAAAACGGAGTTGTTGTTACTAAACAAATTGATGTCGAAGATAAGCAAAAAGCACTAAATAATGTAAGTGCTGCTGCTATGACCGCAGGTTCTGGTCTGGACTCAGGCACTTTGACTCTTGGTCTGCAAAGCCAAGAGCATGCCCAGAAAGCCATCGGTGAGCTGGAATCCTTTATGCAGGATATCACCAGCGTACGTTCCGCTTTCGGTGCCAATATCAACCGTCTGGAGCACACCGTTAACAACCTCTCCAACATGAAAGAGAACACCGATATCGCCAAGGGGCGCATCATGGATGCCGATTTCGCCACCGAAAGCACCAACATGACCAAGAACCAGATGCTGATGCAAGCTGGCATGTCTGTGCTGGGTCAGGCAAACCAGATGACTGGTATGGTCACCGGTCTGCTGCGTTAATCGCTATAAGGGCCGCCACCTGTGTGGCGGCCTCTTTTCTTCCCCTTGCCGGTTGAAAAGTGCTGGTGTAACAGCCTTTTTCAACAAGCAAGTCTTGCCCTGATACCGAAGGAGTTGATATATGCAGGTCGATCCCGCTTCAGCCGCGATGAACATGGTGACCAATGAGCGCAAGAACATGGACAAGCTGCTCAAGGGGCAGCTGGCCAATGTCAAGGCGCAGCAGAGTTCGCTGTCATCCATTAACTCCAAGCTCTCCAGCTTTCAGACTCTGCTGAAAGATATGAACAAGCCAGCGACGTTGCAGGCCCAGAAAGCCAGCCTCTCGCAAGAGGGGATCATGACGGTCACCAGCAATGGCAAGGCGACCCCGGGGCAATATAACTTTGAGGTCAAGCAACTGGCACAGGCCCATCAGTTCGGGGTGCAACTGGCAGATGACAAGGCGCCATTGCCAACCTCCGGCAAAGTGTCGTTCACCCTTGATGGCAAGGCGTTTGCTATCGACTTGGCGACCTTGCCTGCGGGGGCGACAGCCCAGAGTCTGGTTTCTGCGATAAATGATTCGGCGGATAACCCAGGGGTTAAGGCAAGCCTGATCCGCACGGATGGCAAGGTTAACCTGGTGCTGACCAGCAAAGAGAGCGGAGTAGCCAAGGTGTTTACCCCCACCTATGATGGCGACCCGGCTTCAGCCTTCGGCAAGGCTTTTATCGATGGCAAGGTGATCACCCCGGGTCAGGACTCCATCATCAAGATGGGGGTTGGCGACGGTGCGCTGGAGATCAAATCGCCGACCAACAAAATTGAAAACGTAGTTGAAGGGCTGACGCTGGATCTCACCAAGGTGCAAAAGCCAACCGATGGCCCGATGCAGGTGACAGTGGCTTATGACAATGAAGCCGTCACCGGCTCATTGAAGAAATTTGTTGATAGTTACAATGAGTTGCTGGATCTGTTGAACAAAGAGACATCCACCGATATCAAGGCGAAAGGCGTACTGGCTTCTGATGCCACGGTGCGAGGTTTGAAAGGTGCGCTGGCCAACGCGGTTCGCAATCTTCCTGCTGGCATGACCCTGACTCAGCTTGGTATCAAAACCGAGAAATCGGGCAAGTTGGCGTTTAGTGACTCGGATTTCAAAAAGTCGCTCGAGAAGGACCCTGAACTGCTGGGCAAGGCGCTGATGGGGGATGACGGTTTGCTCAAGCGGATGAGCAAGGTGCTCGATCCTTTCTCCAAGACTAATGGTGTGATGGCCACTCGCAAGAGCACATTGGAAGCCAATCAAAAGCGACTTGATGATAAAATGGAGTCGCTGAATAAACGGATGGAGTCTGTTTACAAGCGTTACCTCAATCAATTCACCACCATGAACCAGATGATGCAGACCATGGGAGCACTTTAAGCTTTTCCCCTGGATGAACTGGTTTTGAACCTGCAATAGCGAGTGACCCATGTTTGAATCCGAAGATGGCTACGACGCCTATCGATTTGCTGCCACAGAAGCCAAGGCGGCCAGTGCCGATCCATATCAGTTGGTATTGATGTTGATGGATGGCTTGCTTGACGAGATAGCCAGAGCCGAAGGGCATATCTTGGCCAAACAGTTTGAGCGCAAAGGGTTGGCCATCAACAAGTGTCTGCAGATCCTGGGGGGGCTGGACAGTGCGCTTGATATGAATAAGGGGGGCGAACTGGCGGTTAATCTGCATCGTCTTTATGACTACTGTGGTCAAAAATTGTTCGAAATCAGCGTTTCCAACAATGTTGAGGGGTTCGCCGAAGTGCGCAAAATCCTGCAAGAGCTGAAAGAGGGTTGGGAAGCAATGGCGCGTCATCCTCGTTAATACGGAAGTAGTACTTCCTTCCTCTCTGTTCTTTCTCACGCCCAACATATTGAAATTTCTTGGTTCTCGGTCTGGCCCACTCCTTGCTTGTGGGCTGGTTCATCTTCTTTTTGGGGCTCGTCATGTCAGGTATTGCTCCCGTGTTGCGTGAGACCGAACTGCAGACTCGCCAGCGTCAGTTATTGGGGTTGGGTACGCTCTTGCTGCAACAAGCGCAAGCTGGCCAGTGGGATGCAGTCAGGCTAACCGATGGACGTTTTGCACAATTTGTCTCTCAAGTTAGCCGGAATCCCCAACTCTGGGCTGCGTTGCAACCAGCAAGAGATAAAGCCCGAATTTTGTATCGACAGGCATTGCAACTCTGCGAGCAGGAGACCCAGGTTCGTAAACAGGAGTGGCAGCAGCTTTCTTCGATTCGTGAAGGCTTGACCGCCTACGGTGAGACAGAGCAATGGGATTGATTCAATTTAGCGGTTTTGACGCTGCGTATTTGCCGGATGTCACGGCCTTGAACCGTTTGTCCGGCCAAGCCGGCAGTGAAGGGGAGTTATATCAACCGCTGGATGAGGCGGTTGACCCTCTGGTTGCATTGCCCTTGCCCGAGCTGGCTGCCAGCGATGTTGCGGTAGAGGAAAAAGAGAACGAACAGCCAAGGATGGAAGGCGACCCGGCTGAACAGCTGCAAGCGTTTACCAATATGCCTCCTCTCTTTGTCAGAGTGAGTGATGCCGATCTTGATGGTTTTCGTGTGAGCCGTACTTTTTCCCGAGCTGAAGGTAGCACCGGTGGCCAGCAGGTGGTGGTGGATAACAAATTGCCGCCCTCTCTTCGTGCATTGATGGGGAGTGCGACCACGCTGCCCGAGCAAGAGGTGATGCCGCGTCGTGAAACGGTCTCTGCTGCTGCAGAACAGGCGCTTTCTACGTTGCTTGCCAAATCAAATGGGCAAACCGGTGTATTGCCCGGCCGCTTCACCTTGCCGATTATGGCCGCCGGTCTCGATGCTGGAAATGTGCCTGATACCGCTGCGGTAGAAAACAGGTTGCCAGATGCTCGCCAGCTGGCAGTTGGACAACTCGCCGCTGCACCGCTGCGTCCGGTCGACTATCAATGGGCACCTGTCCGGTTGTCAGACAACCAGAGCCAGTGGGGACAGCAGCTGGTTAGCCTGCTTCAGGACAAGGTTGAACTGCAGGTCAATCAACAGGTGAAACAGGCCCACATCCGGCTGGATCCGCCAGAGCTCGGGCGACTGGAGTTGACCGTCAAGCTCGATGGTGACCGGCTCAATGTCCAGTTGAACGTGACCAATCCGGCGGTGCGCGATGCGATGATCCAGTCGATGGAGCGCTTGCGCATGAGTCTGGCCCCCCATCATGCCGGCGGGGTCGAGGTCAATGTGGGGCAGGGTGGCGAACAGGGACAGCAGGAGCGGTGGCAACAGGAGAAGATCCTGGCTGGCCGCCGCCAGTGGCAGGATGATCCGGATTCCCAATGGGATACGGTGCACGACTGGCTCAATACACTGGTCTGATTTTTAACCCGTAACAGCGAGAGTGGTTTTACATTATGCGTCGTGTCATGAAGTGGTTGATGATATTCGTCATGGCTCTGTGTCTGTTGGCCATACTGGCCTATGGCGCATGGCTTAAGCGCGATGTGGTCGAAGTCTGGCTCGGATTGGCAGAGCCAAGGCCCGAGCTGAGCAGCACTCCGCTGTTCAAGCCGATGGAGCGCTTTGTTATCAGTCTGGAAGGGGGTGAACAGTCTCATTATCTGGTGCTGGAGCTGGCACTGGTGACCTACAACCCGGCGCAGGTTGCCAAGCTGGATGAACTGACGCCACTGATCCGCAATGCCATGGTGCAGTATTTCAGCCACCGCACCCATGATGACGTAAAAGTCGAGCTGCAGAATATTTCCAAGTTGCAAGTCTCTCTGCGCGACAAGCTGGTCACTACGGTACAGGGATATGGCTATAAGCCCTATCTTGATGAAGTGCTGATCACCAAGGTACTGGTACAGTAGCCACGATATGACTGATTCCGTTTGGGATGCTCAACAAGAGTTTGCCGATACTCCGCAACTTCCTCGCACGGGAGAGCCTGCTATTCTTGCTCGCTATCTACCCTTGGTGAAGCGAGCCGCCAGCCATCTGCGCAGCCAGGTCAGTGCCTGTTTTGATCAGGAGGACATGGAGCAGGTGGGAATGATGGGATTGCTGGAGGCGTGGCGCCGTTATGGCAGCGAGCCCGATGCCCAGTTTGAAAGTTATGCCTTCAAACGGATTCGTGGCGCCATGCTCGATGAGTTGCGCCGTCTGGACTGGCGACCCCGCCAACTGCGACAGCAGGTACACGGCCATAATCAGGCGCAGCGTGAACTGCACAATCGTTTGGGGCGCCCCCCCTCAGAGCAAGAACTTGCTGCTGCGCTCGACTGTTCGGTGGATGAGGTGCGTCAGTTGTCCTACGCCAGCCAGGCTGAAGCGCTGCAGAGTCTGGAAGAGTGGCTGGAGAATGGCGGCAAAGCTCCGACCACAGAGTCTGATGATGTCGATATGGCGATGACCATCAGCAAGGTGTTGGCCACTCTGGATAAACGCGAGCAGTTATTGCTTTCCCTCTATTACCAGCAAGAGCTCAATATGAAAGAGATCGCGCTGGTGCTTGGATTAACCGAATCCCGGGTTTGTCAGCTGCACAAACAATGTGTACTTCAGCTAAAGCAGCGATTGGTCGACTCCATATAGTAGTGCTTCACCTTTACTGGTGACCCTTCTTGTATCGTGCGGGAACATTCATGCAAAAACAGATTGGCATCGGCGTCATATTAGTGTGCGTGCTGGGTGGCTTCATGATGGCCGGGGGAAACCTCGCAGCCTTGTGGCAGCCAGCCGAGCTCATCATCATCATCGGCGCAGCGGTAGGCTCCATGTTTCTGGGCAACTCGAAAGAGGTGATGCATGAAATGTGGCGGCAGATAAAGATGTGCTTCAAAGCGAATAAAGAAGAGAAAGAGGTCTATCGTGAGCTGTTGACTCTGATGCATCAACTGCTTGAAGAGACACGCAACAAGGGTATGAAGGCGCTCGACGAGCATATTGAAAATCCCCAGCAGAGCTCGGTTTTCTTGATGTATCCCCAGATTTCGGAAGATCCCCAACTGCTTGGTTTCATTATCGATAACCTGCGTCTGCTCGGAATGGGCAAGATCACACCCCATGAACTGGATACCGTGCTGGAGCAGGAGATCATGGCCATTGAAGAGGACATGCTCAAGCCTGCTCATGCCTTGCACAAAACCGGCGAGGCCTGCCCGGGCTTCGGCATTCTTGCTGCGGTGATGGGGATCATCATCACCATGCAGCAACTGGACGGCCCCCTGAGCAATATCGGTGTCCATGTGGCGGCGGCGCTGGTAGGCACCTTTATCGGTATTTTCCTCTGCTACTGCTTGCTGGAGCCAATCAGCAATGCCATGGAAGAGATGGTCAAGCGCCGTATCGGCCTGTTGATGTGCATCAAGTCGATCCTGATTGCCCAGTTGCGTGGCAAGACACCGCTGCTTGCCGTCGATTCGGGTCGCAAGATCCTGGAACCTGAAGTCAAACCAAGCTTCCTTGAGCTGGAAGATTGGGTGACCAACAGGGCGATGTAATGCGCAATCACGAACAGATTATCGTCAAGCGCCAGCAGCGTCGTAACAGCGGTCCCAAAGGGGGCGGCGCCTGGAAGGTGGCATTTGCCGACTTCACGTTGGCCATGATGGCTTTCTTCATGGTGCTCTGGATCCTGGCTGTGTCCAATCAGGAGGAGCGGGAAGTCGTTGCCAGCCGCCTGCGGGACTACAGCATCATGGACAGTGAGGCCAACCCGTTTGATATTCGCAACAGCCCCTATCCTGTCGATCTCGGTGGCAATCCCTCCGTGATTGATGAGTTGAACCCCAAGTTCGATCAGCAGGGTCAGCTGATGCCAAAGCATATGGACCGTAATCAGAGAATTTTTTTTGACGGTCCGGGCGGTGGATATGAAAAGCTGTTGATAGGCAAGCTTGAGGGGGAAGCCCAGATGAAGCAGCTGGCCAGCTTTATCGACCATCTTGCTGAGCAGATGCAGGCGAAGAATAACCTCGAGATTCAAATTGTTCCCCAAGGATTGCGGATCCTGATCCGTGATGACGCGGATCGGGAAATGTATAGCCGCGGCAGTGCCCGTATTAGCCCTTTCTTTCGCCATATGTTGATGGCGCTGGCCCCCATATTCCAGCGTATCGAGAATCGGGTCATGATTTCTGGCCATACCGACAGCACACCGTTTGCCGGTGACAACTACAGCAACTGGGAGCTATCGTCAGACCGCGCCATGATGGCAAGACGGGTGTTGCTGGCGGGAGGCATGCCACCTGAACGGGTCGGGCAGGTTGTCGCGATGGCCGATACCATGCTGGAAGATACCCGCAATCCACAAAGCAGCCGTAATCGGCGCATTGAATTGCTGGTCATGACAACCCAGGCAGAAACTAATCTGGAGCAACTTTTCAGCTCCCAAACGCAAGCGGCAACCAGCCATGCCAAGGAGATGATTTCCTATGGACGACCCTGAGATCGAGTTTCCGCTGCATACCTCGCACAATGATCCACGCAGAAAAGTACCGCGCTGGTATCTGCATGATGGAACAACGCCTTTCGAGTCACAGAGTTGTGGTATTGCGGCCAGATTGCTGATTTCCGGATTGCTGTTTGACAAGAGCATTGGCCGCGCTGTGATCAAAGACATAGGTCCGGGCGGGGTCGGTTTCCTTGCTCCTGCTCGATTTGAATTACCCGAAACGGTGACACTCTCCCTGTTGCCGCGAATTGCGCTGGATTGCAACATCACTCATCGTCGCGCTATTGGTCGGCAGCTCTGCTTTTATGGTGCTCGCTGGTCATATCCGGAAGAGGTCGATTTGGCTCCGGTACTGAGCCATTGGCGCCACTGTTTCATGGTGCCGCAATCAGCGGCCGCTTCTGCTGAATCCCAAGAGGATCAGGCAAGCGTTCCAGCCTGATCTCGCCTCGACTCATATCAAGCCCCCTGGCAGCTTTCAGCAACAGGGGGTCATGCAGACTGTCCAGTGAGACCGCTTTGACAATGGCGGTCGCCCCTTTCTTCCGGTTGGCGGTGGGGGCCTTGCCCTTGCTATAGACGATCGGACAATTGGTTATCCCTTGCGCGACAGGGAGTTGCCAGGCCGGATTCCAGCGGCTGGCGTCATTCATTGACACGCCCTTTGCCTGAGCCCACGCGGGCAGTGAGCAGCCGTTCGGATGACGGAATATTTGCAAATCATTGCCGCTGTGCCATGGCGGAAGTTGAAACTGATAGCTGTCAGCCATATCAAGCAGTCTTGCCAGCGCAACAAAGCGCGCGACATAAAAGCGTGTTTCAGTCGGAAGCTCCAGTTCCCATATATTACGTGTCCCTGCTTTTAAAACCGCATTGAGTACCCGCCCTTCTCCTGCGTTGTAGGCGGCCAAAGCAAGCAGCCAGTCATTGCCAAAGAAGCGATACAGCCATGCCAGATAGGAAAGGGCAGCCTCTGTCGACAATGGCAGTGAATAGCGGCCATCAAATTCGCTGGTGATGGGAATGGCAAATCGGGTGGCGGTATCTGGCATCAGCTGCCAAGGGCCTGCGGCGCCAGCAGAAGAGACCACATCCAATCGGTAACTGCTTTCCAGTAAAGGAACAAAGGCAAGCAAGGGCGGCAGTTTGCGTTCGTGAACCTGTTCCGCGACCCAGCGAATAACGGGCTGTGTCTCCGCAAGACGTTGTTGGAGATAAGGGCGCTGCTTCAGCAAGAATTGCTGCTGCTGGCTGACCAAGTCAACTCCTTTACCCTGAATCGGGACAGGGAAACCAGCTTGCCAGTGATAATTGTGATAAGCATGGCAAGATGTTGATATCATTAACATCCCGCTCATTAGCAAAAAAACGAGCCGGGTCATGGGGCAATTGTTGAGCAAGGATCGCGCAATAATAAAAACATGATATATCTCAACAGTTTTTTGAATTTAAGGTCGTCTGATCATGTGTAATCCAGGACGTAGCAAGCATGATAACACGAGTAAAAAAGAGCCCAAATTCGGGTAAAGCGATTCAGAAGTTTTTGCTGTATCTGATACTCGCCAATTTCATTCTGATGGGCTTGTACATTGGTTACGCTCAAGAGCTGACATTTGCCACCAATATTCTGCTGACATCCCTGCTGATTATTTACAATCTGTTGCTTTGTCAGTTGGTGTCTCTGCGTGCTCGCCGTTCGAAAGATGGTTACATCATCTATCCAGTGATATGTGTCAGTATTTTGCTCTGTGCAGTGGTATTGTTCCGTTTCATCATATCGCCCAGATAGTGACCGCTCACCGACTTGCTGCTTATTAATCACTTTCTGTTTTTTCAGCAATAACTCTTGGAAAATCAACCTACTCAATCCGCAGCATGCAATTGCTGCGTCAATATGTTCCCTCTGTCCCATCTCCTTGCTTGAAAAGCCCCCTGCACGTCCTTAAACTTCAAGGTGGGGAAAAGTGGATCAAAGTGGTTTTTAGAGGGGCAATCTGCCTGCTCACTCACCTTCAGGGACTGCAATTTGTTGCGTGGCGCTCATGCCATCAGCCTGGACAGTAAAGGGCGGCTGGCAATTCCGACCAAATTCCGTGATTGGCTGCGCGATGAAAGCGACGGCCAGCTGGTCTGCACCATCGATATTGCCCATCCCTGTCTGCTGCTCTATCCCCTGAATGAATGGGAAGAGGTCGAGCGCAAGCTCAAGACCCTCTCCAGCATGAATCCGCAAGAGCGCCGTTTGCAGCGTCTGCTGCTGGGACATGCAACCGAATGCGAGCTGGATGGCAATGGCCGTCTGCTGCTCAGCCAGCCACTGCGCAACCATGCGGGGCTGGACAAGAAAATCATGCTGGTGGGCCAGCTCAACAAGTTTGAGTTGTGGGATGAAGCCCGCTGGCAACAACAGGTCAATGACGACATCTTGGGTCTGCCCGGGGACGATTGGGCAAACTCACCACGACTACAGGATTTCTCTTTATAAATGACCCAAGCCGCTGAACACATCACAGTGCTGCTGCACGAAGCCGTTGAAGGTCTGGCCATCAAGCCGGACGGTGTCTACGTCGACGGTACTTTTGGCCGTGGTGGTCATTCTCGTCTGATCCTGCAGCACCTTGGCCCTAATGGCCGCCTGATCGCCATCGACCGCGATCCCCAGGCTATCGCCGAAGCGGCCAAGATCCAGGATCCCCGTTTCGAAATCGTGCACGGCCCCTTCTCCGGCATCGCCTCCTATCTGGATGAGCGCGGTTTGCTGGGCAAGGTGGATGGCTTCCTGTTGGATCTGGGGGTCTCTTCCCCCCAGCTGGATGATGCCGAGCGCGGGTTCAGCTTTATGAAAGATGGTCCGCTCGATATGCGGATGGACCCCACTTCCGGCCAGAGCGCCGCCGAGTGGTTGGCCAAGGCCGATGTGGATGACATCGCCTGGGTGCTGAAGACCTTCGGTGAGGAGCGTTTTGCCAAGAAGATCGCCCGCGCCATCGTGCATGACCGTGTGACCGAGCCTTATGTGCGTACCCGCCAACTGGCGGAGATGATTGCCCGGGTCAATCCGAGCAAGGAGAAGGGCAAGCATGCGGCAACCCGCAGTTTCCAGGCCATTCGCATCTATATCAACAGCGAGCTGGACGAGATCGAAACCGCGCTCAACGGTGCGCTGGAAGTGCTGGCACCACATGGCCGTCTGTCAGTGATTAGCTTCCATTCGCTGGAAGACCGATTGGTAAAGCATTTCATCCGCAAGCACGAGAAGGGGCCGGAAGTGCCTTACGGCATTCCGTTGACCGAGGCCCAGCTGGCTGGCGGTCGCAAATTGAAGTCGGTCGGCAAGGCGCTCAAGCCTTCTGATCATGAAGTATCTGAAAACAGCCGGTCACGCAGCTCGGTGCTGCGGGTTGCCGAACGGCTGGCGGAGTAAGCGATGAGCGAAGTGCGTGTTCATCTTGCCAAGGAGATCGTTGCCGATCTCTGGCGGCACAAGCTGCAGATTTTTCTGTCGGTCGCCGTGCTGGTGACCGCGTTTGCCGTGATCCTGGTGACCAACATGACCCGCGGTCTGACGGCCAAGCAGAACGATCTGATGGCAGAAGAGGATCGCCTCAATATCGAATGGCGCCACCTGCTGCTGGAGCAGGGCACCCTGGCTGAACACTCCCGGGTGGCGAGTCTGGCGATGGACAAGTTGCAGATGGGTCGTCCGCTGGTGACCACCGAGAAGGTAATTACCCAACCATGAAACGCAAGGCTACAGCCAAAGCTGCCAAAGCGAATGTCAAAGCGCCATCGATCTATCCGTGGCGCTTTCGCACGCTTGCGGTGTTTATCGGCATCGCGTTTGTGGGTCTGATCCTGCGTCTGGCCTGGATCCAGGTGATCAATCCGGATCGCCTGCGTCAGGAAGGGGACATGCGCTCCCTGCGTACCACCTCTACCCAAGCGGTGCGCGGCATGATCACCGATCGCAACGGCGAGCAGCTGGCGGTTTCGGTACCGGTCGAGGCGGTCTGGGCCGATCCCAAGACAGTACATGAATCCGGTGCCATCAATAATGAGCGAGCCTGGCTGGCACTTTCTGCCGTGCTCAAGCTCGACATCAATACCCTCAAACACCGCATCGCCAACCCCAGCAAGCGCTTCGTCTATCTGCAGCGTCAGGTTACTCCTGCGGTGGCGGAATATATCAAGGGGCTCAAGCTGGGTGGCGTCTACCTGCGCCCAGAAGCGCGCCGCTTCTACCCGACCGGTGAGATCAGCGCCCATCTGGTGGGGGTGACCAACATCGATGGCAGCGGTATTGAAGGGATCGAGCGCAGCTACAACGAGTGGCTGACGGCGACACCCGGCGAAATGCGGGTGCGCAAGGATCGTCAGGGCCGCGTCATCGAACGGCTTGGCATCGTCAAAGAGGGCAAGAACGCCAACGATCTGCAGCTAAGTATCGATCAGCGGGTGCAGGCTCTGGCCTACCGTGCCCTCAAGCGGGCAACCGACGAGAACAAGGCGACCTCCGGCTCCATGGTGATGCTGGATATCAAGACCGGTGAAGTGCTCGCCATGGTCAACACCCCCTCCTATAACCCGAACAACCGCGGCCAGTATCAAAGCTTCCGGGTACGCAACCGGGTGGTGACCGATACCTACGAGCCGGGTTCGACCGTCAAGCCATTGATTTTGCTCAGTGCCTTGCAGGCAGGTGTCACCAGCTGGAAGGATTTCATTCCCGGTGGTCCGCTCTTTATCGGTGCCAAGCAGATCAAGGACGTCAGTATCCACAAGGCGACTAACCTCTACGATATCCTGCGTTACTCCTCCAACATCGGTATGTCGCGCATCGCGCTGCGGATGCCGGCGCAGGAGATGATCAATACCCTCAGCATGTTCGGTTTCGGCATGGATACCGGCAGCGGGCTGATGGGTGAGAGCAGCGGCATGCTGCCCCAGCGTCGTCGCTGGTCCGATATCGAGCGGGCAACCCTCTCGTTCGGTTATGGTCTGCGAGTCACCCCGCTGCAACTGGCTTCCGCCTATGCCACCCTGGCCAACAAGGGCAAACGGGTGCCGCTCTCCATCGTCAAGGTGACTACGCCGCCCAAGGGTGAGCAAGTTATTGATCACAACAACGCCGCTGCCATGTTGCAGGCTCTGGAGTACGTGGTCGACAACGCCATTCCAAAAGCCAAGATCCCGGGCTATCGGGTTGGCGGCAAGAGTGGTACCGCCAAGGTCGCCGTTGCCGGTGGCTATGGCAAGGATTACATGGCCTGGTTTGCCGGTTTCGCACCCGCCAGTGATCCCCGTTTCGTCATGGTGGTGGTGATCAACGAGCCAAAAGGCAGCGCCTATTATGGCGGCGCCGTGGCGACCCCACCGTTTGCAGAGGCCATGGGCGGGGTGCTGCAGCTCTTCAATATTCGTCCCGATGCGGTGCCGCCAGCGGTGCCCACCAAACTTGCCCGTACGGAGGCTTCTCTTGTCCCGCGCACTTGATGCATTACTGCGCCCCTTCGGTATCCAGGCGCCGGCGCTCACCCTGACCGATATCCAACTGGATAGTCGGCGGGTTGGCCCCGGCTCGCTCTTCGTGGCCATTCGCGGTCATCAGGTGGATGGCAGACGGTTTATCGAACAGGCGGTGGCTCAGGGAGCGACCGCTGTTGTGTTTGAGGAGGATGGTGAATTTATCCCACCATCGACTCCGGTTCCCTGTATCGGGATGCGGGAGCTGCCCGCTCACCTCTCTGCTCTTGCGGGCTATTTCCACGATCAGCCAGCCCAAAAATTGGATCTGGTCGGGATCACCGGCACCAACGGCAAGAGCACTACGGCACTGCTGGTCGCTAACTGGCGCACCCTGCTGGGCGGTAAAGCGGGCGTGATGGGCACCATCGGCAATGGCCTGTTTGGCCATCTGATCGAAGCGGAAAATACCACCGGCAGCGCCGTACAGGTGCAAGCCAATCTGGCTGCGCTGCAAGCGCAGGGGGCGGATCTGGTGGCGATGGAGGTCTCCAGCCACGGTCTGGTACAGCACCGTGTGGCAGCTTTGCCCTTTGCCGCTGCCGTTTTCACCAACCTGAGCCGGGATCACCTCGACTACCACGGCACCATGGAAGCCTATGGCGCGGCCAAAGAGCAGCTGTTGCAGCTGGTCGATGAGTCGAATGCAGTGATCAACCGCGATGACGAGCTGGGTGCCAAGTGGCTCGAAAAGTACCCAGCAGCGGTGGCGTTCAGCGTTAATGGCCCGATTGAACACCATTCTGGCCGTCAATTAACGGCGCAGCAGCTCGATTTTCACCAGCAAGGTTTTCGCGCGCAGATTAACTCCAGCTGGGGGAATGGTGTATTATCCGCCCCCTTGCTCGGGCGCTTCAACGTCAGCAATGTGCTGGCCGCGATGGGCGTGATGCTGGTGCTCGGTTACGACTTCAACGAACTGCTGGCGACAGCGCCTCAGTTGCAGCCGGTGACCGGTCGCATGGAGTGCTTTGGCGGTGGCGATACGCCGCTGGCGGTGGTCGATTACGCCCACACCCCGGATGCGCTGGAGAAGGCATTGCAGGCCCTGCGGGTGCACTGCACAGGCCAGCTCTGGTGTCTGGTCGGCTGTGGTGGCGACCGCGATCGCGGCAAGCGCCCCATGATGGCCGCCATGGCCGAGCAGTATGCGGATCGCGTGATCCTGACCGACGACAATCCCCGTACCGAGGAGCCGGCCCGGATCATGGCCGACATGGTGGCGGGTCTTCGCGATCCTGCTGCGGTGCAGGTGGAGCACGACCGGGTCAAGGCGATTGCGCTGGCCATCGGTCAGGCGAGCAAACAGGACATCATCCTGGTGGCCGGTAAGGGTCACGAGGATTATCAGATCATTGGAACCGACAAGCGGCACTATAGCGACCGGGAAACCGTTGCGGCCGCCTTGCACACATTATTGGAGTCATTCAAATGATGACCCTCAGGCTTGCCGAGCTGGCTCAGGTACTCGATGCCCGTCTGATTGGTGACGACGGCGAGATCAGCGTCGTCAGTACCGACACCCGCACTCTGGGCGCGGGTGCCCTGTTCGTTGCCCTGCGCGGCGAGCGCTTCGATGCCCACGATTTTTGCGAGCAGGCCGTTCAGGCAGGGGCCTCTGCCCTGCTGGTCGAGCGTGAGCTGCCGCTGGCAATTCCCCAACTGGTGGTAGCCGATACCCTCAAGGGACTGGGCCGTCTCGGCAAACTGGTGCGTGAGCGCATCAACCCGAAAGTGCTGGCTATCACCGGCAGCTGCGGCAAGACCACGGTGAAGGAGATGGCAACCGCCATCCTGCGTCATGAAGGAGAGGTGCTGGCCACCGCTGGCAACTTCAACAATGAGGTGGGCGTGCCGCTTACCCTGCTGCGCCTCGAGCCGCAACACAAGTTTGCGGTGATGGAGCTGGGAGCAAACCACAAGGGCGAGATCGCCTGGACTACCTCGCTGGCCAAACCGGATGCCGCCATCATCAACAACGTTGCTGCTGCTCATCTTGAGGGCTTTGGCTCTCTTGAAGGGATCTACCACGCCAAGAGCGAAATTTTTGAGGGCTTGAGCGAAGGCGGCACCGCCATCGTCAACGCCGACAACGAATTCTGGCCGAAATGGCGCGAGCGTGGCATTCGCTGCGCCTTCTCCATTGAAGATCAGAGCCAGCCGTTCCATGCTCGCGATGTAGTTCTCAACACTCAGGGTTGTGCCGAGTTCGTTATGGTGACCCCGCAGGGCGAGGTGAGCCTGACTCTGGCGATCCCCGGCCGCCATAACGTAGCCAATGCGCTGGCTGCTGCTGCCGGTACCTTGGCACTCGGTGCTTCTCTGGCCTCGGTCAAAGTCGGTCTGGAGCTGATGGCTCCGGTCAAGGGACGCTTCTGTGTTCAGCACTGGGGCGGTCTGACCCTGGTGGACGATACCTACAACGCCAGCGTGGAGTCCGTGTTGGCTGGCATCGATGCCCTGACCGCCATGAGCGGCTTCAAGGTGCTGGTGTTCGGTGACATGCGGGAACTGGGTGAGGAGTCTGCCGAGCAACATGCCCGGGTTGGCCATCATGCCCGCGAGTGCGGTCTGGATGCCGTGCTGACAGTGGGGGAAGAGAGTCGCCACACCGCAGATGCCGCGGCTGGCCGACATTTCGATAACAAGGCGTCGTTGTTTGAAGTGCTTGCGCAAATGATTAATACACATCAGGAAATTTCGATTCTGGTCAAAGGGGCCCGTGGCTCCCGCATGGAAGATATCGTCAAGATGGTCGTCGACCATCAGGAGTCAGCCGCATGCTAGTCTGGCTGGCGGAACTGCTCACCCCGCACTTCACCTTTTTCAACGTCTTCTCCTACCTGACGTTTCGCGCCATCCTGTCGATCATTACCGGTCTGGGTGTCGCGCTCTGGATGGGGCCGCGCCTCATTCGTCGCCTGCAGATCCTGAAGTTCGGTCAGGTGATCCGCAACGATGGTCCCGAGTCTCACCTCAGCAAGCGGGGTACCCCGACCATGGGGGGGCTGATGATCATTGCCGCCATCTTCACTTCCGTGTTGCTCTGGTGCCGCCTCGACAACCCCTATGTCTGGCTGGTGCTGTTTGTGCTGGGGGCCTACGGTGCCATCGGCTTTGCCGACGACTACCTCAAGGTGGTGCGCAAGAACACTGACGGTCTGATCGCCCGCTGGAAGTATTTCTGGCAATCCGCGGTAGCGCTGGCGGTGGCTGTGTTCCTCTATGCGACCGCAACCCATGAGGGCCAAACCCAGCTGGTGGTGCCTTTCCTCAAGGATGTGATGCCGCAGCTTGGCTTGATGTTTATCGTGCTGACCTACTTTGTCATCGTCGGCACCTCCAACGCGGTCAACCTGACCGACGGTCTCGACGGCCTGGCCATCATGCCGACCGTGATGGTGGCGGGGGGCTTTGCCCTGATCGCCTGGGCTACCGGTAACGTCAACTTTGCCAACTACCTGCACATTCCCTACGTGCCCTATACCTCCGAGCTGGTGATCGTCTGTACTGCCATCGTCGGCGCAGGTCTGGGTTTCCTCTGGTTCAACACCTATCCGGCCCAGGTCTTCATGGGCGACGTTGGTTCCCTAGCACTGGGCGGCGCGCTCGGCACCATCGCCGTGCTGGTCCGTCAGGAGTTCCTGCTGGTGATCATGGGCGGCGTCTTCGTGATGGAGACTGTCTCGGTGATCCTGCAGGTGGGGTCATACAAGCTGCGCGGCGTGCGGATCTTCCGCATGGCGCCGATCCATCACCACTACGAGAAGAAGGGCTGGCCGGAGCCGCGCGTCATCGTGCGCTTCTGGATTATCACCCTCGTGCTGGTGCTGCTGGGTCTTGCCACCCTGAAGGTGAGGTAAGGCCATGGTCATCATCATCGGATTGGGCAAAACCGGACTTTCCTGTGTCGATTACTTCCTCGGCCGTGGCGTGACGCCACTGGTGATGGATACCCGCGCCAACCCGCCCGGCAAGGATCAACTGCCGCCGGAGGTGGAGCTGATCCACGGGCTCGACGAGGGGCTGCTCAAGCAGGCGCACATGATCGTCGCGAGCCCGGGTATCGCGCTGGCGACCCCCGAACTGAAAGCAGCTGCCGAGTGTGGTGTGCAGATCGTCGGTGACATCGAACTGTTTGTTCGCGAGACCCAGACTCCGGTCATCGCCATTACCGGCTCGAACGGCAAGAGCACCGTTACCACCTTGGTGGGCGAGATGATTGCCGAAGCCGGTCTCAATGTCGGCGTGGGCGGCAATATCGGCACGCCTGCGCTGGAGCTGCTCAAGCAGCCGATGGATCTCTGCGTGCTGGAGCTCTCCAGCTTCCAGCTGGAAACTACTCACAGTTTGCGTGCTGCCGCCTCCGTAGTGCTGAACCTCTCAGAAGATCACATGGATCGTTATCAGGGCATGGCCGACTATCGCGCCGCCAAGATGGAGATCCATCAGCACTCCAAACACATTCTGGTCAATCGTGACGATGCCCAGACCCTGCCCGATGTGGGTCAGGTGTGGCAGAGCTTTGGTCTCGATTGCAATGGCTATGGCCGTTGCCTGCTGGATGGTCGCTACTGGTTGACCCTGCACGGCGAACCGCTGCTGGCGGTGGACGAGATGAAGATCGTCGGTGCCCACAATCAGGCCAACGCCCTTGCGGCCATGGCGCTGTGCGATGCGGTCGGTATTCCCCGTGCGGCTCAGCTTACCGTGCTGCGTCGTTTCGAGGGCTTGCCCCATCGTGCCCGCTTCGTGCGGGAGGTGAACGGGGTGCGCTGGATCAACGACTCCAAAGCCACCAACGTGGGGGCCACGCTGGCTGCCGTTGCCGGTGTGCGCGAGTCGGTCAAGGGGCGCCTGTTGCTGCTGGCCGGTGGTCAGGGCAAGGGGCAGGATTTTGGCCCGATCCAGGCGCTGCTGGGCAACCAGATCGATCACATGTACTGCTTCGGTCAGGATGCCGAGGTGCTGCTGGCACTGGGCGAGCAGACCGAACGGGTGGCCGACCTGGCCGCTGCGGTTGCCAAAGCGGCGGCCGATGCCAAGCCCGGTGACTGGGTGCTGCTGGCGCCGGCCTGTGCCAGCCTCGATCAGTTCAAGTCGTTCGAGGTGCGCGGCGATCGCTTCACCGAGATGGTGCTGGCGCTATGAACGCCCTTCGCGCAGCAGCAGGTCTGTTCCAACGCTGGCTGTTACCGGCGCGTCCTGCCGGTCTCTACGATCGGCAGCTGGTACTGCTGGCGCTCTCCCTGATGGCGGTCGGGGTGGTCATCGTGGCCTCGGCGTCGATCCCCGAAGGGATTGCGCTGGGGGATGACCCCTTCATGTTTGTGAAACGTCACGCCCTGTTTCTGGTGATGGCGCTCGGTATCTCCTGGTTTGTGTTGCAGGTGCCGATGGCGCGCTGGCAACAGCACAACGGCCCCATGTTGCTGCTGGCGATCTTGATGCTGGTGCTGGTGCTGCTGGTGGGGCGGAACGTCAACGGTGCGGTGCGCTGGTTGCCGCTCGGCCCCTTCAACCTGCAGCCTGCCGAGTTTGGCAAGCTGGCGCTGTTTGTCTATCTGGCCGGCTATCTGGTGCGGCGCCAGAGCGAAGTGCGTGAAGCCTGGATCGGCTTCCTGAAACCGCTGGCGGTGTTCGGGGTGCTGGCGGTCTTGCTGCTGTTGCAGCCGGACCTGGGTTCCACCGTGGTGATGTTCGTTACCTCGTTCGGCATGCTGTTTCTGGCTGGAGCCCGATTGGGACAGTTTTTGACCCTGATCGGCGCGGGCCTCGGCTCGGTGGTGATGCTGATCATCGTCGAGCCCTACCGGATGCGGCGTGTGACCTCCTTTATGGACCCTTGGGCCGATCCGTTCGGCAGCGGCTACCAGTTGACCCAGTCGCTGATGGCATTTGGTCGTGGCAGCTGGTTTGGCGAAGGGCTTGGCAACTCTATCCAGAAAATGGAGTACCTGCCGGAAGCGCACACCGACTTCGTGTTTGCGATCCTCGGTGAAGAGCTGGGTTACGTCGGGGTGTTGGGCGCCCTGTTCCTGATTTTTGCGCTGGCGGTCAAGGCGCTCAAGCTGGGGCATCGCGCGCTGGTGGCCGAGCGGCTCTATGACGGTTATCTGGCGATCGGCATTGGCATCTGGTTCAGCTTCCAGACCTTCGTTAACGTCGGCGCGGCTAGTGGCATGATGCCAACCAAGGGCTTGACCCTGCCGCTGGTCAGTTACGGTGGTTCCAGTCTCATCATCATGTCGGTGGCGGTGAGCATGTTGATTCGAATCGATTTTGAGTTGCGTCAGGCGACAGCCCAGGCGCGCGTGCGGGAGGTTTAGTGAGCAAGACTCTGTTGGTGATGGCAGGTGGTACCGGTGGGCATGTGTTCCCCGGTCTGGCCGTGGCCGATCGCCTTAAGGCCCAGGGCTGGACTGTCCACTGGCTCGGCACTGCCGACCGGATGGAGGCGGAGCTGGTGCCCGCCCACGGTTATCCCATCTCCTTCATCGATATTCAGGGGGTGCGTGGCAACGGCATCAAGCGACTGCTGGTGGCACCCTATCGCATCGTCAAATCGATCCTGCAGGCGCGTCAGGTGCTCAAGACCGTTCGCCCTGATGTGGTGCTCGGCATGGGCGGTTTTGCTTCCGGCCCGGGTGGCGTGGCGGCCTGGTTCTCCGGCATTCCGCTGTTGCTCCATGAGCAGAATGCTGCTGCTGGCATGACCAACAAGTTGCTGGCCCGTATCGCCAGGCGGGTTTTGATGGCATTTCCGGGCGCCTTCGCGCCGAGCCGTCGCACCGCCGTGGTCGGTAATCCAGTGCGTCCCGAAGTGGTCGCCCTGCCGGATCCGCAACTGCGCAGCGGGGATGAGCCACTGCATCTGCTGATCGTCGGCGGCAGTCTAGGAGCGCGGGTGCTCAACGAGCAGGTACCTGCTGCGGTGGCAGCATCCGGCGTGCCCATTGAAGTGCGTCACCAGTGTGGCAAGGGCAATGCTGAGGCTGTCTCTGCTGCCTATGCCCAGCACGGCATCAATGCCGAGGTGAGCGAATTTATCAAGGATATGGCCAGCGCCTACGCTTGGGCCGACCTGGTAGTCTGCCGTGCCGGTGCGCTGACTGTTTCTGAAGTGGCTGCCGCCGGTGTGGCCGCCATTTTTGTGCCACTGCCCCATGCGGTGGATGATCACCAGACCCGTAACGCCCTGACACTGGTCGACGGCGGAGCGGCCGAGTTCCTGCCCCAGTCCGAGCTGAATACCGCATCGCTGGCGGCGCGTCTGACCTGGCTGGCTGGTCGCAGGGAGACCCTGTTTAACATGGCGAAAGCGGCTCGCCGCGTCGCCATCACCGATGCGGCCGAGCGGGTTGCAGATGAGTGCAAACAGCTCGCAACCGGGCAGCGTGGTAAAGATTGATGAGCAAGGTTGCAGCGGTGACACCGTGCAGCCTTGTACCTGTATGTATTGATGCCGCCGTGCAGCTGCGCTTTAACGGCACATGGCCTGCGGCAGACTAAAGAGACGATTATGACCAAGGTTGAACTGGCAAAACTGCGAACTGTGATTCCCGAAATGCGCCGCGTGCGTCGCATTCACTTTATCGGCATCGGTGGTGCCGGTATGGGCGGGATCGCCGAAGTGCTTGCCAACGAAGGGTATCAGGTAACGGGTTCTGATCTGGCTCGCAACGCCGTGACCGAGCGGTTGGCCGGACTGGGCGCCCACATCTTTGTCGGCCACAGTGCCGAACACGTTGAGGGTGCCAGCGTGGTGGTGGTCTCTACCGCCATCAAGCAGGACAACCCGGAGCTGCTGGCTGCCCGTGAACTGCGGATCCCGGTGGTGCGCCGCGCCGAGATGCTGGCCGAGCTGATGCGTTTCCGTCACGGTATCGCCATTGCCGGTACCCACGGCAAGACCACCACCACCAGTCTGGTGGCGAGCATCTATGCCGAAGCCGACCGCGACCCGACCTTCGTCATCGGTGGCCTGCTCAACAGTGCCGGCACCAATGCCCGACTGGGCAGCAGCCGCTACCTGATTGCCGAGGCGGATGAGAGCGACGCATCTTTCCTGCATCTGCAGCCGATGGTCTCTATCGTGACCAACATCGAAGCGGATCACATGGATACCTACGGCGGTGATTTCTCCAAGCTGAAGGCCACCTTCATCGAGTTTCTGCACAACCTCCCCTTCTACGGACTGGCGGTGGTCTGCATCGATGATCCGGTGATCCGTGGCATGTTGCCCGAGATTGCCCGTCCGACGCTGACCTACGGTCTCTCTGACGATGCCGATGTGCAGGTGCTGGATTTTGTCCAGACCACCAACCACAGCTGCTTCCGTGTTCGCCGCAAAGAGGCCGGTGAGCTGCAGGTGACCCTCAATTTGCCGGGTATTCACAACGCATTGAACGCTGCAGCGGCGATAGCTGTCGCGACAGAGGACGGTGTTAGCGACGAGGCCATCATCTCTGCTCTGGCCAAATTTGAAGGGGTCGGTCGTCGCTTCCAGCAGTATGGCGAGTTTGAAACCGGTCGCGGCAAGGCGATGCTGGTGGACGATTACGGTCACCACCCGAGCGAAGTGAAGGTCACCATCAACGCCGCCCGCGCCGGTTGGCCCGAGAAGCGTCTGGTGATGGTGTTCCAGCCGCACCGTTATACCCGCACCCGCGACCTCTACGAGGACTTCGCCGATGTGCTCTCCAAGGTAGACGTGCTGGTGATGCTGGAGGTTTATGCTGCCGGTGAGGAGCCGATCCCGGGCGCTGATGGGCGGGCACTGTGCCGCTCCATTCGCTCGCGCGGCAACCTGGAACCCATCTTCGTCGCTACACCGGATGACGTGCCAGCCGTGCTGGCCGACCTGATCGGCGAGGGGGATTTGGTGCTGACTCAAGGCGCCGGGAACGTCGGGGCGCTGGCCCGTCGTCTCGGAGAGATGAAATTGAGCATAGATAGCATGAAATCTGGCGCCTGAGGGCCCAATGAGTATTTTGACCGCCAAGCCGGGGCCTATATAATGGCGAACCGGTCTGTCAAAGGCCGGTTTAGCGCGTTACACGGGGATCGATCGGGTGGAGGCAAGGGCACAGGGGCGCACCAAGGGTGGCTTCATCGCAGGGGTAGCGTTTTTCCTGCTGGTGATATGGGGCTGCTACCGGACGGCGCTGGATGTTAAAGGTTGGCTGACAGATGCCAACCGGTTGCCCATGAGCGAGCTGTTGCTGCAGGGGCAACACCAGTATTTGCAAACCGAAGAGCTGCGGATGGCCGTGCTGGATGGCGCCGAGCTGCGCAACTTCTTCGAATTGGACGTCAACGAATTGCAGGCAAGGCTCAATGCCTTGCCATGGGTGGCCTCGGTCTCGGTACGAAAGAAGTGGCCGAACAAGATCAAGATCTACCTCACGGAACAAGATGTGGCGGCGCGCTGGAATGGCAACCGCTTCGTCAACACCAAGGGCAAGGTATTCAGTGCCCCGGATCGGGTCAAGACGCCGCTGTTGCAGCTGTCAGGGCCGGATGACCAGGCTGCCCGGGTGCTGAAAGAGAGTCGGCAGTACGAGTCGCAACTGGCTGCCAAGGGATACAAGTTGCTGGGGGTGAATCTGACCCCCCGCCATGCCTGGGAACTGACCCTGGATGGCAATATCAAGCTGTTCCTGGGACGCAATGACATTGCGCTCCGGTTGCAGCGGTTTATCGATGCCTTCCCGGTTATCGAACCCCGTGCGCAAGTCGCCTACGTGGATCTTCGATACGACACCGGAATGGCAGTTGGCTGGAAGAAGAGCGAAGAGAAAGTGCATGACCAACACCGCAGATAGGAATTTGATTGTCGGACTGGATATCGGCACAACCAAGGTGGCGGTTCTGGTCGGGGAAGTATTGCCTGACGGTGAACTGAACGTCATCGGTATGGGCAGTCACGCTTCTCGCGGAATGGAGAAGGGCGGGGTCAATGACCTCGACTCCGTGGTCAAGTCACTGCGCCGCGCGGTGGAAGAGGCCGAGATGATGGCAGATTGCCAGATCAGCTCGGTCTATCTGGGGTTGTCCGGCAAGCATATTGATTGCCGCAACGAGACCGGCATGGTGCCCATCTCCGATGAAGAGGTGACCCAGGAGGATGTGGACAACGTGATCCACACCGCCAAGTCGGTTCGCCTCTCCGACGAGCTGCGCGTGCTGCATGTGCTGCCTCAGGAGTTTGCCATCGATTATCAGGAAGGGATCAAGAATCCGGTTGGCCTCTCCGGTGTGCGGATGGCAGCCAAGGTTCACCTGATCACCTGCCACAACGACATGGCCCGCAACATCGAGAAATGTGTGGAGAAGGTCGGCTTGCGCGTGGATCAACTGATCTTCTCCGCGCTGGCCTCCAGCTATGCCGTGTTGACCGAAGACGAGAAAGAGCTGGGTGTCTGCGTGGTGGACATCGGTGGCGGTACCATGGACATGTCGCTGTTTACCGGCGGTGCCCTGCGCCACACCAAGGTGATCCCCTACGCTGGCAGCACTGTGACCAGCGACATCGCCTACGCCTTCGGCACGCCGCCGCTCGACGCGGAAGCGATCAAGGTGCGCTACGGTTGCGCCCTCGGTCGTCTGGTCAGCAAGGAAGACAATATTGAAGTACCCAGTGTCGGCGGTCGCCCGGCGCGCAGCCTGCAACGGCAGACACTGGCTGAAGTGATTGAGCCCCGTTACACCGAGTTGCTCTCCATGGTGAATGATGAGCTGGTGCGGGTACAAAGCGAGTTGAAAGCGCAGGGGGTCAAGCATCAGCTGGCAGCCGGTGTGGTCTTGACCGGCGGCGCTGCCCAGATTGAAGGCATTGTGGAGTGTGCAGAGCAGATCTTCCAGAGCCAGGTCCGGGTGGGAGAGCCCATGAACATACGTGGTTTGAGTGATTACGTGCAGGCACCGGTGTACTCGACTGCGGTCGGGTTGCTGCAATATGGCCGCACCCATCAAGCCACAGGTAGCAACAAAGAATATGCCGCCAAGGCAAGCGTCGGTGGCCTGGTCAAACGGGTTAGCAACTGGCTGCGTGGCGAGTTCTAAGAATTTTGCTGAGTCAGGCAAATAAAGCGGAGAGACAACATGTTTGAATTTATGGATAGCCACACTGACGAAGCCGTCATTAAAGTGATCGGTGTAGGTGGCGGCGGCGGTAACGCTGTCGAGCACATGGTTCGTCAAAATATTGAGGGTGTTGAGTTTATTACCGTCAACACCGACGCCCAGGCACTGCGTAACTCCAGCGCCAACACTACCCTGCAGATCGGCGGTGGCATCACCAAGGGTCTGGGTGCCGGAGCCAATCCGGAAGTGGGTCGTGATGCGGCCATGGAAGATCGCGAAGCGCTGCGTGAGCTGCTGACCGGTTCCGACATGGTGTTCATCGCCGCCGGAATGGGTGGTGGTACCGGTACCGGTGCTGCGCCGATCGTGGCCGAAGTGGCGCGCGAGATGGGCATCCTGACCGTTGCTGTGGTGACCAAGCCGTTCTCCTTCGAAGGGAAGAAGCGGATGGGCTTCGCCGCGCACGGTATCGAAGAGCTCTCCAAGAACGTCGACTCCCTGATCACCATCCCCAACGACAAGTTGCTGAAGGTGCTGGGTCGCGGTATCTCCTTGCTGGATGCCTTCAAGGCGGCCAACGATGTACTGCTTGGCGCGGTACAGGGCATTGCCGAGCTGATCACCCGTCCTGGCTTGATCAACGTCGACTTCGCGGACGTGCGTACCGTTATGCGCGAAATGGGTACCGCCATGATGGGTACCGGTTCCGCCTCTGGTGATGACCGTGCCGAAGAAGCGGCCGAGAAAGCCATCTCCAGCCCGCTGCTGGAAGATGTGGATCTGGCTGGTGCCCGTGGCATCCTGGTCAACATCACCGCCGGCATGGACATGACCATCGAAGAGTTCGAAACCGTGGGTAACGCGGTCAAGGCCTTCGCTTCCGAGAACGCCACTGTAGTTGTGGGTACCGTAATCGATCCGGAAATGCACGACGAGCTGCGTGTGACTGTGGTTGCTACCGGTATCGGTGCCGAGCGCAAGCCGGACATCACGCTGGTCAAGAGCAGCCAGGTGCAAGAGCGCCCGGTGCGTCAGCCGCTGGTTAGCGACATGATGCAAGGCCGCGTGATGGACGAAGCCCCGGCCAAGGTGGTCAACGCCGAGCCGCAAGCTCGTCGTGAACCGGATTACCTGGATATTCCGGCGTTCCTGCGCAAGCAAGCTGACTAAGCCTCTTATGGCTCTCGTTTGTTTGTTGTTCAAGGAATGTGCTAAGATGGCCTGCCAACGACCATCTGGTCCGGATTTTAAGCTGTTTAGGGTACACCCATGATTAGACAAAGAACCTTGAAAACGAGTGTACAGGCGACTGGTGTCGGCCTGCATTCGGGCCGGAAAGTCACTATGACGTTCCGTCCGGCGCCTGTGAACACAGGGATCGTTTACTTGCGTACCGACCTGAATCCTGTGGTGGAGCTGCCAGCCAATGCCGATCAGGTGCGCGATACCGTGCTCTGTACTGCTCTGGTCAACGAAGCCGGTGTCCGTGTCTCTACCATTGAGCACCTCTCTGCCGCGCTGGCTGGGATGGGGATCGATAACCTCTATGTCGAGGTTGACGCGCCCGAGATCCCGGTGATGGACGGCAGTGCGCATCCCTTTATCTACCTGCTGCAGGAAGTCGGGATCCGTGAGCAGAATGCGGCCAAGCAGTTTGTGCGGATCAAGAAGAGCATCCGGGTTGAAGACGGTGACAAGTGGGCGGAATTCCACCCCTATCGCAACGGCTTCAAGATGGATCTCGAGATCGATTTCCAGCATCCGGTCTTTGAAGGGCGCAATCAGCGTTGCGTACTGGACTTCTCCGGTGCCTCCTTCGTGAAAGAGATTAGCCGTGCCCGTACCTTCGGGTTTATGCGTGATATCGAGTACCTGCGTTCCCAGAACCTGGCGCTGGGCGGAAGCTTGGAAAACGCCGTGGTACTGGACGACTATCGGGTGCTGAACGAAGACGGTTTGCGTTATGAGGACGAGTTCGTCAAGCACAAGATGTTGGACGCGATCGGTGACCTCTATATGTGTAACCGCAGCATCATCGGTGAGTTCCGTGCCTACAAGACCGGACATGCCCTGAACAACAAGCTGCTGCGTGCCTTGCTGGCCGAGCAGGAGGCTTGGGAACTGGTGACCTTCGAGGGTGAGGGCGACAAAGCGCCTATCGCTTACTACGATAACGGTCTGGTTCTGGCCTGATAGCTGTGCAACGGAACGTCGGTCCTCTCTCCGCACCGACGTTCCGTCATTTGTTTACTCCATCCTTTAATACCGATTATCTCCCGGTTTTATTTCCCGTGCAGGCTCCTGGCCGCACCTGACCGAGCAGACTGATTTCTATGAGCATTACCCTGATCCTCCACGGCAAGCAGCGACGCAAGTTGCACCTGCCCAAACAACGTCTGGCCTGGGTCGGCGGTATTCTCTTCTCCCTGTTGGCCCTTGGTGGTGGTTGGCTCTGGCAGAGCTGGCACCAGAAAATGGAGGCGCTGGAAGTGGCGCTTGCCGTTGCCGAGCAACAGTCCGTTGACCAGAGTGGTGACGAAGCCCGTGAACAGTTGGCGATGCTGGCTGCTCAGGTGGGCACCATGCAGGGTCAGCTTGGCCGTCTCAATGCCCTCGGTGAACGATTGACCGAGCAGGCCGATCTCGATCCCGACGAGTTCAATTTCAAAGAGCTGCCCCCCATGGGCGGCCCTTCTTATGATGAAGAGCTGGAAGTGAGCCTCAACGAGCTGCAAGCCTCGATGAAGCACCTCAGCCAGCAGCTCAGCAGCCGTGAAGAGCAGCTGTCGGTACTTGAATCTTTCATCATGAATCACCATATCACCGATGCCGGTTTTATTTCCGGCACGCCAGTCAAACAGGAGCGAGTTTGGGTCTCGTCCGGGTTTGGTGGACGGGTCGATCCGTTCAACGGGCGTGCCAAGATGCACAAAGGGGTCGATTTCCGTGGCAAACCCGGAACCCCGATTCTGGCCACCGGGCCCGGCATTGTCAGCTGGGCGGGCCGTCATCCGGAATTTGGCAATATGGTGGAGATTAATCACGGCAATGGCCTGGTCACCCGCTATGCCCACAACTCCAAGTTGCTGGTCGAGGTGGGCACCCTGGTTGATCAGGGTCAGAAGATTGCCTTGATGGGACGCACCGGTCGCGCGACCGGGGTCCATCTGCATTACGAAGTGTTGAAAGATGGTCGTCAGGTCAACCCCGCACGCTTTCTCAGTGCCAGACGGGGTTAGGTTTTTTTCTTCAGGTTCCAGTGACGGAACGCTTTTATAACCAGAAATAGTTGGTACCCATGATTAGCACACTGCTTACCAAGATTATCGGCAGCCGGAACGACAGAACGCTCAAGGCTTTGCGCAAAATTGTAAAACAGATCAATGCCATGGAGCCGCAGTTCGAGGCTCTCTCCGATGCCGAGTTGCAGGCCAAAACGGCTGAATATCGTCAGCGTATCGAGCAGGGTGAGACCCTGGAGCAGTTGCTGCCGGAAGCGTTCGCGACCGTGCGTGAAGCCTCCAAGCGGGTGTTTGGCATGCGCCACTTCGACGTGCAGCTGATCGGCGGCATGGTGCTGAACTCCAACCGCATCGCGGAAATGAAAACCGGTGAAGGTAAGACTCTTACTGCGACTTTGCCAGCTTACCTGAACGCCCTGAGTGGCCGTGGTGTGCACGTGGTGACGGTGAACGACTACCTGGCCAAGCGTGATGCGGAAGCGAACCGTCCGCTGTTTGCCTTCCTCGGCATGACCGTTGATTGCAACGTGCCCGGTATGGATGCGTCCCAGAAGCGTGACGCCTACGCCGCCGACATCACCTACGGTACCAACAATGAATTCGGTTTCGACTACCTGCGCGACAACATGGCGTTCTCGCCGGAGCAGCGCGTGCAGCGTCCGCTCAACTACGCGCTGGTGGATGAGGTGGACTCGGTGCTTATCGATGAGGCCCGTACTCCGCTTATCATCTCCGGTCCGGCCGAAGATAGCTCCGAGCTCTATATCCGCGTCAACAAACTGATCCCGCTGCTGGTCAAGCAGGACAAGGAAGACACCGAAGAGTACACCGGCGACGGTCACTACACAGTAGACGAGAAGAACCGTCAGGCCCTGCTGACCGAAAACGGTCAGATCTTCGTGGAAGAGCTGCTCAAGAAAGAGGGGCTGCTGGACGAGAACGACTCCCTGTTCTCCGCCTCCAACATCAGCCTGCTGCACCACGTCAACGCCGGTCTGCGCGCTCACACCCTGTTCGAGCGCAACGTGGACTACATCGTCCAGAAAGACGAGATCGTCATCGTCGACGAGCACACCGGCCGTACCATGCCGGGTCGTCGCTGGTCCGATGGTCTGCATCAGGCCGTTGAAGCGAAGGAAGGGGTGAAGATCCAGAACGAGAACCAGACGCTGGCATCCATCACCTTCCAGAACTACTTCCGTCTCTACAACAAGCTGGCGGGGATGACCGGTACTGCGGATACCGAAGCCTTTGAATTCCAGCAGATTTATGGCCTGGATACCGTGGTTATCCCGACCAACAAGCCGATGGTGCGCAAGGACATGGGCGATCTGGTCTACCTGACCGCTAATGAGAAGTATGCCGCCATCATCGAAGATATCCGTCAGTGCGTGGCCAAGGGCCAGCCTGTACTGGTTGGTACCGTCTCTATCGAGAACTCCGAGCTGCTCTCCGGCATCCTGACCAAGGAGAAGATCCCGCACAAGGTGCTGAACGCCAAGTTCCACGCCATGGAGGCGGAGATCGTTGCCCAGGCCGGTCAGACAGGTGCGGTCACCATCGCCACCAACATGGCCGGTCGTGGTACCGACATCGTGTTGGGTGGCAACTGGCAGGCAGAAATTGCCAAGCTGGAGAACCCGACCAGCGAGCAGATTGCCGAGCTGAAAGCCGCCTGGCAGGTGCGTCACGATGCGGTGCTGGCCGCCGGTGGTCTGCACATTATCGGTACCGAGCGTCACGAATCCCGTCGTATCGATAACCAGCTGCGCGGCCGTTCCGGTCGTCAGGGTGACCCGGGCTCATCCCGTTTCTACCTCTCCATGGAAGATACCCTGATGCGGATCTTCGCCTCCGATCGCGTGACCGGCATGATGAAGAAACTGGGCATGGAAGAGGGCGAAGCCATCGAGCACCCGTGGGTCACCAAGGCGATCGAAAACGCCCAGCGCAAGGTGGAAGGTCGCAACTTCGACATCCGCAAGAGCTTGCTGGAGTTTGATGACGTTGCCAACGATCAGCGCAAGGTGGTCTACGAGCAGCGCAATGAGCTGCTGGATACCAACGACATCTCCGAGACCATCCACGTTATCCGTGACGACGTCTACGGCGCGGTGATCGACGAGTACATCCCGCCCCAGTCTCTGGAAGAGATGTGGGATGTGCCGGGTCTGGAAGCACGCCTGAAGGCGGACTTCGCGCTGGATCTGCCGCTGCAGCAGTGGCTGGCGGAAGACGACAAGCTGTATGAAGAGAAGCTGCGCGAGCGCATTCTGGACGAAGCCACCAAACTCTATGCCCACAAGGAAGAGCTGGTCGGCAAAGAGGTGCTGCGCAACTTCGAGAAGGCGGTGATGCTGCAAACTCTGGATGGTCTGTGGAAAGAGCATCTGGCGGCCATGGATCACCTGCGTCAGGGCATCCATCTGCGCGGTTACGCCCAGAAGAACCCCAAGCAGGAGTACAAGCGCGAATCCTTCGATCTGTTCACCCAGATGCTGGAAACCCTCAAGCGCGACGTGGTCAGCATCCTGAGCCGTGTTCAGGTGCAGGAGCGCGATGTGGAAGCGATGGAAGAGCAGCAGCGCCAGCAGGCGGAAGCCGCTCCCCGCACCTATACCCACGCCGCAGCTGAGAGCCAGCTGGCCGATGAACAGGCCGCAGGTGAAGAGGGTCACACCACCTTCGTACGTGACGAGCAGAAGGTCGGTCGCAACGATCCCTGCCCGTGCGGTTCCGGCAAGAAGTACAAGCACTGCCACGGTCAGTTGACCTGATCGACGCTATGCCATAACAGGCGGGCCAAGTGCCCGCCTTGTTATTGGTGGCAACAAGCGAACAGAGGTAATTGATGGAACAGAAGAAACGGATCTGGGTGGCGGTTGGCGTCATCGAGAATGAACGGGGCGATATCTTCATCGCCCGACGCTCCTCCGATCGCCATCAGGGGGATCGCTGGGAGTTTCCCGGTGGCAAGGTGGAGTCGGGCGAGGATCTGCTAACCGCACTGGATCGGGAGCTGTGGGAAGAGATCGGCATTCGGGTATTGGATTGTGCCCCCTTCATGGAGCTGCAGCACGACTACCCCGAGAAGCAGGTATTGCTGGATATCTGGAAGGTGACCCGTTTCAGCGGCGAGCCGTTCGGCAAGGAGGGGCAGGAGTGCCTGTGGGTGCCGGTGGCCGAGCTGCACAACTACCACTTCCCCGATGCCAATGGCCCGATTGTAGCGCGGCTACAGGGTCTGCTGGCGTGAGCCGGTAGCAATCAACAAGCATGAAAAAAGGGCCAATCGGCCCTTTTTTCATATTGCAGAGGTGCGTGACCAGGGGCTTACAGCCACTGATCGCCCTCTTCCTGCTCCGGCAGCAGATCCGGGTTGATCTCCCCCGGGATCCGCTTCTCTTCATCGGCCCATTCGCCGAGATCGATCAGCTGGCAGCGCTTGCTGCAGAAGGGGCGGAACGGACTCTGCGGGCCCCACTCCACTTCGCTCTGACAGGTCGGACACTTTACCTTGGTGACCATAAGCCCTCCTTAGCAGCAGGCGAGCTGGAACGGCACGTCGCCAATCGGCTGTTCTGCGGTGGGCAGAAAACGCAAGGCGAAGCGGTTCTTGTGGCCGCTCAGGGTCGGGTAGCAGAACAGATTGCCCGGCAGCTTGATGCGGATCAGCTCGGCGCTCTCGGCGGTGTCCTGGAAGAAACCGTTGTTGGCAACCTGCTCACTGAAACTGCCTGATTCACGCCACAGGCGCAGCAGCAGGGTGATGGCATTCATCAGCAGGTTGATATCGCTCAGCCAGCCTTGCATCTGCTGGTGACGGGTGATGGCCGGGGTACCGAGCCAGTGGTGTAGCTGCGGCACATCGAAGGCACACAGACCACCCGGGATGGAGAAGCGCTGGCGGATGGAGCCGAGCAGACGATCCTCTTTCAGGCGGGCACCCGGGCGTGGCGAATTGAGCAGGTTGCGGGAGAGCTGGCTGCTCTCTTGCTGCATCAGTTTGATCTGCTCCAGATCGACGTCGGGCAGGCTGGCCCAGTGGCTCAGACGCTGGCCGAGACGCTCCAGATCCTTGATGAGGTCGGCGCGCAGGTCACCACGCTCCAGCAACTCCTGCAGATCGAACAGCCCCTTGAAGAAGGCGATATGTGCCCAGGATTGTTCACTCTCCAGATTGTCACGGATCTGGGAAAACAGGGACTCCAGACGAAGATAGGTCCGGCTTTTTTCATTGAGGGGGAAATCGTAAATCATGCCTAATCCTGGCCAGCCATAAACCGGCCTAGTGTACTCACACTTGGCGGGCTTGTTGAGAGGCAATTGCCAGATATGTCTCGTGCAGCGCCAAAATCCGCGTTTTAATCGCCATTTCGCTGCCATTGTGGTTTTCGATGACATCATCCGCCGCAGCGAGACGCTCCGACCGACTCGCCTGAGCGGCGATGATGGCCCGGGCCTGCTCGGCCGATACCCCATCCCGACGGCAGGTGCGCTCAATCTGGGTTGCTTCGTCCACATCGATCACCAGTACCCGATTGGCGAGGCCGGTGAGTTTGTTCTCCACCAGCAGTGGTACCACCAGCAGACAGTAAGGTGAACTGGCTGCGGCACACTGGCGCTGCATTTCGCTGCGAATCTGCGGGTGGAGCAAAGCATTGAGCCACTCCTTGGCCTGTGGGTTACTGAAGACCCGCTCGCGCAGGGCGCGACGGTCGAGTTGACCGCTAGGATCAATCACATCCGGGCCAAAATGGTCGGTGATGGCGGCAAGAGCCGGGGTGCCCGGCTCTACGACCTCGCGGGCGATCACATCGGCATCCACCACCTCGATACCCAGCGCGGCAAACTGATTGGCGATTGTGGTCTTGCCGCTGCCGATACCACCTGTGATAGCAACTACATACATGGGGGCCTCTTGCTCAAAGCAGGGTAGAGAGATACCAGCGGGTGATGGTATCGCCCCATAGCAGGGCGATCCAGCCCGCGATGGCGAGGTAGGGGCCGAAGGGAATGGGCTTGCCCTGATGGTGTTTGTGCAAGGCGATCAGACTGATGCCGATCACGGCACCGACCAGAGATGAGAGCAGCAGAATTATGGGCAGCGCCTGCCAGCCGAGCCAGGCACCCAGCGCTGCCAGCAGCTTGAAGTCGCCATAGCCCATCCCCTCCTTGCCAGTGAGCAGCTTGAAGGCCCAGTAGAGGCTCCAGAGCACCAGATAGCCCGCCATGGCACCGATCACGGCATCCGCCAGCGGCACGAAGCCGCCTGCCAGGTTGAACAGCAGCCCGCCCCACAGCAGTGGCAAGGTGAGCTGGTCGGGCAGCAACATCTTGTCGAGATCGATAAAGGTGAGGGCGACCAGTACCCAGGTCAGCAGCAGGGCGGCCAGCGTCCCCCAGCCTGGCGTTATGACCATGGCAACGGCCACCGAGAGCAGGGCGGTCAGCAGCTCTACCAGCGGATAGCGGGCCGAGATGGGGGTCTGACAGTCGCGGCAACGCCCTTTGAGCCAGAGCCAGCTCAACAGCGGGATGTTCTCCAGCGCAGTGATGGCGTGGCCACAGTGAGGGCATGCGGAGCGCGGCACCATCAGGTTGTAGCACTCTGGCGCAGTGGCCTCCTCATCAGTGGCGAAGTAGCTGCGATATTCGGCCTGCCACTCCCGTTCCAGCATGATGGGCAAGCGGTGGATGACCACGTTAAGGAAGCTGCCGATCATCAGGGAGAAGAGAAAAACCAGCGAGAAGTAGAGCCAGGGCAAGCTGTGAGCCAGCTCGAGAAGAAGTGTCATAACCAACCGTCAGTTATTGAATGAGGGGGAGGGCATGGTTGTGGTGCCATGCCCTGATGAATCAGCCTACCACGTCGCCAAGCTTGAAGATGGGCAGGTACATGGCGATAACCATGCCGCCGACCAGCACCCCGAGCACCACCATGATGAGGGGTTCCAGCAGGCTGGTGAGGCCATCGACCAGATCATCCACCTCCTGTTCGAAGATGGTGGCGACCTTGGAGAGCATATCATCGATGGCGCCGGACTCCTCACCGATCATCACCATCTGGATCACCATGTCGGGGAAGAGATCGACGGTGCGCATTGCCACGTTGATCTGCATACCGGCCACCACCTCGTTGCGGATCGCCATGACCGCGGTGCGATAGACATAGTTACCCGAGGCCCCAGCCGCCGAAATCAGCGCATCCACCAGCGGGATACCGGCGGAGAAGGTGGTCGACAGGGTGCGGGCAAAGCGAGCCATGGCCGCCTTGTGCAGGATCATCCCGACCACCGGAATGGTGAGGACGAACTTGTCGGTATTGTCTTTCACCTTCTGGGAGGCCCGCCAAGCCCGCACATAGAGGAAGATGCCAAGGGCAGTGCCACCAAAGAAGACATACCACCAGTTCTGCATAAAGCGGGAGATACCGATGACAAACTGGGTGAACACCGGCAGCTCGGCGCCGAAGCTCTTGAAGATATCCTCGAACTGCGGAATGACGAACAGCAGCAGGATGGAGGTGACCACGATGGCGACCAGAATGACCATGGTGGGGTAGAACATCGCCTTCTTGATCTTCGACTTGAGCGCTTCCGACTTTTCCCGATAGGTGGCGATACGGTCGTAGATGGTTTCCAGCGCACCGGATTGCTCACCGGCTTCCACCAGATCGCAGTAGAGATCGTCAAAGTAGAGGGGATGGCGGCGCAGTGCCTCCGACATGGGGGTACCGGTCTCAACATCGGCGGCAATCTGCCCCATCAGCTCGCGCATCGAGGCTTTCTCGTGACTGCGGGCGATGATCTGCAGGCTCTGCACCAGTGGTACACCGGCGGAAAGCATTGTGGTGATCTGGCGTGAGACGATGGCGATATCCATCGGTTTGATCTTGGCGCCGCCCTTGGAGAAGAGCCCCTGGGACTTCTTGGCCACCTTGGTGACGTTGACCCCTTGCTTGCGCAGTTCGGCCTTGACGGTGTTGATGCTGTCGGCCTGCAGCTCGCCGGAGACCTTCTGCCCCTTGCGATTAACCCCGTGCCAGCGGAAGGCGAAGACTTTCTTGGGGGCATTGTTCTTTTTCGTTAGGGTTGCCATCTTTGCATCCTGCAATGGGGTTGGTTGTCAGAGCCTGGCTCTGCACGTCACCAACCTGGTCAAGGTGCCCGACTGGCTTTATGCCTGCGGGGTACTGATAGGGTGGGTGGTACCTTCTTGGCGCCTGCCCGGTCACTTGAATATCTGATTACTCTGTCGTTCGGACTATCATCCGTTCCGTGTTCGTGAACGACGAATTTGCTCTGCCAACCAAACCGGCGGGTCGTCCCGCACACGGATCAGTTGGTGGTGACCCGGTTGACTTCGGCCAGACTGGTGACCCCGAGCCGGGCCTTCTCCAGTCCCGAGGTGCGCAGGGTGCGCATCCCCTCCTTCTGCGCGATAGCTGCGATTTGCAGGGAGTTGGCCCCCTGCATGATCAATTTGGCGATGTTCTCTGACATCAGCATGATTTCGTAGATGCCGACCCGTCCCTTGTAGCCGCCGGAACACTCCTTGCAACCGACCGGTTTGAACAGTCGCAGCCCGGCTGCCAGCTGCTGCGGCGTAAAGCCCAGCTCCAGCAGTTCGGCTTCCGGCACCACTTCCGGCGCTTTGCAGTGGTCGCACAGTTTACGGGCCAACCGCTGGGCCATGATCAGGGTCACCGAGGAGGCGATGTTGAAGGCCGGAACCCCCATGTTCATCATCCGGGTCAGGGTCTCGGCGGCGGAGTTGGTATGCAGGGTGGAGAGCACCAGGTGACCGGTCTGCGCCGCCTTGATAGCGATCTCGGCGGTTTCGAGATCGCGAATTTCCCCCACCATCACCACATCCGGGTCTTGCCGCAGGAAGGAGCGCAGGGCGCTGGCGAAGGTTAGCCCCGCCTTGGGGTTGACCTGCACCTGGTTGACGCCGGGCAGGTTGATCTCCACCGGGTCTTCGGCGGTGGAGATGTTTACCTCGGTGGTGTTGAGAATATTGAGGCCGGTATAGAGCGAGACCGTTTTGCCCGAGCCGGTGGGGCCGGTCACCAGGATCATCCCCTGTGGTTTGGAGAGGGCGCGCAGGTACTGCGCCTTCTGCCGGTCATCAAAGCCGAGTTGTTCGATATTGAGGCGTGCCGCCGAGGAGTCGAGCAGACGGATAACGATCTTCTCCCCCCACATGGTGGGCAGGGTGTTGACCCGCATATCCATCGACTTGTTGCGCGACAGCTTCAGCTTGATGCGGCCATCCTGCGGCAGCCGCCGTTCGGCAATATCGAGTCGTGCCATAACCTTGAGGCGGGCGGAGAAGCGGTTGGAGAGGTTGACCGGCGGCGTAGCAATTTCATGCAAAATGCCATCGATGCGAAAGCGCACCCGATACTTGAACTCATAGGGCTCGAAGTGCAGGTCGGAGGCACCGCGCTTGATGGCATCCATCAGGATTTTGTTGATGTACTTGACGATGGGAGCATCGTCATCGGCAGTATTGACGCTCTCGTCCAGCCGACTGTTTTCGTCGGAGACTTCGAGATCAGAAATCTCGGACTCGTCGATATCCTCCATGCCGAGGGCGTCATTTTCGCTCTCCAGCAGCTTGCCGATGGCGGCGGTGAGCTTGTTCTCCTCCACCAGCAGCGCCTCGGTATGAAGGCCGAAGCTGAAGCCAAAGTCCTCCAACGCCGAGACATTGGTCGGGTCCGACATGGCGATATAGAGGGTGTGGCCCTGGGTGTAGATGGGCAGGACGTGGTGTTTCTCAATCAGCTTCTGATTGAGGTACTTCTGCGGGATCTCGGCCAAATCGAAGGCGGCAAGATCCAGCAGAGGTACCCCATACTCCAGCTCGCAGAAATCGGCGAGCGCCTTGCTGTCGAGGATCTCGTTCTCTATCAGAAATGTCACAAAGGGTTTGCGCTGGGCCTTGGCCTGGCTCAGATAGCGCTGGGAGTCCTCTTCACTGATCAGTGAAGAGGCGGCCAGGCTTAACGCCAGGCCGCTATTAGGACTAGAGGTCATGCGTTAACAGAGACCGCCTGCTTCACATGTTCCACCCTTAACCCAGGTTACTTGGCGAGTGGTAGTATTGGCTGTACCGGTTAATGTAAACGCGTTGTTTGTTGCGCCAAAAGGAGCAGTGGCCCCAGTAGCTGTAATCACAACACCAGTAGCGCCACTGGCGGCCGCATCAACAGTTGCGACTATCGCCGTGTTGAATGCGCCGCTGACTGCTGAGTCACCAGCGGTGGAGCATGTTGCCATTAAGTTCGCATCCACAGTTGCTGAAGAGCCTTGGATACAAACTTCAACTGCGGTTTTTGCTGGGCCTACAGCTGAGACAACTTCAGCAAATTTAGCCCGCTTTGTATATGTTTGATACGCAGGCAGTGCTACCGCCGCCAGAATGGCCACGATCGCGACCACGATCATCAGTTCAATAAGGGTAAAACCCGATTGTTTCTTCATTTGAAATATCCTTTTATCCTTGGTTCCTGGGAAGTGTCGGTAGAAAACCATCCGAACGTCAGTATCTTATCCGAGCTGTCAGGGGTGGCAACAGAGATTGCTGCCTTTGTTAACCACTTTCATGTCATTTACCAAAAACTTGATGCGAGTCATAAAATAAGTGGCTTCTTATGACTCTTTGTTACGGGTGAAAGCGGGTCCGTCATTACACTCCTTTGCTGAGGGATCCTGCATAAAGAAAAGGCGCCCATGGCGCCTTTTGCAAGTTGTTTATCCGGTTAGGTCGAGTATTTGCTCAGGCCTGAGGGGGGAATCTCACTGCTGGATAAAGCGCATGGAGAGATCGAGCGCCCGCACATGCTTGGTGAGCGCCCCGACCGAGATAAAATCGACGCCGGTGGCCGCAAACTCGGCCAGAGTGTCGAGGGTCACATTGCCGGAGACTTCCAGCTTGGCGCGGCCCTGATTGATGGCGACCGCTTCCCGCATCATGGTCACGTCGAAGTTGTCCAGCATCACGATATCGGCCTTTGCCGCCAGTGCCTGTTCCAGCTCTGCCAGTGATTCGACCTCCACCTCTACCGGTTTGCCCGGATTGAGATGACGAGCCTCATTAATCGCCTCGGCAATGCCGCCACAGGCGAGGATATGGTTCTCTTTGATGAGGTAAGCGTCGTAGAGGCCGATGCGGTGATTCTTGCCACCGCCGCAGGTGACTGCGTACTTCTGGGCGGTGCGCAGCCCGGGGATGGTCTTGCGGGTGTCGAGCAGACGGCAGTCGGTGCCCTCCAGCTCCGCCACATAGCGAGCGGTGAGGGTGGCGACGCCGGAGAGGGTCTGGACAAAGTTCAGGGCATTGCGCTCGCCGGTCAGCAGCAGGCGGGCAGGGCCGTGGAGGCGGAACAGCTCCTGATTGGGGGAGAGCACTTCCCCATCCTGCACCTTCCACTCCACCTTCACGTCGCCGCCGAGTTGTACGAACACCTCGTCGACCCATGGCTGGCCGCAGAACACACCGGCCTCACGGGTGATGACCCGGGCGCTGGCCATCCGATCCGCCGGGATCAGCTGGGCGGTGATATCGGCGCTGGCGTCCGGTTGGTCCAGCGTGGTGAGGGCATCGCCCAGATCTTCGAGTAGTGCGGCGCGCACGGCGCGGCTGACATCCTGTTGAAACATGCCTTATTCCTGCAAGGGTCTGAGCAGCAGTTGCCGCTCCTTTTGAACCAGCTCCAGCCGACCGAGGGCGTTCATGCCAACCAGCACTTCGTCACCGTCTGCCGCCGGATTGATAAAGATGGCCAGATCGTACAAGGTCAATGGCCCCATCGCCAGCGTTTCGATGGTGCCGTTGCCGACCCGGATCTGCCCTGCGGCGGTATTGACCTGGCTGCTGCCATAAGCGGTCAGGCCGAGGCGCTCGGCAACCTGCTGCGGGATGGTGATACGGGTGGCGCCGGTATCGAGCAGCAGTTGCACCGGCTGGCCGTTGATGGCACCCTCCAGACGATAGTGGCCGCTCTGGTCGGCCCGCAGCAACAGCTCGCCGCTGGCCGTGACGCTGGGTTGGTTGCGGGAGTGAAAATAGAGGGTCAGCAGACCCATCAAAGAGAGCCAGGTCAGTAACCACATCCAGCGTGCCGTGTGCTGCATACCCCATCCATATCGAGCGGAAGATGACTCAGCCTAACATACCATTTCCCTTGGATTCAGTGAGTTGGTGTTGGGTTGCCTATCAGGTATCTTCGTTTTCTCGCCATTTATCAGTCAACTCGAGTAGCCGATGACTCAACTCGCTTCGCAACCTTGTTTCTCTATCGATGCCGCTGGCTGGTGCCAGCAGGCGCGCCGGGTGCCTTCTCCCCATCACAACGAACGGGCCGCGCCGGATGATATCTCCCTGCTGGTGGTGCATGGCATCAGCCTGCCGCCGGGGGAGTTTGGCGGTCCCTTTATCGACGATCTCTTTATGGGACGACTCGACTCCGAGGCTCACCCCTATTTTGCCGGTATCCATCAGCTGCGAGTCTCGGCTCATTGCCTGATCCGCCGTGATGGCGAGCTGGTGCAGTATGTACCGTTTGGCGCGCGCGCCTGGCATGCAGGTGTCTCGAGCTGGCAGGGGAGGGAGGCATGCAATGACTTCTCCATCGGTATCGAGCTGGAAGGGACCGACGAGACCCCCTATACCGAGGCTCAGTACCGGGC
This sequence comes from Aeromonas sp. R2-4, assembly GCF_040908365.1. NCBI lineage: Bacteria > Pseudomonadati > Pseudomonadota > Gammaproteobacteria > Aeromonadales > Aeromonadaceae > Aeromonas > Aeromonas sp. R2-4. The sequence goes on from NZ_JBFODO010000002.1 coordinate 227,086, forward strand.
GCTGGCGGGGCTCACCCGAGCCATTTCGGAGCGCTATCCGGCGATTACCCACGAAAAAATTGTCGGCCATTGCGATATCGCACCAGGGCGCAAGACGGATCCTGGAGCCAGTTTTCAGTGGGATTACTACCGGCAATTACTAAACAGCTAAAGTAAATATTCAAATTTAGTTTGGATTTTAAAATCAATGGCTTGCCTATCTGGCAGGCCATTTTTGTCTCTGGTTGCGCAAATGTTATTTGTGAGCGCGGTCAAGAATATTGGTCAGACCATTTTCTATGAGCTAAATCATGTTTCCCCTGCTTTACCTCTTAAGTGGCAGGGCTGATTCTTGACTCAGATCATCTTTTGAGTGGACTTTTCAAAAGGCCTCTGCTAATTTTCGCCCCATCCATAAAATTGGTAATACCAATTTAACAAAGTAGCCTCATGCCCTATCGCAAGATTACGCAACCCAAGTTGGCCGACTCCATTGTCGCCGAGCTGGAACAGATGATTCTGGAAGGCAGCCTGCAGCCGGGGCAGAAATTGCCTCCCGAGCGGGAACTCGCCATCCAGTTTCAGGTATCGCGCCCCTCCTTGCGCGAAGCCATCCAGCGACTGGAAGCGCGCGGATTGCTTTATCGCCGTCAGGGCGGCGGCACTTATGTGCAGAATGCCCTGAGCAAGGGGATCGCCGATCCTCTGTTCGAACTGCTCAGTACCCACCCGGAAGCCCAGTATGACCTGCTGGAGTTTCGCCACGCGCTGGAAGGCATCTGTGCCTACTACGCGGCCTTGCGGGGAACCGGGTCTGATTTCGAGCGCATTCGTCAGGTGCAAACCACCATCGAAGAGGCGGGCCAGCTGGGCTCGCTGGTGGCCGAATCGGCAGCCGTGACCCAGTTCTATCTGGCGGTGGCCGAGGCGTCCCACAACGTGGTGCTGCTACACCTGCTGCGGGCCATGAGCCCGATGCTCGAGCAGAACATTCTGCAGAATAACGAGATTTTGAATCGCCGCCCGGGAGTGGTAGCCAAGATACGTCGCCATCGCGCGAATCTGATCGAGGCTATTCTTTCGGGGGCTCCGGAGCGGGCCAGAACAGCTTGTCATGAGCATCTGGCCTTTATCGAGGACACCTTGTTGGATATGCAGAGGGAAGACAGCCGGATCCAGCGATCCATGCGTCGGATCCGTCAGCAGGAAAACTAATCCCACAAGGCTCTATTGTCGAATGCTTGCGCCCTTCGCCGTGCAATGCCGTGCAATCACAACAACATAGGAACCAGCCATGTCTGATATCCTGAAGAACGATGTGGACCCGATAGAAACGCTGGAGTGGCTTGCCTCTCTGGAATCCCTGCTGCGTGAAGAGGGTCCGCAACGCGCTCAGTTCATCCTTGAACAGTTGGCCGAGAAAGCCCGCGTAAGCGGTGTGGACGTGGCTGCCAAGGCAAATCGCGATTACATCAACACCATCCCGTCCAGCGACGAGCCGGACTACCCGGGTGACCTGGAGATGGAACGCCGTATTCGCGCCATCATCCGCTGGAACGCCATGATGATCGTGCTGCGCGCGTCCAAGAAAGACCTGGACTTGGGTGGTCACATGTCTTCCTTCGCTTCTTCTGCGACCATCTATGATGTTTGCTTCAACCACTTTTTCCGTGCTCGCAATGAGAAGGATGGTGGCGATCTGGTTTACTTCCAGGGTCACATCTCCCCGGGCATCTATGCTCGCGCCTTTGCTGAAGGTCGTCTGACCGAAGAGCAGCTGGACAACTTCCGTCAGGAAGTGGACGGCAAGGGTATCCCTTCCTATCCGCACCCGAAACTGATGCCGGACTTCTGGCAGTTCCCGACCGTATCCATGGGTCTGGGCCCTATCGCCGCCATCTATCAGGCTCGCTTCCTGAAGTACCTGACCGACCGTGGTATCAAGGATTGCTCCGAGCAGACCGTTTACGCCTTCCTGGGTGACGGCGAGATGGACGAGCCGGAAGCCAAGGGCGCCCTGACCGTTGCCGTGCGTGAAAAGCTCGACAACCTGGTATTCGTGGTCAACTGCAACCTGCAGCGTCTGGATGGTCCAGTTGTCGGTAACGGCAAGGTCATCAACGAGCTGGAAGGCCTGTTCGCAGGCGCCGGTTGGGATGTCACCAAGGTTATCTGGGGTCGCAAGTGGGATGAGCTGCTGAAGAAAGACACTTCCGGCAAGCTGATCCAGCTGATGAACGAGACCGTGGACGGTGACTACCAGACCATGAAGTCCCGCGACGGTGGCTACATCCGTGAGCACTTCTTCAACCGTTATCCGGAAACTGCCGCGCTGGTCAAAGACATGACCGACGAGGAGATCTTCGCCCTGAACCGCGGTGGTCACGATCCTCGCAAGCTGTTCGCCGCATTCAACAAGGCGACCCAGACCAAGGGCAAGCCGACCGTTATTCTGGCCAAGACCATCAAGGGTTACGGCATGGGTGAAGCGGCCGAAGGCAAGAACATCGCTCACCAGGTCAAGAAGATGGAGCTGGACTCCGTGCGTCACCTGCGTGACCGCTTCAACCTGCCGGTGGCCGACGAGCAGCTGGCCGATCTGCCTTACCTGAAGATCGAAGCCGGTTCTGCCGAGCACAAATACCTGCACGACCGTCGCACTGCCCTGAAAGGCTATGTGCCGACCCGTCTGCGCGAAAGCACCACCAAGCTGGAAATCCCGGCATTGGATGCCTTCGGTCCGCTGCTGGGTGAGCAGGCGCGCGAAATCTCCACCACCATGGCGTTCGTGCGTTCCCTGAACGTGATGCTGAAAGACAAGTCCATCGGCAAGCGCATCGTCCCGATCCTCGCTGACGAAGCCCGTACCTTCGGTATGGAAGGTCTGTTCCGCCAGATTGGTATCTACAGCCCGCACGGTCAGCAGTACACCCCGCAAGACCGCGACATCGTCTCCTACTACAAGGAAGACAAGCAGGGTCAGGTTCTGCAAGACGGTATCAACGAGCTGGGCGCCATGTCCTCCTGGCTGGCTGCTGCGACCTCTTACAGCACCAACGACTGCCCGATGATCCCGTTCTACATCTACTACTCCATGTTCGGCTTCCAGCGGATCGGCGACATGGCGTGGGCAGCCGGTGACCAGCAAGCCCGTGGCTTCCTGCTGGGTGCGACCTCCGGTCGTACTACCCTGAACGGCGAAGGTCTGCAGCACGAAGATGGTCACAGCCACATCCTGGCGAACACCATCCCGAACTGCATCTCCTACGATCCGTCCTACGCCTATGAAGTGGCGGTGATCGTACAGGACGGCCTGCGCCGCATGTACGGTGAGAACCCGGAGAACGTGTTCTACTACATCACCACCCTGAACGAGAACTACGCCATGCCGGCCATGCCGGAAGGCGCCGAGGAAGGCATCCGCAAGGGTATCTACAAGCTGGAATCCGTCGCCGGTGCCAAGGCGAAAGTTCAGCTGCTGGGTTGTGGTTCCATCTTGGGTCACGTGCGCAAGGCTGCCCAGATCCTGGCCAGCGAGTACGGCATCGGTTCCGATGTGTTCAGCGTCACCTCCTTCAACGAGCTGGCCCGTGACGGTCAGGACGCGGATCGCTGGAACATGCTGCACCCGACTGCCGAAGCTCGCGTACCGTACATCGCTCAGGTACTGGGTTCCGAAGCCACCATCGCTGCGACCGACTACATGAAGTCCTTCGCCGATCAGGTTCGCGCTTTCGTTCCGACCGAGAACTACCGTGTGCTGGGTACCGACGGTTACGGCCGTTCCGACAGCCGTGCCAACCTGCGTCGTCACTTCGAAGTGAACGAGTTCTACGTGGTGGTTGCTGCTCTGACCGAACTGGCCAAGCGCGGCGAGGTAGACAAGCAGGTTGTGGCCGACGCCATCGCCAAGTACGGCATCGATGCCGACAAGGTCAACCCGCTGTACGCGTAAGTGGATCAAGGGTCGTGCCGTCATGCTGCGCGACCCTGCCAGGATTTAAAACGGTTAACGCGAGATGTGCGTGGCGGCATCAGCCAGTCACGCGGATCGACGCAAGAGGATAAAGCACAATGTCCAAACAGATTATGGTGCCGGATATCGGCGCCGATGAGGTTGAAGTCACCGAGATCATGGTGGCCGTGGGTGACAAGGTCGAGCTGGACCAGTCCATCATCGCGGTAGAAGGCGACAAGGCCTCCATGGAAGTTCCGGCCCCGTCCGCCGGTATCGTTAAAGAGATCCTGATCAAGGTGGGCGACAAGGTTGCCACCGGTTCCCAGATCATGATCTTCGAAGCCGAAGGCGCTGCCGCCCCTGCTGAAGTGGCTGCACCGGTTGCTGCTGCTCCGGCCGCCGCACCTGCCGCTGCCGTGCGCAAAGATGTGCACGTGCCGGACATCGGTGACGACGAAGTGGACGTGACTGAAATCATGGTTGCCGTCGGCGACATGGTAGAAGCTGACCAGTCCATCATTGCTGTGGAAGGTGACAAGGCCTCCATGGAAGTACCGGCACCGTTCGCAGGCCGCGTAGTCGAGATCAAGGTTGCCGCTGGTGCCAAGGTCTCTACCGGCTCTCTGGTGATGGTATTTGAAGTGGCTGGCGCTGCGCCTGCTGCCGTTGCTGCTCCGGCTCAAGCTGCCGCGCCCGTGGCTGCTGCCCCGGTTGCCGCTGCTGCCAAAGAGGTTAACGTACCGGATATCGGTGGCGACGAAGTGGAAGTCACCGAGATCATGGTTGCCGTGGGTGACAAGGTTGAAGCTGACCAGTCCCTGATCGCCGTGGAAGGTGACAAGGCCTCCATGGAAGTGCCTGCGCCGTTCGCCGGTGTGGTCAAAGAGATCAAGGTGAAGGCGGGTGACAAGGTCTCCACCGGTTCCCTGATCATGGTCTTCGAAGTGGCTGGCGCTGCTCCTGCTGCCGCGCCGGTTGCTCAAGCTGCCGCCCCAGTCGCTGCAGCCCCTGTTGCCGCTGCTCCGGCTCCGGTTGCCCAGGCTGCTGCCGCTGCGACCGATTTCGTTGCCAACGACGCCTACGTGCACGCTTCTCCGGCGGTACGCCGTCTGGCGCGCGAGTTCGGCGTCAACCTGGCCAAGGTGAAAGCCTCCGGTCGCAAGGGCCGCATCGTCAAAGAAGACGTGCAAGCCTACGTGAAGGATGCCATCAAGCGTGCCGAGTCCGCTCCTGCCTCTGCCGGCGTAGCCGGTGGCAACGGTCTGGGCGTCCTGCCGTGGCCGAAAGTAGACTTCAGCAAGTTCGGTGATGTGGAAGAGGTCGAGCTGACCCGCATCCAGAAGATCTCCGGTCCGAACCTGCACCGCAACTGGGTCATGATCCCTCATGTCACCCAGTTCGACGAAGCCGATACCACCGAGCTGGAAGCGTTCCGCAAAGAGCAGAACGCGATGCTCGAGAAGCAGAAGGCCGACGTGAAGATCACCCCGCTGGTGTTCATCCTGAAAGCCGCCGCCAAGGCGCTGGAAGCTCACCCGCGCTTCTGCAGCTCCCTGTCCGAAGATGGCAGCAAGCTGATCATGAAGAAGTACATCCACATCGGTGTGGCGGTAGATACCCCCAACGGTCTGGTTGTGCCCGTGGTGCGCGATGTTAACAAGAAGGGCATCATGGAGCTGTCTCGCGATCTGGCCGAGATCTCCAAGAAGGCCCGTGCCGGCAAGCTGACCGCTGCCGACATGCAGGGCGGTTGCTTCACCATCTCCAGCCTGGGTGGCATCGGCGGTACCAGCTTTACCCCGATCGTCAACGCGCCGGAAGTGGCCATCCTCGGTGTCTCCAAGTCCGAGATGAAGCCGAAGTGGAATGGCAAAGAGTTTGCGCCGCGCCTGATGCTGCCGCTGGCTCTGAGCTACGACCACCGCGTGATCGATGGTGCCGATGGTGCTCGCTTCATCACCACCATGAACGGCGTGCTGTCCGACATTCGTCGACTGGTCCTGTAAGTGAGAGGGCGGGCCCAGAGCCTGCCCTTTTTACTTCTCATTTCATTAACATGATCGTAAACTTGCCCCGTTTTTTTCACAGCTGCAGCCACCCGTTTCGGTATAAGACTGCGCTGTCCGGGGATATAAGAACGACAAAGAGGTCATGATGAGTAAAGAAATCAAAACCCAGGTCGTAGTACTGGGTGCTGGCCCTGCCGGTTATTCCGCTGCTTTCCGTGCAGCCGATCTGGGTCTGGATACTATTATCGTCGAGCGTTACTCCACCCTGGGTGGCGTCTGCCTGAACGTGGGCTGCATCCCCTCCAAGGCGTTGCTGCACGTTGCCAAAGTGATTGAAGAAGCCAAGGCGCTGGCCGAGCACGGCATCGTCTTCGGTGCACCGCAGACCGACATCGACAAGATCCGTCTGTGGAAAGAGAAGGTTATCAACCAGCTGACCGGCGGTCTGGCTGGCATGGCCAAGATGCGTAAAGTTCAGGTTGTTAACGGCTTGGGTAAATTTACCGGCCCGAACACCCTGGAAGTGGAAGGTGCCGACGGCAAGACTACCGTGACCTTCGACAACGCCATCATCGCGGCCGGTTCCCGTCCGGTGAAACTGCCGTTCATCCCGCACGATGATCCCCGCGTATGGGACTCTACCGATGCGCTGGAGCTGAAAACCGTTCCCGGCAAACTGCTGGTTATCGGTGGTGGCATCATCGGTCTGGAGATGGGTACCGTTTACTCCTCTCTGGGTTCCGAGATCGACGTGGTGGAATTTGCCGACCAGCTGGTTCCGGCTGCCGACAAAGATATCGTCAAGATTTACACCAAGCGCGTCGCCAAGAAATTCAACATCATGCTGGAGACCAAGGTCACCGCAGTTGAAGCTCGCGAAGACGGCCTGTACGTCTCCTATGAAGGCAAGCACGCTCCGGCCGAGCCGGTTCGTTACGACAACGTGCTGGTTGCCGTAGGTCGTGTGCCGAACGGCAAGATGCTGGATGCCGAGAAGGCAGGCGTTGCCGTGACCGAGCGCGGTTTCATCGAGGTGGACAAGCAGCTGCGTACCAATGTGGCGCACATTCACGCCATCGGTGACATCGTGGGTCAGCCGATGCTGGCCCACAAAGGTGTTCACGAAGGTCACGTTGCCGCCGAAGTGATCGCCGGCAAGAAGCACTACTTCGACCCGAAAGTGATCCCGTCCATCGCCTACACCGAGCCAGAGATGGCATGGGTTGGTCTGACCGAGAAGGAAGCCAAGCAACAGGGCCTGAACTTCGAAGTCGCCACCTTCCCGTGGGCTGCTTCCGGCCGCGCCATCGCGTCTGATTGCTCCGACGGCATGACCAAGCTGATCTTCGACAAGGAGAGCGGCCGAGTCATCGGTGGTGCCATCGTGGGTACCAACGGTGGTGAACTGCTGGGTGAAATCGGTCTGGCCATCGAAATGGGTGCTGACGCCGAAGATATCGCGCTGACCATCCACGCTCACCCGACTCTGCACGAGTCCGTGGGTCTGGCTGCCGAAGTGTTCGAAGGCTCCATCACCGACCTGCCGAACGCCAAGGCCAAGAAGAAAAAGTAATTTTATTCCTCGCTTGTCTAAAAAGCCGCTCGAATGAGCGGCTTTTTGTTTTCTCCTTGCGGCCCCGACTTCGACAAAGCCCAATATGCTAAAGATAGGTTTTGGCACTGACGAGAGAGGCACGATGCTAGAAGCCCCCATTCCACCTGATGAGGTATTGCGGCTGGAGACCCTGCGGCGGCTCTCTTTGCTGGATTCCGAGGCCGAGGAGCGGTTTGACCGGCTGACCCGCATGGCCCGACGGGTATTCAATGTCCCCATCGCGCTGGTGAGTCTGGTAGATGAAGATCGCCAGTGGTTCAAATCCTGTATCGGGCTGGAGGTCAGTGAGACCGCGCGTGACATTTCGTTCTGTGGCCACGCCATCATGGGCAATGAGACCTTCATCGTGCCGGATGCTTCGCAGGATCCCCGCTTTGCCGACAATCCGCTGGTGGTGGGCGGGCCCGGCATCCGCTTCTATGCCGGACAGCCACTGCGGATCGCCAACGGCTGCAAACTGGGGACGCTCTGCATCATAGATACGGTGCCGCGGGAATTGAGCGATGAGGATGTGGGGTTGCTCAAGGATCTGGCGGCGATGGTGGTGCGGGAGCTCGAAGCAGTGCAGCTGGCCACCATTGATGAGTTGACTCTGATCTCCAATCGACGCGGGTTCGTGATGCTGGCGGAGAAGAGCCTCTCGCTGGCCAGTCGTTTGCAGATGCCGCTGGCGCTGCTCTATCTGGATCTCAATGGCTTCAAGGGGATCAACGATCGGTGGGGGCATGCAGAAGGGGATCGGGCCCTGATCGCCTTTGCCACTCTGCTCAAGCAGGCTTTTCGTGGCGCCGACGTGTTTGCCCGCATGGGCGGCGATGAGTTTGCCGTCCTGTTGCCCAATGTGGTGGAGGCGCAGGCACAGCTGGCCTATGAGCGTTTCAATGCCATGTTGGCCGAGCACAATCAGCACAGTGGTTGCGGTTATGCGCTGACCTGCAGCACCGGAATTGTCTGCTATGACGGGCGCGGCTGTGTCTCTCTGGCCGAGCTGCTCACCCGCGCGGATGAGCTGATGTATCAGCGCAAACGGGATGGCAAGGGCTGACTGCTATGCCGGATTAGCCGCCACCAAAACAACAGAGAGCGCCACGGCGCTCTCTGTTGTTGATGACTCAGGTCAAGGTCGGGGTCAGAGTCGGAAGTTGCCAACCAGCTTGTCGAGCTGACCGGAGAGCTGCTGCAGGCTGCGGCTCGAGTCGGTCAGCTGGTGGGCAATGTCGGCGGTCTCCATGGTGAGCTGGTTGATATCTTCCACGTTGCGGTTGATCTCGCCGACCACGCTCGACTGCTCCTCGGTGGCGGTGGCGACCTGGATATTCATGTCGTTGATCTGGGTGATATGGGCGGTGATCTGGCCGAGGGCGGCGTTGGCCTCATCGGCCTGGCTCACTACCTCCAGACTCTGGTTACGCCCCTGCGCCATGGCGCTGACGGCGCGGGCACTCTGCTCCTGCAAGCGGTTGATCATCCCCTGGATCTCGGCAGTCGAGGCGGCGGAGCGATTGGCCAGATTGCGCACTTCATCTGCTACCACGGCGAAACCGCGACCCTGTTCACCGGCGCGAGCGGCCTCGATGGCGGCGTTCAGTGCCAGCAGGTTGGTCTGCTCCGAGATGCTGCGGATGGTTTCGAGGATGCTGCCGATGGAGTCGGTCTGGCTCGCCAGCGACTCGATAACCCCTGCCACCTGCTCAATCTCGCCAGAGAGGTCGACGATGCCGTGGCGCGCCTGCGCTACCACTACTGCCCCTGCATCGGCCTGGTCGTTGGCTTGTCTGGCTACTTCGGCTGCCAGAGAGGCGTTACCGGCGATCTCGCTCACCGTGGCCCCCATTTCGTGGATGGCGGTGGCCACCTGCACGGTGCGGTCACGCTGGGCAGTACAGTTGTGCTGGGTCAGCTGCGCCTTGTTGGCCACCTCGTTGGCGGTGGCCGCGAGCTGGCGGGAGTTCTCTGCCACCTGCTCGATGGATCCGTGGATCTTGGCGACGAAGTTGTTGAAGCCGGTGGCGACCTGACTCAGTTCGTCACGTCCCTCCACTTTCAGGCGCTGGGTAAGATCCCCATCGCCGCTACCCAGCTCCTTGAACAGGCGGGCCAGCTCGTTGAGCGGGCGGCTGACCGAGCCTGCCAGCAGCATCCCCATCAGCCCCATGGCAAGCGCAATCACCAGCGAGATCATCAGGATCTCGTTGCGGGTCTGATCCAGCTCGGCATAGATCTCGGCTTCTGGCACCTGGGCCACCAGATACCAGTCGAGCAGCGGGATATAGCTGCTGGCCAGTACCATGGGCTCGCCATTTACCTCGGCGTTGATGACGGCAAAGGGGCGTTTGGCCAGCAGGCTGCCGGTATCACCGCTGGCGATGCCGCCCAAGGTATCGCGTTCGATACGGTTGGCCTCGGGGTGCAGCTTCACCTTGCCGCTGCCATCGACCATAAAGACGATGCCGCTCTCTTCCAGCCGGAAGTTGGAGACCATGGTCACCATGGTGTCGAGGGATTTGGCAAAGCCGGCCAGCCCGCGCCCGTTGAGCTGCTGGAAGTTGACGAACAGCTTCACCTCGCCGTTGCTCTCGCGGAAGATGCTGAGGGTCATCTCCTTCTGGCTCTTGGTGTAGTCATAGAACCAGGCGTCTTGCGTGGGGGTCAGGTTGCGCAGAAAGCCATCCTGGTTGTAGTAGGCTGCACTCTGGCGATCGGCGAAGGAGGCGGTCACCAGACCATACTGGTTGGCCACATCCTTGAGCTGGTTGATGAGGATCGGCTCCTGCTCTTTGGGCATGCCCCGATCCACCCAGTCGAGGATGAAGCGGTCGGTGGCCAGTTGGCGGGCGGCCTGGGCGATGCCGTGGAGATCCTGTTCAATCTCCTTGCTGATCCGCTGGGTCAGGTTGGGGAGCTCCTGCTCGAACATCCGGTTTTCGATCAGTTGCTGGGCCGAGCGTTGGCTGAAGTAGCCTACCAGCAGGCAGGAGACGACCACGGCCAGGGTGACCGTGGCCAGTATTTTCTGTTTAAGAGTGAGGGTTGCCAGCATAAAGGTGCTCAAAAGGTTGAGATTGACGACGCTCATATTAGCGGCAGCGCGGCGCTACCCATGAGGCTTGCAGCCCTTTATTTGCGGATTACGTTTGCGCTCACAGGGGCGGCGGCGTGCCCCTTCGCCATGCAGCACAGGCGGGATGCGGATTGACGGTTGCGCTAACTGCCGGGCCCCTTATAGTAGAGGCCATCCTTGGTGACTGACCCTCTGAATAATATGGAAAATATGATGCGCAGCTTAGGTGCGGGATGGACCCGTCTGCTTTTGGTGATGCTGGCGGCCTGCCCGCTGCTGGCTGTGGCGGCACAGGGGGAGCGCCCGAAAATTGCGGTGGTGCTCAGCGGCGGCGGCGCCAAGGGTTCTGCCCATATCGGCATCCTCAAGGTGCTGGAGCAGAAACGGATTCCGGTCGACATCATAGTCGGCACCAGCATGGGCTCTTATGTGGCGGGGATGTATGCCATGGGGCTCAGTGCCGAGGAGGTGGAGCGCACCACCTTGGCCATCGACTGGAACAAGGGGTATCAGGACAAGGTTGGCCGCGACGAGCTGTCGCTGCGCAAGAAGCAACAGAACGAGCAGTATCAGCTGCGCACCGACATCGGGGTGAATGGCGACACCACCCAGCTGCCGGACGGTTTCTTTCAGGGCCAATCCATGGCCAGCCTGCTGCGGGGGGCCACCTCCAACCTGCCGGTGCAGGCGAGCTTCGATGATCTCCCCATTCCCTACCGCGCCATGGCGACTGACATGGAGACGGTCACCCCCTTTGTGCTGGATCACGGCAGCTTGGCCAAGGCGATGCAGGCCTCCATGTCCATTCCCGGCGCCCTCAAGCCGGTGGAGTGGGAGGGGCACATCCTGGCGGACGGCGGCAGCGTCAACAACATGCCGGTGGATGTCGCCAAGGCGATGGGGGCCGACGTGGTGATCGCGGTGGATATCGGTGCCAAGCTGCGTACCCGGGAGTCCCTCAAGTCAGGGTTGGCGATGATTGACCAGCTCACCACCTATATGACCCAGGTGGGTACCGACAAGCAGAAGGCGCTGATGGGGCCGAAAGACATACTGATCGCACCCGAGTTTGGCGATATGGGGATCGCCGACTTTGCCCGGATGCCGGAGGGGATCAAGATCGGTGAGACGGCGGCTGACAAGGTGTCGCTGCAACTCGATAAACTGTCGCTCACCAAGGCGCAGTACAACGCCTATCGCAACCAGAAGCTGAGCCGCCGTGCCGAGCGTAGCGGTCAGCCCGCCTACTTCATCGACAAGGTGGAGATCATCAACAAGTCGCGCCTCTCCGACGAGACGGTGCGCGCCATGCTCAAAGTGCGGCCGGACAAGGTACAGACCAACGAGAGTCTGGAAGCGGGCATTCGCCGCCTCTATGCCCTTGAGTCGTTCGATCGCATCACCTACGAGGTGGAGGAGCGTGACGGGGAAAACGTGCTGCTGGTGGATGCCAGCGAGAAGAACTGGGGGCCGGGCTACCTCAACTTCCAGTTCGGTTTCACCGATGACTTCGAGAACACCTCCAACTACAACGTCGGCATGTCCTATACCCTCACCAACGTCAACGAGTGGGGGGCCGAGTGGCTGACCGAGGCGTCGCTGGGCACGGCCAAACATATCAAGACCGACTTCTATACCCCGCTCGAACCCTCCCAGACCTTCTATGGTGAGGCGAGTCTGGCCTATGACCAGACCCTGCGCCGCCTGTTTTTCCCCAATCCGGATCCCGAGACGGTTTCGATAAGCTATCTCGACTCCGAATACTCCTTCTTCAGCGGTGATCTGGCGGTGGGCTGGAACCGCCAGCCCTGGAGCAGGTTGTCGATGGGGCTGGAGGGACAACTGGGCACGATTGATGTGAAGAACTTCAAGGGGCTGGAGATGGATGCCACGGCGTGGGGCCCCTATGTCCGCTTTGAACACGACAACCTGGATAGCCGCTATTTCCCCTATCAGGGGATGAAATGGGACATGAAACTGGGCCATTCCCACGTCAGTGTGGATGGGCTCGAGTCGGCAGATGGGCACAGTGAAGGCTGGAATTATCAGCTCTCGATGATCAAGCCCTGGTCATGGGACAGGCACAGCCTCAACTTGATCCTCGAAGGGGGTGGCTCGGGCAGTGAAGAGGTGGTGCCGCTGCATATTCAGGATCTGGGCGGACTGTTCCGCCTCTCCGGTTTCCAGCGCTACCAGCTGAGCGGTCGCTACAGCCTGTTTGGTGGCCTGCGTTACATCTATCGTGTGGCAGACAATGACTTCGGTGCCCTCAAGATGCCGCTCTATCTGGGTGGATCTCTGGAGCAGGGCGGGGTCTGGAACAAGGGTGAGGATATCAGTCTGGAGAGCTCGTTTACCGCCGGGTCGGTTTATGTCGGGGTGGAGAGCTTCCTCGGCCCTGTGTTCCTCGGCTACGGCATGGCAGAGGGGGGCAATGACGTCTTCTATCTGCAATTGGGCAGTACGTTCGAATAATGCTGAAATGATGCCAATTTGTTAACTATGGTTGAGGGCGTTCAATTAATTTTCAAAAAATACCAGTCTGTTTAATTGGTTACGATTTTGTGGTGAATAAGTAAACAGGGTTTGGATTTTAATTAGTCGTTAAAACTTATATAGTGGGGAGCACCCTACGGGGTGTCCCGCAAGGACGATCGCCGCGAGCGTGGGCGAACCCCAAAAAAAGACCAAAGAGGAATTAGTCGTGCTTGAAACATACCGTAAACACGTCGCAGAACGTGCCGCCGAGGGCGTGGTTGCCAAACCTCTGGATGCAGAGCAGGTCGCCGCCCTGGTAACGCTTCTCAAGAACCCGCCCGCTGGCGAAGAAGACTTTCTGAAAGAGCTGTTGTCCTCCCGTATTCCCCCCGGTGTTGATGAAGCGGCCTATGTCAAAGCCGGTTTCCTCACCGCCGTCGCCAAGGGCGAAGCCCACTCTCCCATCCTGACTGCCGCCGAAGCCGTTGAACTGCTGGGCACCATGCAGGGTGGTTACAACATTCAACCGCTGATCGACCTGCTGGATCACGCCACCCTGGCGCCGCTTGCTGCCAAGGGTCTCTCCCACACCCTGCTGATGTTCGACTCCTTCCATGACGTGGAAGAGAAGGCCAAGGCGGGCAATGTCCACGCCAAACAGGTGATGCAATCCTGGGCTGATGCCGAGTGGTTCCTCTCCCGCCCGGAACTGGCCGAGAAGATCACCGTCACCGTGTTCAAGGTGACCGGCGAAACCAACACCGACGACCTCTCTCCGGCACCGGACGCCTGGTCCCGCCCGGACATTCCGCTGCACGCGCTGGCGATGCTGAAAAACGCCCGTCCCGGCATTACCCCGGACAAGGATGGCGCCGTCGGCCCCATCAAGACCATCGATGCCCTGAAAGAGAAAGGCTTCCCGCTGGCCTATGTGGGTGACGTGGTCGGTACCGGTTCTTCCCGCAAATCCGCCACCAACTCGGTGCTCTGGTTTATGGGCGACGACATTCCGTTCGTGCCGAACAAGCGTGCTGGCGGTGTCTGTCTGGGTGGCAAGATTGCCCCGATCTTCTTCAACACCATGGAAGATGCTGGCGCCCTGCCCATCGAAGTGGACGTCTCCAAGCTGGAAATGGGCGATGTGATCGACATCTACCCGTTTGCCGGCAAGATCTGCAAACACGGCACCGAACAGGTGCTGGCGCAGTTTGAACTGAAGACCGACGTGCTGATCGACGAAGTGCGCGCCGGTGGCCGTATCCCGCTGATCATCGGCCGCGGCTTGACTGACAAGGCCCGCGAAGCGCTGGGTCTGCCGTTCTCCACCGTGTTCCGTCGCCCGCAGCCGGTGGCCGATACCGGTAAAGGCTTCACCTTGGCCCAGAAGATGGTGGGCAAGGCGTGCGGCGTGAAGGGCATTCGCCCGGGCACTTACTGCGAGCCCAAGATGACCACGGTCGGCTCCCAGGACACCACGGGCCCGATGACCCGCGACGAGCTCAAAGATCTGGCCTGTCTCGGCTTCTCCGCCGATCTGACCATGCAGTCCTTCTGCCACACCGCGGCCTATCCGAAGCCCATCGACGTACAGACCCACCACACCCTGCCGGACTTCATCATGAACCGCGGCGGTGTGAGCTTGCGTCCGGGTGACGGCGTCATCCACTCTTGGCTGAACCGCATGCTGCTGCCGGATACCGTGGGTACCGGTGGTGACTCCCACACCCGTTTCCCCATCGGTATCTCCTTCCCGGCGGGCTCCGGTCTGGTGGCCTTCGCCGCCGCCACCGGCGTGATGCCGCTGGATATGCCGGAGTCCGTGCTGGTGCGCTTCAAGGGCGAATTGCAACCGGGCATCACCCTGCGTGATCTGGTTCATGCCATTCCCTACGCCGCCATCCAGAAAGGGCTGTTGACCGTCGAGAAAGCGGGCAAGAAGAACATCTTCTCCGGCCGCATCCTCGAGATCGAAGGTCTGCCGACCCTGAAGGTGGAGCAGGCGTTCGAACTGGCTGATGCCAGCGCCGAGCGTTCCGCTGCCGGTTGCACCATCAAGCTGGATAAAGAGCCGATCATCGAGTATCTGAAGTCCAACATCGTGATGCTGAAATGGATGCTCTCCGAAGGCTACGGCGACGTACGCACCATCACCCGTCGCATCAAGGGGATGGAAGAGTGGCTGGCCAACCCGACCCTGATGGAAGCGGACAAGGATGCCGAGTACGCCGAAATCATCGAGATCGATCTGGCCACCATCAAGGAGCCGATCCTGTGTGCGCCGAACGATCCGGACGATGCCCGTTTGCTGAGCGACGTGGCTGGCGACAAGATCGATGAGGTGTTCATCGGTTCCTGCATGACCAACATCGGTCACTTCCGTGCCGCCGGTAAACTGCTCGAGAAGTATCAGGGCGAGCTGCCGACCCGCATGTGGATCGCACCGCCCACCAAGATGGACAAGGATCAGCTGACCGAAGAGGGCTACTACGGCATCTTTGGTCGCGTCGGTGCCCGCATCGAGATCCCGGGTTGTTCCCTCTGCATGGGTAACCAGGCGCGGGTCGCGGAAGGGGCCTCGGTGGTCTCCACTTCCACCCGTAACTTCCCGAACCGTCTGGGTAAAGGTGCCAACGTCTATCTGGCCTCTGCGGAGCTGGCCGCTGTTGCCGCCATCCTCGGCAAGATCCCGACTGTGGCGGAGTACCTGCAGTATGCCAAGGCGCTGGATGCCACTGCGGCAGACACTTACCGCTACCTCAACTTCAACGAGATCGCCTCCTACACCAAGAAGGCTGATGCGGTGATCCTGCAGCAAGCCGTTTAACGGAGTTCTTGCTCGATTTGCGCGATAAGAAGCCAATAATGCCGCGTATTTACGCGGCATTATTTATTTGTGTGTTATTCACCGTCTTTTTTGAAGATTGTTTGCACGATCCTTGCTAGAGAGATCCAACCACCTGTTTGGTGGTTCGTTTTATAAACGCTTTGGGTTATGTTGTTCGGTTATGTGCGGTAATGATGAGGCATCGTTATCGAGGGAAAGTGGATATCTGTTCACTGGGTGCTTGCGTTGGCAGGCCTGACGAATTGCGGCGTGGTTCTTTATGTTTCTGTTCAGGATCGATCTCTCCCGAACCGGGTTACGCTTCGGCGGTGCCTTGCTGGTCTTTACCCTGCCGCTGCTGGTGGGAGCTTGGCTCATCCACAGCAATTATGTGCAGGAGCTGAAAGCGGAATCCAGCGCCTCGGCCCACAAGGCCAGAACCCTGATGGAGTCGATGCTGGATCATGCGGAGCAGGCCAATCGCTCCGTGCTGCCTCTGGTGAATGCTCCCTGTCGCGACAACCTGCTGGTGCTGCGCAAGAAGGTCGCCATTGAGCCCTTCCTGCGTTCGGTCAATCTGGTGCGAAACGGCATCATCAATTGCACTTCGCTGTTTGGTGGGGCCAATGATGCCGATGACGGCTCCATCTACACCGGCCGCAAGCTGTTGCTGATGAGTGGCAACCGGGTGCGGCAAAATCACCCGCTGCTGGTGGTGCGCACCGAGCAGGGCAAGGATGCCGCCTTGAGCGCCATCGACAGTACCCAGCTCAGTTTCATGCTCTCCATGAGCGGAAAATCCAGTGCGCTTTATCTGCAGGTGGGGTCGGCCTGGCTCAATGAGTCTGGCCGCTATCTGAGCGAGGCGCCCACCCTCCATCGCGGGATCAGCCAGGCCCTCACCTCATCCCATTATCCTTTCACCATCCATGCCGGTTATGCCATGCCGGTCTACTGGAAGTCGCTGTGGGCCGCGCGGCATGTGGCGCTGTCGTGGCTGGCGGTTTCCTCGCTTTTGCTGGCCTGGCTGGTGTGGTGGGTGCTGGGGCGTCCCGGCTCGCCAACAGATGAGTTGCGACGCGCCCTGCGGGCCAGGGAGTTTGTTCCCTATCTGCAGCCGCTGATTGCCAGCCACGACGGCAAGATGATGGGCGCCGAGGTGCTGATGCGCTGGGAGCATGTCAATGAAGGGGTGATCCGGCCCGATCTCTTTATCCCGCAAGCGGAGGAGTCGGGACTGATCGTCCCCATGACCACCCATATCATGAAGCAGGTGGCGACAAGGTTGAACCGCTCTCAGGAGCAGTTGCCCGATGGGTTTCATATCAGCTTCAACATCAGCGCCGCTCATTGCCACGATTTTGCTCTGCTGGCCGAGTGTCGCGCCTTTCTCGGCCACTTCGTCCCCGGCAAGGTGGTACTGGTGCTGGAGCTGACCGAGCGGGAGCTGTTGATGTCAGATCCCCAGACCCTCTCCCTGTTCCGCCAGCTGGACGAGATGGGGGTCAAACTTGCCATCGACGACTTTGGCACCGGCCACTCCAGCCTGGCTTACCTGCAGCAGTTCCATGTGGATTACCTCAAGATCGACAAATCCTTTATCGCCCGCATCGGTACCGAGTCGCTCTCGGAGCATATCGTGGATAACGTGATCGATCTGGCGACCCGGCTCGGTCTGGCGCTGGTGGCGGAAGGGGTGGAGAGTGAGCGTCAAGCTGACTACCTCAGGGCCAAAGGGGTCGATTATTTACAGGGATACCTGTTTGCCCGCCCCATGCCGCTGCGCCAGTTCTGCGAGGAGCTGCTGCCGGAAGAGGCACAAACCCGCCAACCAGATGGGGTGCGAGGCATCCCGAATGCGACCTGATCTATCGTTGACAGACGGGCGGCCACGCTCCCGTCTGGCAGGGTAGGGGAGTGCTCTCTCCCTATCCCCCCTCGAGTGCAGGGGCTTGTTTTTCATGCCTTGCGGCTCGCTTTTCGGTAGAATCGGCGCTCATTTTGACGTCAGTAAAAGATGAGGCGCGGTATGACGGTTCAGTTCCAGGCATTTCACAGCATCAAGGCGATCGGTAATCGGGAGGTGCTGTTCAACTGGTCGAGAACCAATCCCCTCGGGGCGCTGGATCAGGTGTGGCGCCCGAAAAGCCGCGACGAGTTGCAAATGCTGCTGCGGGAACACCCCGAGCGCAAGCTGCGCCTTATCGGCTCCGGCCTCTCCTTCGAACCCATCCATAGCGTCTATGCCGAGGGCAGTCAGGCACTGCTGGTGGACTTGTACCACCTGCGCGGCCAGCTGGCCAAAACTGCCGATACCGTGACCTATCAGGCGGGTACGCCGCTCGATACCGTCTATGCCGAGCTGATCGCCATGGAGCGGATGCTGCCCGCATCCCCCGGTGTCATCGGCATCCAGACCCTGGGCGGCGCCCTCAGCACCGGTACCCACGGTCAGGGGCTGCACCAGTCTGCCCTCTGCGATGCGGTGGAGGCGATGACGGTGATGCTGGCCAATGGCGACATCATCCGGGTGGATCGCACCGATCCGCGCTTCGGCGCCTTCGTGATGGGGATGGGCATGCTCGGCATCCTGCTCGACGTCACCCTGCGTACCGTACCGAACCGCATCATGCGCTGCACCAAGTTCACCACCGACTATCCCTTCCTGTTGGAACACAACGAGCGGCTCAACCGCGAGCACGGCTTTGTGAAGAGCTGGTGGTTTGCCTGGACCGGCGAGAGCCACATCTGGCTGGTGGATCCCGCTTCCGAGGAGGAGGTTGCCCGCTACCGCGCAGGCGGCAGCGAGCCGCTGCTGCTGGATGGCGATATCGACGCCCGCATGAACGCTGCTCTTAATGCCACTATCGACGCCACCATGCAGAAAATGGCGAAAGACACCAAGGATGAGGCGCTGGCTGGCGAGCACTTCGAGACGGTGCGCCGCTTCAAGGATGCCTCCGATCTGGTGGGCAACGTCTACCAGATCCTCTGCAAGGGGATCCCGGCGCCCCAGATCAACTGCGAGGTGGCGGTGCCGCTTAATCGCATGAACGAGGCACTGGAGACCCTGCAAGCGTGGCAGCAGGCCAACCCGGGCGTGCTGCACTACCCCTTTATCCTGCGTTGCACCGGCCCCTCCGAGGCCTGGCTTAGCGCCGCTTATGGCCAGCCGGTCTGCTGGATCGGTTTTCTGGTCTATCTGGCGGCGGACGGCACCTTCGTCAACGGCTCCATGGAGCAGATGCGCGAGCTGCAGCAACTGCTGGCGCCGCTTGGCGGCATTCCCCACTTCGGCAAGCATCTGGCGATGGATCTCTACGACTTCCCGGCCCTGCTGCCGCGCTGGAACGACTTTGTTGCGTTGAAAGCCGAGCTCGACCCCCACGGCCGCTTTGAAAACCGCTGGCTCAGCGACCTGTTTGCCAACCGGTAAGGATCTGACATGACCGATATGCAAGACACTCGAATTCCCGTGACCCTGCTGACCGGCTTTCTCGGTAGCGGCAAGACCACCTTGCTCAACCACTGGGTCAAGCAGCCAGAGCTCGGCGAGTGCGCCGTGCTGATCAACGAGTTCGGCTCAGTGGGGCTGGATCACCATCTGGTGCAACAGGTGGATGAGCAGGTGATGCTGCTCGACTCCGGCTGCATCTGCTGCTCGGTACAGGGCTCTCTGGTGGAGGCGTTGCAGGGGCTCTTTATGAAGGCCATCCAGCGCAAGATCAAACCGTTCAAGCGGCTGATTATCGAGACCACCGGTCTGGCAGATCCTGCACCCGTGCTATTTACCCTGCGCGAAGAGGGCTTTATCGCCCAGCGCTACCGCTTCGATGGCACCGTCACCGTGGTGGATGCCGGTCATATCGAGCAGCAGTTGGCGGCCCAGTATGAGGCGGTGAAACAGGTGGCGCTGGCGGATCTGCTGGTGGTGAGCAAAGGCGATCTGGTGGATGACGAGCAGCTAGCACGGGTCGAAGCCCAATTGGCGGCCCTCAATCCGGCGGCCCCGATCCAGCAGGTGACCCATGGCGAACTGTCGCCAGCGGTGCTGGAGAAGCTGGGCGCCTACAACGAAGCGGCGGGGCGCGATGTGCGCCAGCTGCTGGCCTGGCTGCGCACCGAATCCCCCAAGCAGGGGCTGGCGTCACCCATGCAGCCGAAGATGCAACCGTTCGCCGCCAAGGTGGGCACGGCTGCTCCCACCCACTTCGAGCACGGCAACATAGAGAGTTTCTCCCTGCGTATCGGCGAGCCGCTCAAGCCCTCCCGCCTGCTGGCCGCCATCGATGCGGTGCAGGCCCAATATGGCGATGCCCTGCTGCGGCTTAAGGGGATCTTGCAGCTGGAAGGGGAGAGCCAGCCGGTGGTGATCCACGGCGTCCACGGCCAGCTCTATCCGCTGCAGGCGCTGGGCGACTGGCCGGAGGGCAAGGCCCAGTCCCGACTGGTGTTTATCGTGAAAAGTCAGGACAAGGCCGGTATCGAGCAGCTCTTTATGGCGACCCTCAAGGCCCCCGAGCCCACTCTTGAAGAGCGGCTCAAAGCCATGCTGGGTCAGCCCGACAACTGATCTTGCGCGTTGCAGCTCTCCTGTACCGGGTCAGGGCGGCGGCGGTTGAACAACACAAAGGCCACCGGCACAAAGTAGAACGAGAGCAGGGTCGCCAGCGCTGTGCCACCGGCGATGGCGATGGCAAAGGGGGGCCAGAAGCCGCCGCCCCCCAGCAATAGCGGGATGAAGCCGCCCACCGTGGTGATGGTGGTCGAGACGA
Organism: Aeromonas sp. R2-4; assembly: GCF_040908365.1. Lineage (NCBI taxonomy): Bacteria > Pseudomonadati > Pseudomonadota > Gammaproteobacteria > Aeromonadales > Aeromonadaceae > Aeromonas > Aeromonas sp. R2-4. The sequence continues at coordinate 247,785 of NZ_JBFODO010000002.1, forward strand.
TGTGGCGGCTGCAACCGGCCACCAAATCGCGGATCTGCGGCAAATTGCCCTGCTGTGCCAGCGGGTCTGCCTTCAGCTCAGCCAGAATGACGATGGCGGCGTTGATGGCCAGCCCCATCAGCCCCAGCAGGGCGATGATCACCGTAAACCCGAAGGGGTACCCCAGCAGCCAGACCCACAGCAGCCCGAGCCCCGCCGACTGGATCGCCACCAGGGTGACGATGCCTGCCAGCCGGAACGAGTTGAAGCTGAGCACCAGCACGGCCACCAGCAGCACGGCGACCAGGCTGACGTGCGCCATCAGATTGCCCACCGATTCATCCCGCTTGGCGGCTTCCCCGCCAAACTCCAGTCGATAGCCCGGCGGCAACGCCAGCGCCTTGGCGGCCAGCCTCTCTTTGACCTGCTCCAGCACGGTTTGCGGCAGTACGCCGACCGCCAGATAGGCCTCCAGCACATTGACCCGCTCCCCATCCCGACGGCTGATCTCCCCCCAGCTTGGCAGCAGCTCGGGAGTGGCCAGTGCCCGCAAGGTGAGATTGGCAGCCCCTTGCTGGCCGGTGCCGGTGAGCGATAGCGGCACATTGAGCAGCGCATCCGGATCCTGACGCAAGGGCTCGGCCAGTCGCACCCGAACCGGGATTGACTCGGTGCCTTCCAGCACAGTGCCGCCCAACCTGCCATCCAGTGCGCCAGCCAGCCGGGAGGCAACATCGGTCAGGCTCATGCCTGCCAGTCGGGCGGCCTCCTCATCGACCTGCAACCAGAGTTTGGGGGCCCCGGCCTGCAAGGTGGCGCGGGTCTGCACCACGGCCGGGGTATTGGCGAGCAGACTGCGCAGATCCTCTCCCAGACGGTGCAGCTGTTCAAGGTCGGGGCCAAACAGCCGCAGCTCGACCGGGGCATTGAAGGGCGGCCCCTGTTCCAGCTTGCGCACCAGGATCTGCGCTTCGGAAAATTTTGCATCGAGCCGCTGCTGCAGTTGTGGAATGAGCCGCTCGGCGGCATCGGCATCCTGCAGAGTGATCATCCCCTGGGCGTAATCGGCCCGCCCCTGTTTTCTGGGCACCAGGTTGTAGTAGAAGCTGGGGGCGTTGTCGCCCACCACCCAATCCTGGCGAACCAGCTCGGGGAGGCTGGCCAGCTCGGCGGAGATCCCCAGTGCCAGCTCGCGGGTGCGCGCCAGGCTCGCCTGTGGGGAGAGGCTGGCCTCGATGTGGATCATGTCCCGGTCGGCAGGGGGAAAGAACTGTTCGGTGAGGCGGCCCGCCACCCAGAAACCGAGCAGGGGCAGCAGACTGACCAGCAGCAGGGTACGCCAGGGGTGAGCCAGCGCCATGGCGATGCTCTGCTGGAAACGAGCGCTCACCCGGGGCAGGTGCAAGCCATCCTGATACCAGCGTCCCCCCTGATCACTGCCAATCCAGCGGGCTGCGAGGCCAGCCACCAGGGTGTGGGCGATGAGGTAGGATCCCAGCAGCGAACAGATCACCGCCCAAGCGATGCCGCCGACAAACTCGCCCGCCGGGCCCGGCATCAGAATGATCGGCATAAAGGCGAGCATGGTGGTGAGGGTGGAGCCCAGCAGTGGCAGCCAGAGGTGGCCGATGGCTTCCAGTGCGGCGGCACTCATGGCCATGCCGTGACGGCGCTGATACTGCACCCGATCCGCCATGACGATGGCGTTGTCCACCATGATCCCGAGCGCCACCACCAGACCGGTGACCGACATCTGGTGAATGGGCAGATTGATCAGGTTCATGCAGGCGAAAGAGAACGCCACGGTAAGCGGCAGCGACAGGGCCACGATAATGGCGGCCTTGACTCCCAAGGTCACCAGCAGCACTGCCACTATGATGAGGAAACCCTGCACAATGTTGATGAGCAGGGTGTCGAGCCGCTGATCGGTATAACGTTGCTGATCGAAGCTGGTGACGAGGCCGATATTATCCGGCAAGTCCTGCTGCAGCTGGGCCAGCATGGTGTCGACCCGTGCCGACCAGAGGTCGATGCGGTGATCCTGTGCCATGCGCAGGCCGACCACCACGGCCCGCTCACCATTGGCAAAGGCCAGCTGACTCTCCGGCTGGTGCAGGGTACGTCTTACCTCGGCCAGATCGCCAAGGCGCAGGGTCTGGCCCTGCTCGCCGGTACGCAGCGGGATCTGGCGGATCCGCTCCAGGGTATCGAGGGCGCCACGGATCTCCACCTGAAAGCGATTGTGGTTGCCCTGCAACTCCCCGGCGGCCACTTTGGCATCGGCACCGCTCAGCGCCTGGGCAAGCTGTTCGCCACTCATGCCGCTGGCACTGAGGGCGAGGGGATCGAACCGCACCTCGATCTCCTCCTGTGGTGCCCCGACCCGCTCGACGTATTCGGTACCCGGCAGCTGGCGAGCCCGGCGTTCCAGCTCGGCGCTGTAGCGGGCGAGGCGATCCAGCTGCGGCTGGCCCGGCCCGCGCCAGACCACATTGACCAGCCGGGTGAAGGGGTAGCCCTTCTCGTCATCCAGCTTGGGGGCACTGGCGCCGGCTGGCAGCCCGGCGGCAAGATCTGCCAGCCGGTCACGGACTCTGGACCAGACGGGCTCGACATCGCTGACCTCATCCTTGAGCTCCAGATTGATGATGGAGAGGCCGGGGCGAGAGCTCGACTCGATCAGCTTGATCTCGCTCTGGGCCCGCAGCCGGTTCTCGATGGGCTCGCTCACCAGCGCCTCCACCCGCTCGGCGCTGGCCCCGGGGAAGTGGGTAACTACGCTGGCAAAACGGCTGGTGAGCTGGGGATCTTCGGTTCTGGGCAGGCTCTGCAATGCCGCAAGGGCGGCCGTCAGCAGCAGCGCGACCGTCAACAGCAGCAGGCGGCCATTCTCGATAAACGGGCGGATCATGACTGTGGCTCCGGATGCGCCGCCTGATGATCCACGCTGGTTGTCAGGGTGACCTGCTGGCCCGGCACCAGTTTATGCAGGCCATCGGTCACCAGCTGTTCCTGTCCGTTCAGGGCACCACTGATCCAGGCCCGCTCGCCATCTTGCTGCAGCAGGGTGACGTCCCGACTGACCACTCGGGGTGGCGTTTCGTCGTTGAGCAGGTAGAGGGTCCAGCTGCCGCGCAATCCCTGGGTCAGTGCGGTGAGCGGCACTTCGTAAGCGCGGGTGGGCTCGCGGGTCTGATGCAGCAGGGTGATCAGTTGCCCCTCTGCCAGTTGTTCGCCGCCCCGGATCAGCTGGAAGCGGGCGGTGCGGGTGTGGGTCTGCCCGTCCACTTGTACCCCCAGATTAAGCAGGCGACCCTCCAGTGATTGCGCACCGCTTTGCAGGGGGTAGCGTTGGCCGACGATCAGGGTCTCGGCCTGTTTCACCGGCACGCCGATATCGGCCTCCCACTGGCCGCTGCGGGTCAGGGAGAAGAGAGGCTGGCCTGCAGCCACCACGGCCCCCAATGCCTGCTCGCGGCTGACTACGATCCCGTTGAAGGGGGCGCGCAGCTGTGATTTCTCCTGTTTGACCCGGTTGGCTTCGAGGGCGGCGGCCAGCTGGTTGGCGCTTGCCTCCAGCATGCGGACTTTGCTCTGCTGTTCATCCAGCGCCTGACGGGAGCTGAACTGCTGCTGGCGCAGGGCTGTGAGCCGTTCTAGCGTCTGCCGGGCAAGGGTCAGCTCGGCCTCGTTCTGGGCGGCCCGGGCGGCCAGCTCTTTGGCTTCCACTGCCAGCAGCCGGGTATCCAGTGTGGCGAGCAGTTCGCCAGCCACGACCGGCTCTCCGCGTCCCTTGTGCAGAGTGGCGATCCGCCCTGCCAGCTCGAAGCCTATCTGGCTGTGCTCGGGGGCGATCACCCGGCCATTGAAGCGGTGCAGCACCGGGTAGTGATCGCTGGCTTGCAGCGGCTGGGCGATCACCCGGGTCAGGGCGGGTGTTTCTTCTGACTCTGTGACCGGGCTGCAGCCACTCAGTAACAGCGCCAGCAGGATTAAGCAAAGTGTCATGACATCATCCTCTGGTTGACATAACATCAAATCACACCGGTGAGTCTAGTTTTTCGAAACTAGACTGTCCAGTTTGATTGTGGAGGAAAAATGAACATTTCACCCCGTAGTCAGCAGAAGCGGGCTGCGATCCTCGATGCTGCAGGACGGCTCTTTTGTCAGCACGGTCTGCATCTGGTCAGCATGGACATGGTGGCCAGTGAAGCGGGCGTCTCCAAGCAGACGGTCTACAGCCATTTTGCCAACAAGGAGTCGCTGTTTGCCGAAGCGGTGGGCAGCAAGTGCGTCAGCAGCGAGCTGATGCCGGAGGTATTGTTGCGTGGCAACAATGTGCGGGAGAGCCTGATTGCCTTTGGTCGCAGCTTTCGCAAGTTGATCCTGAGCGATGATGCCATCAATATCTTTCGCACCTGCATCAGCTGCAACGATGCCCAGCTGGCCACCCTTTTTTTCGAGGCGGGCCCGCTCTACGTGACCGAGATGCTGTCCAACTGGCTGGAGCAGCAGAAGCAGCAAGGCCTGCTGTGCCATCAAGACAGCGAACAGGCCGCCTTGCAGCTGTTGCTGATGTGGCAGGGTAAGGAGCGCATGCTCCGTGAGCTGGGTTTGCCGTTGACCCAGAGCGCTGCCGAGCAGGATGCCTGGACCCTGAGTTGTGTCGATCTCTTCCTGACCGCCGCCGCTCCCCCGCAAAAATAATGGAGGTGGCAATGAGCCACACAGTGACAGATGCCCAGCGCAAGTGGCTGCCCCTGCTGGCGGCGGTCGGTTTCTTTATGCAAGCGCTGGATGGCACCATTCTCAACACAGCCCTGCCCAGCATGGCCGAGACCTTGGGAGAGAGCCCGCTGCAGATGCAGTCGGTGATCATTGCCTACATGTTGACGGTGGCGTTGCTGATCCCGGCTTCCGGCTGGCTGGCTGACAGATTCGGCACCCGCCGTATCTATCTGGCCGCCATCTCGCTCTTTACCCTCGGCTCGCTCGCCTGTGCCGCCTCCAATTCGCTCTCCATGCTGGTGGCCGCCCGGGTGCTTCAGGGGATTGGCGGTGCGCTGCTGATGCCGGTAGGACGGTTGGCGGTGCTGCGGGTCTATGACAAGCACGAGCTGCTGCGGGTGATGTCGTTTGTCACCATTCCGGGGCTGCTCGGCCCGTTGATGGGGCCGGCGCTCGGTGGCTGGCTGGTGGAAGTGGCGAGCTGGCACTGGGTATTTCTCATCAACCTGCCGGTGGGGCTGCTCGGCTTTATCGCCAGCTGGCACTTTATGCCGGAGCTGCGGCAGCAGACCGCCCGGTTCGACTGGCAGGGCTTTGTAATGTTCAGCGTCGGCATGGTGCTGGTGTCGGTCGGCTTGCAGGGGCTGGGGGAGCACAGCATCTCCACCGGTTGGGCGCTGTTTGCACTGATCTTCGGCTTGGCGGCGATGGCGAGCTACTGGCTCTATGCCGCCAATGCACCGCAGCCGCTCTTTAGCCTGAACCTGTTCAAGACCACCACCTTTGCCATCGGCATCTGGGGCAACCTGTTTGCCCGCCTCGGCAGCGGCGCCATGCCCTTCCTCACCCCGCTGTTTCTGCAGCTGGGGCTCGGTTTCTCGCCGAGCAAGGCGGGGATGACCATGATCCCCACCGTGATTGGCGCCATGCTGACCAAGACGCTGGTGAACAAGCTTATTCCGACGGTGGGCTATCGCCGCATTTTGATCGGCAACACTCTGCTGCTGGGGGCGATGATCGCCAGCTTCTACTTTATCGACAACCAGCTCCCCTACGGGGTCTTGCTGGGGTGGCTGGCGATCTTCGGTGCCATCAACTCGCTGCAGTTCTCCGCCATGAACACTCTCACGCTGCAAGATCTCAGCCCGACCCTAGCCAGCAGTGGCAACGGCCTGCTCTCGGTGGTGATGCAGCTCTCCATGAGCTTGGGGGTGGCGATTGCCGCCAGCCTGCTCGGGCTCTTCTCGGCGGGTACCTCAGCGGCCAACGGCCAGTGGCTGGCCGGGTTCCATCTTACCTACCTCTGTGTCGGGCTGCTCTCCATGCTGGCGGCGCTGATCTTCGCCCAGCTGGCGCGTGATGGGGCTACGCCGTCGGTGCGGGCAGATAGCTGACCTCGCAGGGGAGCTGCGCCAACACTTCGGCCAGATGCTCGGTCGCCAGCAGAAAGGTCTGCTCCGGGTGGCCCGGAGTCCAGGTGAAGGCGGTGTGGTTGAGCAGTTGCGGATCCACCAGTAGCGGAATATCGGCGCGGGGCAGGAAGGGGCAGACCGCCCCCGGCAGGCAGCCAATCTCCGCCTGCATCTCTTCGGCGGTGCAGATGGAGGGCTTGGCACCGAGTGCGGCCTTGACCGCCTTGTTGTCGAGCCGTCCGTCCCTGTGGGTCAGCAGCAGGGCGAAGCGGCCATCCTTGAACTTGAGAAACAGGGTCTTGCTGAACTCCGCCTGCCAGCCGAGGCGGGCCTTGACCTTTTCATCGGTGGCGTAGTCGAGGATGGGCTCGTGCTCATAGCGCTGGTGGGGCAGTTCGGCCAGTAGCTGGCAGTTGAAATGGTGAATGGTATCGAGTGGCATGGGGTTCTCCTGTAGTGGGCGCTATCCTGCCAGCCTCGCAGGGTCAGGCCCAATGACACTTTCTTATCCGTGATAAGCAACCCTGTCCGTGCAAACAACAAGGGCGCCGTGAGGCGCCCTTGTGGATCAGTGATGCTGCAATTCGCACGCTTCCCAGTGAAAGGGAATGGGGCACAGCTGCTGGGAGGCCTTGTCATAGGCTTGCCACAGCTCGCCCATGGTGCGGCCATCGACGGGGTGGCGCAGTTTGGGGGCCAGCTCGGCCAGCGGCCACAGCACGAAGGCGTTGGTGAGCACTTCACCGCGCGGCAGCACCAGCGGGGTGTCGCAGACCAGATCGCCATAGAGCAGCAGGTCGAGATCCAGGGTGCGCGGGGCGAACTTCTTGGCATCAGGCTCGCGGCCGTGGGCGAACTCCATGGCCCGCAGTCGCTGGCAGACGGTGGGCAGCGGCAGATCGGTCTCGGCAGCCGCCACCAGGTTGTAGAAGGGGCGGCCGTTGAAGCCGACCGCTTCGCTCTCGAATACCCGGGAGACCCGCAGCTCGCCAAATTCGGCGTGCAGGGCATCGAGTCCGGCGCGGATATGGCGATCCCGCTCGATGTTGGAGCCGAGGCTGATATAGATGGTGGTCATCAGTTGCTGCTCGCGGCTGGCGTGCGATGACGCAGGATCTCGACGCCGACCCCGGCGGCATTGGGCACTGCGCCCGGCTTGGTGAGGGTCACCTTGACCCACTGTACCCGCTCGTCGGTCAGAACCAGCATGGCGACCTGCTCGGCCATGGTCTCGACCAGCTCGACCACCTTGCCGCTGACATGCTCGCAAATCTTGTTGGAGAGGTCGGCATAATCCAGTGCCAGATTGATGTCGTCGGTTGCTGCCGCGGGGCGGTTGTCGAACCCCATCTCGAGGTCAAAACGGAGCTTTTGGCGAATGCCCTTCTCCCACTCATATACACCTATGGTGGTCAAAACTTCGAGTCCGCGAATAAACACCTTGTCCATGACTGTACTTCTTCTTTACTCTTGATGGGCTGTGATGACAGCGCAGGGATGCTGGCCGGGCAACAGGCTTGCCGAGGCGCTCTGGGTGGGCATGGGCCCATGCCAGCGTATGTGGCCCGCATCATACCCCATTCATATCGTGGTAAAAACGACCAAGATGACGGCCCTGACGATTTTGATGATTATTCTGGCCTACCTGGGTGGTTCACTATCCAGTGCTGTGCTGGTCTCCCGCTGCACAGGTCTGCCCGACCCGCGGGATCATGGCTCCCACAATCCGGGGGCAACCAATGTGCTGCGCCTCGGTGGCCGGATGGCGGCGCTGGTGGTGCTGCTGCTCGATGTGCTCAAGGGGACTGTGCCTGTCTATCTCGCCTGGTATCTGCAGATCAAACCCGTCTACCTCGGCTTTATCGGGGTCGCCGCCTGCCTCGGGCATATGTACCCCATCTTCTTTCATTTTCGTGGTGGCAAAGGAGTCGCCACCGCTCTTGGCACCATGATGCCCATCGGTTTCACCATGGGGGGCGCCGTGATTGGCACCTGGCTGCTGGTGCTGCTGGTGAGCGGCTACTCCTCGCTGGCCTCCATCATTACTGTGCTGCTGACGCCGCTCTTTACCTACCTGCTCAAACCCGAATATACCCTGCCGGTCTCCCTGCTCTCCTGCCTCATCCTGATCCGCCATCACGAGAACATCTCCCGCCTGCTCAAGGGGGAGGAACCCAGAGTCTGGGGGCGAAAAGGCGCGGCCTGTGCCGAAGAAGTGGCAGAAATGGACGATGTTGCGCAAAAAAGAGACGAACGAGACAAAAAGTGAAATTTCCCGTTGACCATCCGCCTTAAAATCCGTTTAATAGCGCCCACGCCCAGATAGCTCAGTCGGTAGAGCAGGGGATTGAAAATCCCCGTGTCGGCGGTTCGATTCCGTCTCTGGGCACCAATTTTGGTGCCATGAAATAAAAAATTTGTTCATGCACAATGGTTTAAAGTGTGCCGGCTTAGCTCAGTAGGTAGAGCAACTGACTTGTAATCAGTAGGTCACCAGTTCGATTCCGGTAGCCGGCACCATTTGCCCAGATAGCTCAGTCGGTAGAGCAGGGGATTGAAAATCCCCGTGTCGGCGGTTCGATTCCGTCTCTGGGCACCAATTACAATTCCTCCTTAGTTCAGTCGGTAGAACGGCGGACTGTTAATCCGTATGTCACTGGTTCAAGTCCAGTAGGAGGAGCCAATTCAAAAAGCCCTTGTCGCAAGACAAGGGCTTTTTTCTATTTGGCGCAGCCATTTTTTAACCATAAAAACAACCACACACGCACAGATGAACCGCAGGATAGATATGGAAAATCATGTAGTTATAGAGTCAAAGGGGCGACTTGCCGCCATTCGGAACTGGATGGAACCCGTGCTGGTGCTGCTTATTCTTGGCAGCCTGTTCGGTTACCTCGGCAGCCAGATGGGCCTCTCTGCCATGGTCAACACCCTGTTCAATACCGCCCACCAGCTGCTGCTCAATACCGTGCTCTTTATCATGGGGATCACGGTGCTCTCCGGTGCCCTGAGCCAACTCTTGAGCGAGTTCGGGGTGATCCGCCTGCTGGAGGTGCTGCTGGCGCCGCTGATGAAGCCGGTGTTTCGCCTGCCTGGCCGCACCGCGCTGGCGGCCCTGATGACTTTCTTCTCCGACAACCCGGCGGTGATCAGCCTCGCCAAGGACAGCCGCTTTCGCAAAGGCTTCACCCCTTGGCAGCTGGTGTCGCTCACCAACTTCGGCACCGCCTTTGGCATGGGGTTGATCGTGGTCACCTTTATGGCCACCCTGCAACTGCCGAGCGGTGAATCCACTGCCAGCGCAGCACTGATTGGGTTGCTGGGTGCTCTGGTGGGCTCGGTGGTCTCTACCCGACTGATGCAGCGGATGATCCGCCCACTGGTGGGGGAAGTGCTGAACGATGACGCTGTATCGTCCGACGGCCGCAAGGTAGGGGTGACCAAAGAGGCGGCTCCCGGCTGGCTGCGGATCCTCAACTCTCTGCTCGATGGCGGCAAATCTGGCGTGGAGCTGGGGATGGCGGTGATCCCCGGGGTGCTGATCATCAGCACCTTCGTGATGCTGCTCACCTTCGGCCCGGGCGACAAGGGGTATACCGGCGAAGCGTTTCAGGGGGTAGCCCTGCTGCCGGTGCTGGCTGCCAAGGTGAGCTGGCTGTTTGACCTGCTGTTTGGCTTCCAGCAGCCTGAGCTGGTCGCCTTCCCGGCTACCTCCCTCGGTGCTGTCGGCGCCGCTATGTCGCTGGTTCCCCCCTTTATTGCCAAGGGGTGGATCACCGGTAACGAGGTCGCGGTGTTTACCGCCATGGGGATGTGCTGGAGCGGTTTCTTGAGCACCCACACTGCCATGCTCGATGCCCTCGGCTATCGCCACCTCACCTCCCGCGCCATCGTTGCCCACACCATCGGCGGCTTGAGTGCCGGTGTGGCGGCGCACCAGCTCTATATGCTGCTGGGCTGAGTCGGGTGAAAGAGAGAGGGGCGCTGCGGCGCCCCTCTCTGTATCTATCGGTGACGAGCTGGCTCGTCCTTCGGCTTACTCGACATCGCCGATAAGGCACTGCGCGATCACCGCCTCCGGCATCATCTCCCGCAGTCCAGCGACCAGTTTTTCCCCTGCCTCATGCAGCGCTGCCAGCGGCATCTCGGGCAGGCTCTCCAGAATGAACCACATCTGGCCCGAATCGACACTCAATCGGGTTCGCACACCCTGCCGCCAGTTCCAGCGCCGACAGGTGACCCCCTTGTCATCCCGCCAGACTACTTCGCCGGGCTCCACCGGTTCGTGGGTGGGCTCGCCCCCCTTCATGGTATCGAACTGCTCGCTGCCATCGGCCACTACCAGTCGCGGTTGCCCTTCATAAGCAAGCAGGTTTTCGCCCCCCACCGGAATGGCGTAGCGAATGCTGATGGCATTGTAGAGATCGACCACGGGATCGATGGCCGGCAGGTTGCCGTCACGGGCGACCCGTTTTCTCAGGGCCTCCGCGGAGCAGGGGGTCCGCTGCGGTTTGGCGCCGAACTTTCTGAACAGCTCGCCCCAGGCGGCGAGATGCGCCTCTGCCCACGGCACATCGGTGGTCAGCATGGCGGTGCAGGCCTCATCGAGCGCACGCGCCCCCACGTTCGGGTCAACCACGGCGGCGGCCTGCACCGTGATGCTCAGGGCGCGAAAGCCCGGGGCCAGTTGACTGACTTCGGGGGAGATATGGGGGGTAATCAGGGACATAACGACTCCAGAATCGAAAGAGGCAAGGGAAGCGCGGCTGCCGGGTAGCATATCGGCAACGGCAAATCCGGTTTGAGAGCCATCATGCGCGAACATGTTAGATAAGAAAATTTACATGATCTTAATGGTCATAAGTTTCATGAATGAAAAATGGCGTGCTCGAGGGGGTGGCGAGCGTGGAGGGAAGGGAATCCCGTCGCTTCCGGTTTGCTCCGGCAATGCCCTTTGCCGCCCTGACCCGCCGCGGCAGCCGCTGGCCGCCCGGCTCCCTCCTGATATCCGCAGTGGTCATGCCCAAGCACGAGGCGGCCATGCAAATCGTTCGGTGGCTCAATGAGTTGGCTATGGTTGGCGTTTTTTCATCGTTCTGGCCCCGCTTATGCACACCTCTTTGCAACACAACCAAGGGCTGCCGTCGCGGAGAGATATCATGATCAGTACCCTGCTTCCCCTTGCCTCGATCGCCCTCAAGTTGGGCAGTCAACTGCTCAGCAGTAGTAGTAAACCCGAGCCTGTGCAGCCTGCCGTGCAGGAAGAGCACCTCGCCCCGACCGTCCAGAGTCTGTTCCAGCGACTCGGCATCAAGGATGCCGACAGCGAACAGAACCGCTCGGCCATCAACCACTTTATGGGGGAGCTGATGCAGACCCTGGGGCAGGAGAATGGCGGCCAATCCCTCCTTGCCGCCATCGATGCTGCCCGCAACCAGCTGGCGAGCGGCACCCAGAGTACACGCCTCGATGCGCTGCAAAGCGAACTCGATACCCTCAAGGATTCCCTCGGTACCAGCGATCTCAACCTCGATCAGCTGCTCGGCGCCTTTAAACAGACCCTGCCCAATGGCAAGGGCGATGGGGTTGGCAAGCTGCTAAATGCCAGCGCTTAAATGAGCATATGTAAGCGCTACATAACGACTAGTAGGTAGCTGTTTTAGTTACAGTTCTGTAGAGATTCATCACGTATACATGACATTATACGTTGAATATTCTATTTACCCACGAAATGGAATTTGTGATTTCAATACGTCAATTTCGAACTCTAAATTCCCAGTTTCAGATTGGTAAGAGTATTCTATTCTCTTTATGAATTCGTACAGAGAGTTGAATGCCATATCCTGTTCTCTGAGTGGGCCAACGGTAACTGATTTTATGCAATCCAAGCTTATTGGCAACGAAATATATGGAATTAACACATCTCCTCTTGTGCGATAATTTATTTTCCTCTCGCAACCATATTCACCTGTAGATAAAATAATTCTGGATTCTCGCTCATCTTCAAACCCTGAATGCTTTATGGTCGCTGCCAAGCTAATTAACTGACTCGCAATATCCATTCCTTTATGTACACAACCATCATTGGTGGTCATATCTTCTGCTGTGCCTGAAATTGCAGATGTTATTTTCTCCAATAGATTTTTTTCATGTAGGCTATTTTTATAGCTGCATTTTTGGATGTCACCTATCTGCGTTGATAATTCTTGAACATCAAACTCTATTGCATATTTTCCATAAGCTCTCCATTGGCTCAAACTATCTGGTTGATTGCTCAATGAAAAAACAAAAATAGAATCATCAACATATATGAATTCAGTATGTTCCCTTAGAACATTGTCTAGAAATGAGATTGCCTTGGAGGAATAATCTTGGTCCATTAAATTCTCTGAACGTATACTTTTTAATATGTCCCTTATCTTTTCCAGCCCTTCATGAAGTTCTCTTTCATCATTTAAATATCTGATGTCAGTCAGCCAGATTTCTTGGCGTTGTAATATTGATATAAGAGCATTTAAGTCAGTGTAATGGAATAATTTCAATTGAAAACCCCTTCATCTATTTGGTGTTAACTATTGTACTACTTAACAAGATGGGAAATCGAGGGTAGGAAATCATGAGATAGAAGTAGTTTACATGTTGCCTTTAGTTTTAATTTGGGGAGTATTTCAGATATCAGCTTGCAAATGGTTAGTTCTGTACGGGTATGCAGTTAATAAAAACGGCAACCTTGGGTTGCCGTTTTGCTTTCTTATTCGAATGACAAGCAGGTTGGTTTAACCCACCCGCTTGGCCAGCCACTGCTCTGCGGCGGTAAGGGCCGCTTCTACCTGCTCGCGGGCAACACCGCCTTTGGCGACCCGCTTGGCCAGGGTCGCTTCCAGTTCCAGATTGGGGTAGACGTCGAACTCGATCACCGGGCTGAAGCGCTGGAACTCGCCGATGGTCAGCTCCTCCAGCGGCTTCTTCACCTGGATCGCGTAGACCACGGTTTCGCCGACGATATGGTGCGCTTCACGGAACGGAATCCCCTTGGCCACCAGATAGTCCGCCAGCTCGGTAGCGTTGGCGTAACCCCCCTGCGCCGCCGCCATAGTGCGCTCGCCATTCACTTTCAAATCGATCAGCACCAGCGCCGCCATATCGAGGCAGTCGTGCCAGGTGTCGAGGGCATCGAACAGCCCCTCCTTGTCTTCCTGCATGTCCTTGTTGTAGGCCAGTGGCAACGCCTTGAGGCTCATCAACATGCCCATCTGGGCGCCGACCACCCGGCCGGTCTTGCCGCGGATCAGCTCCAGCGCATCCGGGTTCTTCTTCTGCGGCATCAGCGACGAGCCGGAGGTCACTGCATCGGAGAGCTCGACAAAGCCCGCCTCGCCGGTGTTGTAGAAGATAAGGTCTTCGGCAAAACGCGACAGGTGGGTCATGGAGAGGGACGCCACGTGCATCAGCTCCACCACGTGATCCCGATCGGAGACCGAATCCAGACTGTTGCGGGTGGCACCAGCAAAGCCCATGTCCAGCGCCAGCGCTTCACGGTCGATGGCATAGGCGGTGCCCGCCAGCGCGCCGCAGCCGAGGGGGCTGGTGTCGAGGCGCTTGAGGGCATCCTGCAGCCGGGAGTAATCCCGCTCCAGCATCTCCACATAGGCCAGCGCCCAGTGGGCGTAGGTGACCGGCTGGGCCCGCTGCAGGTGGGTGTAACCGGGCAGCACTGCAGCCTGATTGGCACGGGCGGAGGCGACCAGCCCTTGCTGCAGAGCGGTGATGGAGCCGAGCAGCAGCTCGCCCTGCGCCTTGCACCAGAGTTTCAGATCGGTGGCGACCTGATCGTTGCGCGAGCGGCCGGTGTGCAGCTTCTTGCCAAGATCGCCGACGGCGGCGATGAGCTGGCTCTCGACCCAGGAGTGGATATCTTCGGCGTCCGAGCTCAGGATCTGCTGGGGATCCTGCTGCACCGAGGCGAGCAGCACCTCCATCGCCTGTTGCAGTTTGCCCTGTTCACCCTCGGTCAACACCCCCACTTTCACCAGCGCTTTGGCCCAGGCCATGGAGCCTTGAATATCCTGCTCCGCCAGCCGGTAATCGAACCGCAGCGAATCGTTGAACTGCTTGAACCGGCTATCGGCTCCCTGACTGAAGCGTCCACCCCAAAGTGCCATACTGCTCTCCTTGAATGCGTTGTCGGCGGCGCCCTGGCCACCGAGCTTGAAATCGTGCCCTGTTTTTCTGCGAGTCTGTTATCTCACAGAAGCGGCCGGGGCGCTGCCGCTCTTGTCACACCCGCTGATGATGGGTCAGGGGCTATGCCCTCTGCCTGTAGAAGAGGGGGCCATGCCCCCTCAACGGAATCAACGGGTTATCTCGTTTGCTTAGCCGTGGGTATGGTCGCCACCGATGGCCTGATGCTGCTCCTTCATGGCGCGGATCCGGCTAGCCAGGGTGTAGAGACGGATAAAGCCTTCGGCATGGCTCTGGTCATACACTTCATCGGCGCCGAAGGTGGCGAAGTCTTCGGAGTAGAGGCTGTTCGGCGACTTCTTCTGCACCGCTGTGACCTGACCCTTGTACATCTTCAGCACCACTTCACCGTCCAGATCTTCGGCGATGGCGTTGGCCGAGGCGAGGATCGCCTTGCACAGCGGGGTGAACCAGCGACCGTCATAGACCAGATGGGAGAACTCGGCACCCAGCTTCTCCCGCCAGGCGCGGGTCGGGCGATCCAAGACCAGCTCTTCCACGGCGCGCAGCGCGGCGACCATCACGGTACCGCCCGGGGTCTCGTAGCAGCCACGGGACTTCATCCCCACCATCCGGTTTTCGGTGATGTCGATGCGGCCCACGCCGTGCTTGCCAGCACGCTCGTTCAGGGTCATCAGGATCTGGTGCGGGCTGAGCGGCTGGTCGTCAACGGCCACCACTTCACCCTGCGCCACGGTCAGCTTGACGTACTCCGGCTGATCCGGAGCCTGCTCGGCCGGTACGGTCCACTGCCAGACCGCTTCGGACGGCTCGTTCCAGGTGCTCTCCAGCTCGCCACCTTCGGTGGAGATGTGCCAAGCGTTGGCATCGCGGCTGTAGATCTTCTTCAGGGTCGCCTTGCAGGGGATGTTGCGGGTCTCCAGATAGGAGAGCAGATCTTCCCGGGAGCGCATATCCCAGATCCGCCACGGGGCGATCACTTTCAGCTGAGGTGCCAGCGCAGCGACCGCACCTTCGAAACGCACCTGATCGTTACCCTTGCCGGTGCAGCCGTGGGAGATGGCATCGGCCCCTTCCGCCAGTGCGGCCTCGACCATCGCCTTGGCGATCACCGGACGGGCCATGGAGGTGCCCAGCAGATAGGTGCCCTCATAGACGGCGCCGGTCTTCAGGGTCGGATAGACGTACTCTTTGACGAACTCTTCCCGCAGATCCTTGATGATGCACTTGGTGGCGCCGGAGGCGATGGCTTTTTGCTCGATCCCTTCCAGATCGTCGCGCTCCTGACCGACGTCGGCCACGAAGGCGATGATTTCGGCGTCATAGTGCTCTTTCAGCCAGGGAATGATGGCCGAGGTATCCAGTCCACCCGAATAAGCCAGTACGATCTTGTTGATTCCGCTCATGTTACTTCTCTCCGTGATGATTCGATGATGATTCAATAAAAGGGTCGTGATTCAGGTTGATTGCTGCGTTATTTGTTGCCGAGAAGGGTCAGCAACACGGCGTTCTGGATATGCATCCGGTTTTCGGCCTCGTCCATGATGAGGGAGGCGGGGCCATCCATCACCTGCGAGGTGATCTCCAGCTCGCGGTGAGCCGGTTGGCAGTGCAGCACATGTGCAATGCCGGTGCGGTCGAGCAGGGCCTGGTTGATCTGGTAAGGCATAAAGAGGTCTTTGACCTGCTCCATCGGGGTGTTGTCGCCCATGGAGACCCAGGTGTCGGTGTAGGCCACGTCGAACCCTTCAATATCCGCCACGTCATCGCTGATGTGGATGGTCGCCCCCGACTTGGCCGCCAGTGCCTGCGCCTGCAGGAAGATCTGGGTATCCGGGCCGTGGCCTTTCGGGCAGATGAGGGTGACGTCTGTACCGAGGGTCGCCCCCAGCAGCAGCAGAGAGTGGCTGACGTTGTTGCCATCACCGAGGTAGGCAAGCTTCACCTTCGACAAGTCGTCATAGTGCTCGGCAATGGTCATAAAGTCGGCCAGCCCCTGACAGGGGTGGTAGAGGTTGCACAGGCTGTTCACCACCGGCACTGTGCCGTGCTCCGCCAGCTCGACCAGGGTCTGGTGATCGAACACCCGGGCGACGATGGCATCACACCAGCGCGACAGGTTGGCGGCGAAATCCTTCACCGACTCCCGCTTGCCCAGCGCGCCGTTCTGCTGATCCAGATAGACGCTGTGGCCGCCCAGTTTGGCGATGCCGATGTCGAAGGTGACCCGGGTGCGCAGGGAGGGTTTCTCGAACAGGGTGACCACGCTCTTGCCGGCCAGCGCCTGGCTGTACTTCTTCGGGTCGGCCTTCACTGCCTTGCCCAGCGCAATCAGCGCCTCGATTTGGGCTTTGTTCAGATCACTGTCTTTCAGAAGATGTTGCATCGGATGTTCCTTGTTCCGGTGGAGATCAAATAGCGACTTGGGTGCCGACCGCGCCGCCAGCCAGCAGCTTGAGCAGCTGATCCGGGTAGCGCCAGCTGGCGACACAGACCGGTTTGCCGAGGGTCTCGGCGGCGTGCAGGGCTGCTTCTACCTTGACCGCCATACCGCCCGTTATTACCCCTTTCTCCATCAGATCCAGCGCGGTCAGCTTGTCGAGCTGGGGCACCAGCTTGCCCTTGCCATCGAGGATGCCGCTCACATCGGAAAGCATCACCAGATCGGCACCGAGCGCCTCGGCAATGGCGGTGGCCGCCTGATCCGCGTTGACGTTCATCAGCTGCCCCTCGGCGGTGATGCCGATGGAGCTCACTACCGGCAAGAAGCCCTGACCGAGGATGCCCGCTACCAGCGCCGGGTTGCCCGGCTTGCACTCGCCGACCGCGCCGAGATCCGGGTCGAGCTGGGTCACCTGACACAGGCCGCCATCTGCCAGACAGAGCCCCACAGCCGGAATGCCGGTGGCGATCGCCTTGGCCATCATCTGCTTGTTGGCGGTCCCTGCCAGCGCACCGGCAATAAAGGGGATCTGCTCGAACGGGGTTACCCGCAGGCCGTTCTTCTTGGTAGAGGTGAGACCCAGCCCCTTGAGCAGGTCATCCACCAGGCAGCCACCGCCGTGCACCAGCACCAGCGGACGGTGCTGATCGTCGAGAAAGGTTTTGAGGGTGGCGAACAGGGCGGTCAGCGCCTCGTCGTTCTCTATAAGGGCGCCGCCCAGCTTGATTACCAACGTCTGTTTGTCCATGTTCGAGATCCTTCCTAAGTCCTTAAATCAGGCCGGTGGCCGGTTCAAATCCAAATTTGATATTTATGCACTGCATGGCTTGCGAGGCAGCGCCCTTGAGCAGGTTGTCGATGGCAGAGACCACCACCAGCATGTTGCCCTGCTGTTGCCAGGCGATATCGCAGTAAGGGGTGTTTGCCACACCGCGAATAGAGGGCATCTGGCCGGTGAGGCGCACCAGCGGCTTGCCTTCGTAAGCCTTGAGGAAGGCCTGATCCACCTGGGTGGGGGTTACGCCGTCCGCCAGCTGCACATAGATGGTGGCCAGAATGCCGCGCACATAGTTGCCAAGGTGGGGCTGGAACAGCACCTCCTTGCCGAGGTGGTGGCTGATCTCCGGCTGGTGTCTGTGATTGAAGGTGCCGTAAGGGTTGAGGCTCACTTCGCAGAAGCTGGTGTTGATGGCTGCCTTGCGCCCGGCGCCGGAAACCCCGGAGACGGCGTTGATGATGGGCTGCCACCCCTTGGCAATCAGACCATCCTGCTGCAGCGGCTTGAGAGCGCACAGCGATGCGGTCGGGTAGCAACCCGGCACGGCAATCAGCTGGGCGGTGGCGATGGCATCGGCATTCCACTCCGCCAGACCATAGACGGCCTGATCCAGCCACTGTTCGCTGTCGTGGGTGAATCCGTAGAAGCTGTCGTAAAAGCCCTGATCCTTGACCCGGAAGGCGCCGGAGAGATCGAACACCGGCAGCCCCTTGGCGAGAAACTTGGGTGCAAGCTCGGCGCTCACCTCGTGGGCGGTGGCCAGCAGCACCAGATCGGCCTGGGTCAAGATCCGGGTCATGCCATCCTCGTCCAGCGGCAGCAGCGGCTGATCGAGGGCACCGACCCACTGGGGATGCAGGGAAGAGAAGCGCTTGTGGGCATCCTGACTGCCGGCGGAGACATAGAGGCCGAACAGCTTGAGTTGTGGGTGGTTCTGTACCAGTGCGGCCAGTTCGGCTCCCGCGTAGCCACTGGCACCGACGATAACGGTGTTAAGCATGTTGAATATTCCAAGTCAGAGTTCGAGATTCACAGCATGACGCTGCAGTGCACAAGGGTGTTCGATCGCCCCTTTGCACAAGTGCGGAGGGGCAATTCAGGCGGGTGTGTGTCGTCGGTTATAGATCAGGTGACAGAACATTAACTTTCCCTTACAACTAGAAGCCTTTGTTGATGAGCCAGATATTCAGGTAAAATTACAGAATATTCATGCACTCACTTTGCATTTGTATTTTCTAACAGAAACATTCCGGGGACGCAAGGAGGAGCTGATGGCCAATCTGGATTTTTTTTCACTTTATAAGAATATTATTGCGATTCCCTCTATCAGCAGCACGGATCCCAAGTGGGATCAGAGCAACGAGGCGGTGATCCGGCTGCTGGCCGACTGGTTCGGTCAGCTCGGTTTTCAGTGCGAGGTAACGGCGCTCCCCGAGCTGCCGGGCAAGTTCAATCTGGTGGCTACGATCGGTCAGGGGGAGGGCGGTCTGCTGCTGGCGGGTCACACCGATACGGTGCCGTTCGATGAGGGGGGCTGGAGCAAGGACCCCTTCAAGGTGACCGAAGAGGGCAACCGCCTCTATGGCCTCGGCACCATCGATATGAAGGGCTTCTTCGCCTTTATCGTCGAGGCGCTCAAAGAGATTGACCTCACCAAGCTCAACAAGCCGCTGCGTATTCTCGCCACTGCCGACGAAGAGACCACCATGGCGGGGGCCCGCGCCATCGCCGCGGCGGCCGAATTGAAACCCGACTACGCCGTGATTGGCGAGCCGACCGGACTGGTGCCTGTGGTGGCCCACAAGGGGCATATGTCGGAGGCGATCCGCATTACCGGCAAGAGCGGTCACAGCTCGGATCCCGCCAACGGCGTCAACGCCATGGAGATCATGCACAAGGCGATGGGGCAGGTGCTGCGCTTGCAGCAGGATCTGAAAGATCGCTACGCCGACCACCGCTTTGCCGTGCCACAGCCAACCCTGAACCTGGGTTACATTCAGGGGGGCGACAGCCCGAACCGCATCTGTGGCTGTTGCGAGCTGCATATCGACCTGCGACCCACTCCGCAGGTGGGGCCGGATGAGTTGATGGGGATGCTCAAAGAGGCGCTGTCGCCCATCGAGATCCACCAGCCGGGCTGCCTGCATCTGCAGCATCTGCATGAGCCCATTCCCGCCTACGCCTGCGCCGACGACTCTGTGCTGGTGCGCGAAGCAGAGAAGGCGAGCGGTCGCGCCGCCGAGTCGGTCAACTACTGCACCGAGGCGCCGTTTATCCAGCAGCTTGGCTGCGAGACCATAGTGATGGGCCCCGGTCATATCACCCAAGCGCACCAGCCGGATGAGTATCTGGACCTCTCGTTCGTCAAGCCGACCACCTCGGTGTTGCAGCACCTGATCAGACGTTTTTGCCTGTAGCGGCGGCGGTGAAAGGGGCGTAAGAACTGTAAGTAAGTTACATAACAAGCCGGTTGTGGAGTGGTGAGGGAAATACATGTTCTGAATCGGCCTGTTATTTGACCTTGCGCAGACAATCTGGGTAGATTGTCACCCTAAGATGACGGAGCATATGTTGTAATCGCACAACAATAAGTGAGGTCGTCTAGCACCCCGGATGGGTGTCAGGCACCAACAAGATAAGGATGTGGAATGAACGAAAAGTACGCCGCACTACGCGCCAACGTAGGTATGCTGGGTCAGCTGCTGGGTAAATCCATCAAGGATCATCAGGGTCAGGCCTTTCTCGACAAGATCGAAACCATTCGCCAATTGGCCAAGTCCTCCCGCAAGGGCAATGAATCAGACCGGGAACGTCTGCTCGATACCCTGCGCACCCTGAGCGACGACGAGCTGCTGCCGGTGGCTCGCGCCTTCAGCCAGTTCCTCAATCTGGCCAACGTGGCGGAACAGTTCCACACCATCTCCCGTCGCTGTGAAGAGCAGGTCTGCACTCCGGATCCGCTGGAGCAGATGTTCGACAAACTCAAGGCATCCAACCTGTCACAAGAGGCCATCATTGCGGCCGTGCGCGAGCTGGATATCGATCTGGTGCTGACCGCTCACCCCACCGAGGTGACCCGTCGTACCCTGATCCACAAGCACGTACAGCTCAACGACTGCCTCGAGGCGCTGGAGCTCTCCGACTTGCTGCCCCGCGAGCGGGACAAGATCCTCAATCGCATCGAGCAGCTCATCAATCAGGCGTGGCACACCAACGAGATCCGCGAACAGCGCCCGACACCGGTCGACGAGGCCAAGTGGGGCTTCGCCGTGGTGGAGAACAGCCTGTGGCCCGCCATTCCCGAATTCATGCGCAATCTGGACGAGCGTCTGCAACACCATCTGGGTGTGCGGCTGCCGCTGGATGCCGCGCCGGTCAAGTTCACCTCCTGGATGGGCGGTGACCGAGACGGCAACCCCTTCGTTACCGCCAAGGTGACTGCCGAAGTGCTGGAGCTGGGCCGCTGGATGGCGGTGAGCCTGTTCTACAAAGACATCAAGGAGCTTACCTCCGAGCTCTCCATGTCCGACTGTACCGACGCCGTGCGCGCTCGCGTTGGCGATCACCCCGAGCCCTACCGTGCTCTGGTGCGCGAGCTGCGTGAAGCGCTGCGCGAAACCAAGGAGCACCTCACTGCCAAGGTGCAGGGTCAGGCGAGCGAGAGCCAGGATCTGGTCAAGACTACCGCCCAGCTGCGCGAGCCGCTGGAGCTCTGCTACCACTCATTGCACGCTTGCGGCATGGGCAATATCGCCGATGGCATGCTGCTGGACGTGCTGCGCAAGGTCGCCTGTTTCGGCATCCATCTGGTCAAGCTGGATATCCGTCAGGATGGTGAGCGCCACGGGCTGGTCTTCTCCGAGCTGACCCGCTATCTGGGTCTGGGTGACTACGCCGAGTGGAGCGAAGATGACAAGCAGGCCTTCCTGCTCAACGAACTGAACTCCCGCCGTCCGCTCATTCCTCACGACTGGGAGCCGAGTGCCGAGGTGCGCGAGACGCTGGATACCTGTCAGGTTATCGCCGAGCACGACCCCGATGCGTTCGGTATCTACATCATCTCCATGGCCGGTGCACCGTCCGACGTGCTGTCGGTGCAACTGCTGCTCAAAGAGGCGGGTTGCAAGTTCCGCATGCCGGTCGCCCCGCTGTTTGAAACCCAGGATGACCTGATGGCAGGCACCGCCGTGATGGAGCGTCTGCTCTCGGTGGACTGGTATCGCGGCTACATTCAGGGCCGTCAGTACGTGATGATCGGTTACTCCGACTCTGCCAAGGATGCGGGCATGATGGCCGCTGGCTGGGCCCAGTACGCCGCCATGGAATCCCTGGTGGGACTTGCCGAAGCCAACAACATCCGCCTCACCCTGTTCCATGGCCGTGGCGGTACCGTCGGTCGTGGTGGTGCGCCTGCCCATCAGGCCATCCTCTCCCAGCCGCCTGGCTCCCTGCGCGGCGGTTTGCGTACCACCGAACAGGGGGAGATGATCCGCTTCAAGTTCGGTCTGCCGAAAGTGGCGATCAAGAGTCTGGAGCTCTACACCAGCGCCGTGCTGGAAGGGAACCTGCTGCCGCCACCCAAGCCGAAAGAGTGCTGGCGCGAGGTGATGGAACAGCTGGCCGCCGACTCCTGCGATCACTACCGCAGTATCGTGCGCGGTCATCCGGACTTTGTCCCTTACTTCCGTGCCGCCACCCCGGAGATGGAGCTCGGCAAGCTGCCGCTCGGCTCCCGTCCTTCCAAGCGCAAGCCCAACGGCGGCGTCGAGAGCCTGCGCGCCATTCCGTGGATCTTCGCCTGGACCCAGAACCGCCTGATGCTGCCGGCCTGGCTCGGTGCCCACAAGGCGCTGCAACAGGCCATCGACGGCGGCAAGCTGGCCGTGCTGGAAGAGATGAGCGCCCAGTGGCCCTTCTTCCGCACTCGTCTTGAGATGCTGGAGATGGTGTTCCTCAAAGCGGACGTCTGGCTCGCCGAGTACTACGACACCCGTCTGGTGCCGCAGGAGCTGTGGGGTCTTGGCAAACAGCTGCGTCAGGAGCTCGCCGAATCCATCGAGGTGGTGCTGAAACTGAGCCCGCGCGGGGATCTGCTGGAGGATCAGCCCTGGATCAAGGAGTCCATCAAGCTGCGCAATCCCTACACAGACCCGCTCAACGTGCTGCAGGCCGAGTTGCTCAACCGTTCCCGCAACCACCCGGAGACCCTGCACCCCGAGCTGGACAAGGCACTGATGGTCACCATCGCCGGTATTGCCGCAGGTATGCGCAATACCGGTTGATAGCCAGCCCAAGCCAGCAGGCTTCAGCGATATCCATCAAGCCAAAGGGCGCCGATAAGGCGCTCTTTGTTTTTTGTTGCCCGGCAGAATTCGGCTCGATGGGAACCCCCCATGTTTTGGGCTGTATTTCGTAGGGTGCAATAAGCACAGCGCATTGCACCGCTCGACAATGTGTTTTGCCCGGACTCGTCCTGCGTTTGATATGGCAAGCGGTGCAATTCACTTCGTTCATTGCACCCTACGGATGACGAGCGCAGATTGACCCTCCGGCTTGCATCCCTCGCCACGCAGGCGCAGACTGTTTGGCCTTGTTTTTATGCGATTCGATTCAAGGCAACCATCATGACTCCTGCCATCAACCTGCTGAAGAAGCTCAAAATCCCCCACAAGCTCTACCCCTACGAGTGCGAAGCCCACGACGATTTCGGCAAGCATGCCGCGACCCAGCTCGGGTTGCCGGAGGCGCAGGTGTTCAAGACCCTGGTCGCCCATCACGACAAGCAGGCGGTGGTGGCCATCGTTCCCTCATCCGGTATGTGCAGTCTGAAGCAGCTGGCCAAGGCGACCGGTCTCAAGAAGGTGGAGATGATGAAACCGGCGGAAGCGGAGAAGCTGACCGGTTACAAGGTGGGCGGCATCAGCCCGCTGGCCCAGAAGAAATTGCTGCCCACCGTGCTCGACGAATCGGCGCTGCAGTTTGACGAGATCCTGGTGAGCGGCGGCAAGCGCGGCCTCTCGGTCGGCGTGGCGCCGCAGGATATGCTGACGCTGATGAAGTGGATCGCCGCTCCCATCGGCGAAGAGTAGTGCCGGGCACGGTGTGAACCTGCTCTCCGGGCCTGTGGTGGCCCGAGGGCGATGTGACTCGTGAGGATATCTGCCCGCGTCCCCCTGTTTGTCGTGTTGCTTATCCTCGCACAGGCCGCGCCAAGGTGGGGGGCCCACGCTCAGGGCTACACTGAAAGTAACCCTTCAACCAAGGCGCGGTTTATGTCACCCCTGCATCTGCTGGCCGTCGCTCTGTTCTGCGTGTTGTCGCTGACCGGACAGGCGGCCACCCGGTTTACCTTCATCAGCCCGGAGAGCGAGCGGGATCCGCGCACCACTTATGATCGGGAGCTGCTGCGGCTCGCCCTCGACAAGACTCGTGACCAGTTTGGCGATTATCTGCTGGAGCCTGCGCCGCCCATGACCAAGGCGCGCGAGCGGGTCAGCATGCAGCTCGACAGCTATCCCAACCTCTTTGTAATGGACAGCTACAGCAGCACCCGCGAGGATCTGGGGCTCGCCTATGTCCGTTTTCCCATCCATCTGGGGATCGTCAGCTACCGCATCTGTTTTGTCAGCCCGCAGCAAAAGGGGGCGGTGAGCAAAGTGACTGACCTCAAGGGGCTGCGCCAGTTCACCTTCGGTCAGGGCAAGGGGTGGCTGGATGTGGATATCCTGCGCTACGCCGGGATGGAGGTGGTGGAGGTGGAGGGGTACGAAAAGCTGTTCAAAATGGTGGCGCGGGGTCGCTTCGATCTCTTCTGCCGTGGGGTGAGCGAGCTGCGCAGCGAGCAGCTGACCCACAAGGAGATGACGGATCTGCTGGTGGATGATGCGCTGTTGATCTACTACCCGCTGCCCCGGGTCTTCTACACCAATCCCAACAATCGCGAGGCACTGCAACGGGTCGAGCGGGGGTTGCAGCTGGCGTGGCAGGATGGCTCGCTACAGGCGCTGTGGCGCAAGAGCTTTGGCCCGGCCATCGCTTTTGCCAAGCTCTCCCAGCGCCGACTGTTGCGGCTGGATAATCCCTTCCTCGACGGGATCAGCTTCGATTACCGCCCCTACTTCTACAATCCGCAAACCGATCGCTTCGGCGATTACTGAGGTGCCTGCCGCTGGCGGCAGAGGGCCAGCCAGGCCTCGGCAGTGCGGGAGAGATAGCGCTCGCTCGGCCAGATCACCCCGAGTCGCCAGCTCAATTCGGGCTCCAGCGGCCGCAGCACCAGACCATCCGGGGTCAGCCGGTGGCAGACCGGCTCCGGCAAGAAGGCGACCCCCATGCCGCTGCGCACCATGGCGGTGAGAAAATCCCACTGGCTGCTGCGCGCCGCCACCTGCGGCACAAAGCCCGCCTCCTGACACGCCTGCTCCAGCCGCTCGCTCAGGGTAAACGCCTGGGTATAGAGCAGGAAGGGCTCCTCCTGCAGGGACTCCAGCCGCAGCGGCGCCTCGCCATGCCAGCGGGGTTGATCAGGCAGCACTACCCGGATCGGGTATTGATCCAGCTCCAGCGCGCTGAGGGCGCCCCCCTCTTTGGTCGGCAGCATGGTGATAGCGAGATCCAGCTCCCCCTCCAGCACCGCCTGTTCGATGCGGCGACCGCCGTACTCCACCAGGGTCAGCTCCACCTTGGGATAGCGGCTGCGGTAGGCGCGGATCAGGTCCGCATAGACGTGACCCACCATGGGGGGAATGCCGAGGGTGAGGCGACCATGTTGCAGGCTCTGCAGATCCGCCAGTTCGGCCTCCAGCTGTTGCATCTCCGCCAAGATGGTCTGGGCCCGGTTGAACAGCACCTGGCCGCTGTCGGTCAGGGTGAAGCGGCGCCCTTCCCGGTTGAGCAGGGGTTGGCCCAGCTCCTCCTCGATATTGCGGATCATCTTGCTGATGGTGGGCTGGGTGACGAACAGCTTTTCAGAGGCGCGGGTGAAGCTCTTTTCCCGCACCAGTTCGACAAAATAGCGCAGGGCGCGAATATCCATGGACTCTCTCGACTCGTGTTGGCGGGTATGGGATGAAGTATGCCTATGCGGCATGAATTCGATAATTTTAATTCATTTCTGGCAGGTTTTGCTCAACTCTATACTGTGAGCCGGTTCACAGAAAGACGATGATCATGAAAGCCCTCTGCTTGCGCTGGTTACAGACTCCCTTCCAGATTGTGTTGCTGGCAGCCATCTGGCTGCTGGCCGATACCGCGGTGCGTACCCTCCATCTGCCGCTGCCCGCCAATCTCACCGGCATGCTGTTGCTGCTGGCCTGCATCCTGCTCGGGGTGGTTAAGGCCGAGTGGTTCAGCGCGGGTGCTCGCTGGCTGCTGGCCGAGATGCTGCTCTTCTTTGTGCCCGCCGTAGTCGCGGTGGTCAACTATCAGGATCTGCTGTTGCAGGAGGGGTGGCGCATCATGGTGGTGCTGCTGGTGAGCACTACGCTGGTGCTCGGCACCACGGCGCTGGTGGTGGACCGGGTTTACCGCCTCGAACTGAAACTGGCCCGCCGGAGTCGCCGTCATGTCTGATACCCTGCTCGGGCTGATCTGTTTCGCCCTCACCCTGCTCTTCTACTACGCCAGCAAATGGCTCTACGGCAAGAAACGCATCCTGCCGCTGATGCCCCTGCTGCTGGCGCCGACCCTGCTGGTGGCCGTGGTGCTGCTGTTCCACATCCCCTATCAGGATTACATGGCGGAATCCCACTGGCTGCTCTGGCTGCTGGGCCCCGCCACCGTCGCCTTCGCGGTGCCGGTCTACGAGAACCGCCAGCTCATTCGTCGCCACTGGTTGTCGCTGTCGGTAGGGGTGGTCGCATCGGTCATCATGGCGGTGGGGAGTACCGTGCTGCTGGCCCGCTGGCTGGATCTCTCCGACATGTTGCAACGCAGTCTGGCGATGCGATCCATCACTACGCCGTTCGCAGTGGAGGCGACCCGCGCCATCGGCGGTCAGAGCGACCTCACCGCGCTGTTTGTGGTGCTGACCGGCGTCATCGGCATGGCGGTGGGGGAGAGCGTGCTCACCGTGCTGGCCATTCGCAGCCGCCTAGGCAAAGGGGCCGGTTTTGGTGCTTCGGCCCACGGCGCCGGTACCGCCAGGGCCTATCAGATGGGCAACGAAGAAGGGGTGGTCTCCAGCATGGTGATGATGATCGCCGGTATGGTGACCGTGCTGCTGGCGCCCCTGCTGGGCCGGATGTTCTGGTAGGCCTGGCTTCCCTTTAGAAGGCTGCTCGCCCCGGCGCTACACTCTAGTGAGCGTGTATTCCTAGGATGAGCAGTATGACCTTTCATCGCCTCGCTTCCTGCTTGCTGCTGTGCAGCCTTTCCCTCCTTGCCAGTCCCCTAAGGGCGAGCGACGTCATCACTCATATCAGCCCCGAGAGCGATCGGGACTTGCGTACCCTCTATTTTCGCGATCTGTTGCAGTTGGCGCTGGAGAAGACCCGCGACAGCTTCGGTGACTACGAGCTGCGAACCGCGCCGCCGATGAACCGTATCCGGATGCGACAGATTGTGCAGACTCAGCAATACCCCAATCTGTTTGTGGCCGACAGTCTGCGTCCGGCCGCGGAGAGCGGAGCGCTGGATTACGTCCGTTTTCCGGTGGAGCTTGGCATCCTCGGTTATCGCATCTGCTTTGTCAGTCCGCAGCAGGCCGACGCAGTGGCAAGGGTCAATACCCTGGCCGAGCTGCAGCAATTTCTGCACGGGCAGGGGCGTGGCTGGCAGGATGCGGAGATCCTGCGTCATGGGGGTTTCAAGGTGCAGGAGATCGACGGTTACGAGCGGCTGTTCAAGCTGGTGGCTCGTGGCCGCATCGATCTCTTCTGCCGCGGTGCCAACGAGCTCTTTATCGAGCAGGAGCAGCACAGTGATCTGCCCGGCCTCACCGTGGATCGGCGAGTGGCGCTGCACTATCCCTTCCTCCACCTCTTCTACACCCACAAGGATAATCAGGCCGCCATCCGCCGCCTCTCGGTCGGGCTCAAGCTGGCGTGGCGGGATGGCTCGCTGCAACAGCTCTGGCTGCGCCACTTCAAACCTTCCCTCGAGCAGGCGCAGCTCCCCAGGCGCCTGTTGTTCGAGTTGGCCAATCCGCGCCTTGATAAGGTGGACTTTGACTATCGGGCGTACCACTACAACCCCGTCGACGGGACGTTCGGGCCAGGACTGCCTTGATCCTGATGGGGCTATTACCGGATAAAGGGCCGTCTTTGCTGATGTGCTAAATCATGCCAATAAGGCATGTTTTTTATTATTTAAATTCATTTTTTGAAGGTTGGTGCGCTGCATATACTGGTGGTCGCTTCACGGTTCAGGTTTGCCCTTGCACTGCTTCTGGCTTGAATCGTCCTGCTGCGGCGTCTTGATGTTCTGCATGAAGGCGTCCATCACTGGGCCGGGATCGATCCTGGCAGGTATTACAGCTGACGGAGCCTTGTTATGTTTAATCCCCACCCTTGCGCCCTGATTGTCGAAGGGGGCGCCATGCGCGGTATCTTTGCCAGCGGCGTGCTCGATGCTTTTGTCGAAAGTCACCACTACCCGTTCGATTTCGTCATGGGCGTCTCGGCCGGTGCCACCAATCTGGTCTCTTATCTGAGCGAGCAGCCGCGCCGCAGTCACCACATCATCACCGAGCTGGCTTGCAGCTCCCGGTTTCTCGATCCCCTGCGTTTCGTCAAAGGGGGCGATCTGGTGGACATCGGCTGGCTGTGGCAGGCCAGTCGCCATCACTTCCCGCTCGATCTCGACACTTTCTGCGCCCGCGACATTCCCTTCTACGCGGTGGCGACCGATGTGGCGAGCGGCAAGGCCATCTATCTGCCGGTGCGGCCCGACAACATGGATGAGGTGCTGACCGCCACCTGCGCCCTGCCGGTGGTGCAGCACGATACCCCCTGCGTCGATGGTCGCCCGATGGCCGATGGCGGGATCAGCGACTCCATTCCGGTGATCGAGGCCTATCGGCGCGGGGCGCGGCGGATGACTGTGGTGCTCTCGGAGCCCTGGGGCTATCGCAAGAAGCCGGCCCGTTTCTGCTGGATGGTCAAAGCCTTGCTGAAAACCCAGCCTGCACTGGCACAAGCCATGCTTGAGCGGGATCGCGCCTACAACCAAGCGCTCGATTTCATCGCCAATCCTCCTGCCGATTGCGAGATTGAGGTGATCGCGCCACCGGCCGATTTCATGGTTTCCCGTTTTACCCAGGATCCGGTCAAGCTGGAGTCCGGTTATCTGCAGGGTTACTGGCAGGGGCGCCAGAGTCTGTTGCGGGCCCGTGGAGAGGTGCGGGCGGTGGCCTGACTGGTTTGCCGGGCGCTGAATATAAAAAGGGGAACCTCGCGGTTCCCCTTTTGCATGCTTGTGCGGTAGTCGCTGATTACAGCATCTGCTTGAGGCGATAGAGCAGGTCGAGGGCCTGACGGGGGGTGAGCTCGTCCGGGCGCATTGCTTCCAGCTCTTCTACCACCGGATGAGGCTGCGGGGCGAGAGTCACCGGAGCCGGGCGGCTTTCACCTGCGGCGACCGGAGTGGCGCTCTCCAGCTCGTGCAGTTTGTGGCGGGCCTGCTGGATCACCGATTTCGGCACCCCGGCCAACGCCGCCACTTGCAGACCGTAGGAGCGGCTGGCCGCCCCTTCCTGCACTGCGTGCATAAAGGCGATGGTGTCGCCGTGCTCCACCGCATCGAGGTGGACGTTGGCCAGCCCGCTCATCAGCTCCGGCAGCCGGGTCAGCTCGAAGTAGTGGGTGGCGAACAGGGTGTAGGCGCCAATCTTGCTCGCCAGCTGTTCGGCGCAGGCCCACGCCAGCGAGAGGCCGTCGTAGGTGCTGGTGCCGCGGCCAATCTCGTCCATCAGCACCAGACTGCGGGCGGTGGCGTTGTTGAGGATATTGGCGGTCTCGGTCATCTCCACCATAAAGGTGGAGCGGCCGGAGGCGAGATCGTCTGACGCCCCGATGCGGGTGAAGATACGGTCGATGGGGCCGATGCGGGCGCTGTCGGCGGGGACGAAGGCGCCGATATGGGCCAGCAGCACGATCAGCGCGGTCTGGCGCATGTAGGTCGACTTACCGCCCATGTTGGGGCCGGTGATGATCAGCATCCGCCGCTCCCGCTCCAGCCGGATGGGGTTGGCGATAAAGGGGTCTGTCATCACCTGCTCAACCACCGGATGGCGGCCCGCCTCGATGATGATCTGATCTTCGTCGATGAGGGTGGGGCAGCGGTAGTCGAGGGTCTCGGCCCGCTCGGCCAGATTGGCCAGCACGTCCAGCTCCGCCAGTGCGGCGGCGGAATCCTGCAGATCGCCGAGGTGGGGCAGCAGGGCGTCGAGCAGCTCTTCGTAGAGCCGTTTCTCCAGCGCCAGCGCCTGGGACTGGGCGGTGAGTACCTTGTCCTCGTACTTCTTCAGCTCATCGATGATGTAGCGTTCGTTGTTCTTGAGGGTCTGGCGGCGGATGTAGTGGGCCGGCACCAGATGGCTGTTGGCGCGGCTCACCTCGATATAGAAGCCGTGCACCTTGTTGTAACCCACCTTGAGGGTGTTGATGCCGGTCAGCAGCTTCTCCCGCTCCTCGATGCGGGCGAGGCTGGCGGTGGCACCGTTGGCCAGATCCCGTAGCTCGTCCAGCTCCTGATTGAAGCCGTCACGGATGACGCCACCATCGCGGATCAGCACCGGCGGCACCTCCATCACCGCACGCTCCAGCAGGTCGAGCAGCTCGGGGAAGGTGCTGGCCCGCTCGGCCAGTTGTTGCACCGCTTCGTGCTCGTTGTCCGCCAGCAGGCGCTGCAACTCGGGTAACTGGGCGAAGGCCTGACGCAGGCGGGTGAGGTCTCGCGGGCGGGCCGAGCGCAGGGCGAGGCGCGCCAGCACCCGCTCCACATCACCCACCTGACGCAGCAGGTTGCCCAACTCGTCATAGAGGTTCTGCTCGATGAGCTCCTTGATGGTGCTCTGGCGACCTTTCAGGATCACCCGATCGCGGATCGGCTGGTGGATCCAGCGCTTGAGCAGGCGGCTGCCCATGGGAGTGGCGGTGCGATCCAGCACCTCGGCCAGGGTATTTTCATAGCCACCGGCCAGGTTCTGGGTCAGCTCCAGATTGCGGCGGGTGGCGGCATCCATGATGACCGCATGATCTGGCTGCTCGAGGCGTACGTTGCGGATGTGGGGCAGGGCGGTGCGCTGGGTATCTTTGACGTACTGCATCAGACAACCAGCGGCGCACAGGGCGGTCTCGCTCTTGTCTACGCCAAATCCCACCAGATCCTGGGTGCCGAACTGCTGGCAGAGCAGCTTGCGAGCGGTGCCCAGTTCAAACTCCCACTCCGGGCGGCGACGCAGGCCGCGGCGACCCTCGATATGGTGCAGGAATTCGAACGATTCCGGGTAGAGCAGCTCGGCCGGATTGGTGCGCTGCAGCTCTGCCAACAGGGTCTCTTCTTTCTCGAACTGGTTGATGAAGAAGCGGCCGGAGCCGATGTCCATGGTGCCATAGCCGAAGCGGCGGCCATCGTGGTAGACGGCGGCGATCAGGTTGTCCTGCCGCTCGCTGAGCAAAGCCTCGTCGGAGACGGTACCCGGGGTGATGATGCGAATGACCTTGCGCTCGACCGGCCCCTTGCTGGTGGCGGGATCCCCCACCTGCTCGCAGATGGCGGCCGACTCGCCGAGCTGCACCAGCTTGGCCAGATAGCCCTCGATAGCGTGATAAGGCACCCCCGCCATCGGGATGGGGCTGCCCGCCGACTGGCCACGCTTGGTCAGGGAGATGTCGAGCAGTTGGGAGGCCTTGCGGGCATCGTCATAGAACAGCTCGTAGAAGTCGCCCATCCGGTAGAACAGCAGGATCTCCGGGTTCTCGGCCTTGAGGCCAAGGTACTGCTGCATCATGGGCGTGTGGGCGCTCAGATTGGCGCTGGGAGCGGAGCTTGTGGCGCCGCTGGCTTGGTGTTGTGCGGTCATGTTCTGTTCCAGAAGGGGCCTCTGCGGGCCAGTGTCTGCGGTGATGAGCCTTGAGCTTGATGGCGCCATTCTACACATAAGCGCCGCGACGGGGGAGCGGGTGTTCCGGGCGCGGTTGTTCTGCACTATTGAAGGCATGACACAGGTGCGGCACCTCACATTGCGGCAGGCAAGGGTGGTCTGCCGTGGTTGCGGGCGGCGCTAGCGGGATCGCATAATGTGCCTCTTGAGCGGATCAGAAGGAGTCGTGATGAAACTGGATGCAGAGATAGAGCACCTTGCCATCGAGCTGGGTAAGTCCCTCGGTCAGCGGGGCTGGCTGGCGGCGACCGCCGAATCCTGTACCGGCGGCGGGGTGGCCTGCGCCATCACCGACATCGCGGGCAGCTCCGGTTGGTTCGATCGCGGATTTGTCACCTATACCAACGAGGCCAAGCAGCAGATGTTGGGGGTGAGCAGCGATAGCCTTGAACTGCACGGTGCGGTGAGCGAGGCGGTGGTGCTGGAGATGGCCCGCGGCGCGCTGGCGCACTCGTCTGCCTCCATCAGCGTTGCTATCAGTGGCATCGCCGGCCCCGGCGGCGCCACCGAAGGCAAGCCGGTCGGCACCGTCTGGTTCGCCTGGGCCGACCGCAATGGCCGTCACCACTCCCTGCTCGCCCGCTTCGACGGGGATCGCCGACAGGTACGCCAGCAGGCGGTGAGACAGGCCTTGTCGGGTCTGTTGGCCCTGCTCAGATAAATTGGGCTTGATACTGTATGAATAGACAGTATACTTAGCCCAACTTCACTTCTTACTCACGATTTCCAGCGGAGATTGGCATGGATCAGAACAAACAGAAGGCACTGGCGGCTGCGCTGGGTCAGATTGAAAAGCAGTTCGGCAAAGGTTCCATCATGCGTCTGGGCGACAGCAAGACCATGGATATCGAAGCCATCTCTACCGGTTCTCTCTCGCTGGACGTGGCGCTGGGCATTGGCGGTCTGCCGTGTGGCCGTATCGTCGAGATCTACGGCCCGGAATCTTCCGGTAAAACCACCCTCACCCTGCAGGTGATTGCGGAAGCCCAGAAGAAAGGCAAAACCTGTGCCTTCGTCGATGCGGAGCACGCGCTGGATCCTATTTATGCTGCCAAGCTGGGCGTCAACGTCGACGACCTGCTGATCTCCCAGCCGGATACCGGTGAACAGGCGCTGGAGATCTGCGACATGCTGGTTCGCTCCAACGCGGTTGACGTCATTATCGTCGACTCCGTGGCGGCCCTGACCCCGAAAGCGGAAATCGAAGGGGAGATGGGTGACTCCCACGTTGGTCTGCAGGCCCGTCTGATGTCCCAGGCGCTGCGCAAGCTGACTGCCAACATCAAGAACGCCAACTGCCTGTGCATCTTCATCAACCAGATCCGGATGAAGATCGGCGTCATGTTCGGTAGCCCGGAGACCACTACCGGTGGTAACGCGCTCAAGTTCTACGCCTCCGTGCGTCTGGATATCCGTCGTATCGGCGCCATCAAGGAAGGCGACGAAGTGGTCGGTAACGAGACTCGCGTCAAAGTGGTCAAGAACAAGGTGGCCCCGCCCTTCAAGCAGGCTGAATTCCAGATCTTCTACGGCGCCGGTATCTCCAAAGAGGGTGAGCTGGTGGATCTCGGCGTCAAGCACAAGCTGATCGACAAGGCCGGTGCCTGGTACAGCTACAACGGTGAGAAGATCGGTCAGGGCAAGGCCAACGTGATGAAGCTGTTCGCCGAGAACAAGGTGATGGCTGGTGAAGTGGAAGCCCGTCTGCGCGAGCTGCTGCTCTCCGGCGCAGTGCCTGTCGATGACAAGGCTGCACCGGTTGAGGCAGAAGAGTTCGATGCCGAAAGCGAACAAGAGTTCGAATAAGGAACAAAGGAAGGCCGGGTAGATACCCGGCCTTGTTATTTATGATGGTTGATGAATCCGTTACCGAACCGGTCAAGCCTGCCGAACCGACCTTTGCAGAGCAGCTGGCCGCCGCCCGCGCCTTTGCCATGCGCAGTCTGGCCCGCCGCGAGAGTGCCGAGTCAGAGCTGGCAAACCGGCTGCGCCAGCAGGGTTTCAATGAAGAGGTGATCGAAGCGGTGGTCGACTACTGCCGTGGTTACAACTGGGTCAATGACGAACGTTACGGCGGTATGGCTGTACGTGCCGGTGCCGCCAAGGGCCATGGCCCCATCAAGATCCGTTTCGATCTGCGCCGCAAGGGGCTCGACGATATGCAGATTGATGCCGCATTCGATCAGCCGGAGCTGGACTGGTTCGAACTGGCGTTTGCCCTGCTCGAACGGCGCGCCCGGGTGGCCGATCTGGCGGATTTCAAGCTGCGGATGAAGTGGCTCAAGTATCTGCTGGGGCGCGGCTTTACCCAGGATCAGGCTCGTTACGCCATCTCTGCCCTGCAGGAGCGGGAAGAGTAACGCCACTGCGTGGCAAACGTCGTTTCTCCTCTCCTTATGGCAGGTTTTTCCTGCCCGTTCAGTAGCTTGCGCGCACAATCCCGAAAAAGCGGCCTTTTGTTCATCTCATCCCTCTTTATGCGCTGCTTTTTTGCCTCTCGACAGTGAAAAAAGCCACTGTGGGCAGCGGCGCTCTTATCTGGCCCGTTTATGTGCGCTTTTTCGCCCGTGGCGGCCCTGTCCGTTTTACTTTACCCCGCAGAAAACTTACATTAATGCGGTTAAAAGTCCGTATTCGAATCAAGCAGGATTTTCCATGTATATGTCCACGTCAGAGATTCGCGCTGCGTTTCTCGAGTATTTCCGTTCCCAGGGGCACCAGGTTGTCTCCTCCAGCTCGCTGGTACCGCATAACGACCCGACCCTGTTGTTTACCAACGCGGGTATGAACCAGTTCAAGGACGTGTTCCTTGGCGCAGACAAGCGTGCCTACAATCGCGCGACGACTTCCCAGCGTTGCGTGCGTGCCGGTGGTAAGCACAACGATCTGGAAAACGTCGGCTATACCGCTCGTCACCACACCTTCTTCGAAATGCTGGGTAACTTCAGCTTCGGTGACTACTTCAAGCAGGATGCCATCAAGTTTGCATGGGGCTTCCTGACCGAGGTGCTGCAGCTGCCGAAAGATCGCCTGCTGGTGACCGTCTACGCGACTGACGATGAAGCTTTCGACATCTGGGAAAAAGAGGTCGGTGTCCCGGCCGATCGCATCGTGCGCATCGGTGACAACAAGGGTGCCCCTTACGCTTCCGACAACTTCTGGGCTATGGGCGATACCGGCCCGTGCGGTCCCTGCACCGAGATCTTCTATGACCACGGCGATCACATCTGGGGTGGCCGTCCCGGCTCACCGGAAGAGGATGGTGACCGTTTCATCGAGATCTGGAACGTGGTGTTCATGCAGTTCAACCGTCAGGCTGACGGCACCATGGAGCCGCTGCCGCGTCCGTCTGTTGATACCGGTATGGGTCTGGAGCGTATCTCCGCCATCATGCAGGGTGTCCACTCCAACTACGAAATCGACATCTTCCAGGCGCTGATCAAGAAAGCGGCCGAGATTGTCGGCACCACCGATCTGAGCAACCAGTCCCTGCGCGTCATCGCTGACCACATCCGCTCCTGCGCCTTCCTGGTGGCAGATGGCGTGATGCCGTCCAACGAAGGTCGTGGCTATGTGCTGCGTCGCATCATCCGCCGCGCCGTGCGTCACGGTCGCAAGCTGGGCGCGACCGATGTCTTCTTCTACAAACTGGCTGCCGAGCTGGCAGTGCAGATGAAGGATGTCGCTGCCGAGCTGATCGCCCAGCTGCCGCTGGTCGAGCGCGTGCTGCGCATCGAAGAGGAGCAGTTTGTCCGCACCCTGGATCGCGGTCTGCTGCTGCTGGAAGATGCTCTGGCCAACCTGGGTGATGCCAAGGTTATTCCGGGCGAAGTGGTGTTCAAGCTGTATGACACTTACGGCTTCCCGGCCGACCTGACTGCCGACGTGGTGCGCGAGCGCGAGATCGGCATCGACGAAGAGGGCTTCAAGGCCGAGATGGAGAAGCAGCGTGCTCGTGCCAAAGAGGCCTCCAGCTTCGGCGTGAACTACAACGAGATGCTCAAGCTCGACTTCGAGACCCCCTTCACCGGTTACAAGACCCTGACCGAGCGTACCCGCGTGGTCGGTATCTACAAGGGTGTGGAAGAGGTGAGCGGTCTTATCGCCGGTGACGAAGCGGTCATCGTGCTGGAAGAGACCCCCTTCTACGCCGAGTCCGGCGGCCAGATCGGCGACAGCGGTACCCTGAAAGTGGACGACGGCATCTTTGCCGTGACCGACACCCTGAAAGCGGGCAAGGCGATCATCCACAAGGGCTACATGGAGCTGGGCACTCTGGAGAAGGGCGCCGAAGTGGAAGCCGTGGTTGATGGCGATCGTCGTCAGGCCATCGCCCTGAACCACTCAGTGACTCACCTGCTGCACGCTGCCCTGCGTCAGGCACTGGGCGAGCATGTCACCCAGAAAGGTTCTCTGGTTGGGGCCGAGCGTAT
The DNA here is from genome assembly GCF_040908365.1 of Aeromonas sp. R2-4. Lineage (NCBI taxonomy): Bacteria > Pseudomonadati > Pseudomonadota > Gammaproteobacteria > Aeromonadales > Aeromonadaceae > Aeromonas > Aeromonas sp. R2-4. The sequence goes on from NZ_JBFODO010000002.1 coordinate 283,864, forward strand.
GCGCTTTGACTTCTCCCACTTCGAGGGGTTGACCATGGCGACCATTCGCCGGGTCGAGGAGCTGGTCAATAACCAGATCCGCGCCAACCACGAAATCACCACCCAGCTGATGGATCTGGAAGCGGCCAAGTCCGCCGGTGCCATGGCGCTGTTTGGTGAAAAATATGAAGACGACGTGCGCGTGGTGCGCATGGGCGACTACTCCACCGAGCTGTGCGGCGGTACTCACGCCAAGCGCACCGGTGATATCGGCTTCTTCAAGATCATCGCCGAGAGCGGTATCGCAGCTGGCGTGCGCCGTATCGAAGCGGTGACCGGCAAAGCGGCCATCGACTTCATGCATCAGGTTGGCGAGCAGATCGAAGAGGCTGCTGCCCTGGTGAAAGGCGACCAGTTCTGCATCGCCGACAAGGTTCGCCAGATGCTGGACAAGGCCAAGATGATGGAGCGCGAGCTGGAGCAGCTCAAGGCCAAGCTGGCCGCTCAGGCCGGTAACGACCTGCTGGGTCAGGTGATCGAGATCAACGGTCAGAAGGTGCTGGTTGCAGCGCTGGAAGGGGCTGATCCGAAATCCCTGCGCGGCATGCTGGACGAGCTGAAAAACCAGATGAAGTCCGGTGTCGTGCTGCTGGCAACCTGTGCCGACGGCAAGGTCAACCTGATCGCCGGTGTCACCAACGACCTGACCGGCAAGGTCAAGGCCGGTGAGCTGGTCAATCTGGTTGCCCAGCAGGTGGGTGGCAAGGGCGGTGGCCGTCCGGACATGGCACAGGCGGGTGGTACCCAGCCTGAGGCGGTGCCGGCAGCGCTGCAATCCGTTCACTCCTGGCTGGAAGAGCGCCTGTAATCGGGCGAGGTGATCTGTGGCACTCTATGTACAGAAGTACGGCGGCACCTCGGTCGGCACACTGGAGCGGATCGAGGCGGTAGCTGAGCGGGTCGAGCAGACCCGCGCCCAGGGACACGACGTGGTGGTGGTTGTCTCCGCCATGTCGGGCGAAACCAACCGGTTGCTGGGCATGGCCCAGCAACTGGATCCTGATGCCAACCGGCGGGAGATGGATGTACTGGTCTCCACCGGTGAGCAGGTCACCATAGCGCTGCTTGCCATCGCGTTGAACAAACGCGGTTGCCCGGCGGTCTCGATGACTGGCGATCAGGTACGGATTCATACCGATTCCGCCTATGGCAAGGCGCGCATCACCCACATCGACACCGAGCTGGTTCATGCCGAACTGGCTGCGGGCAAGGTGGTGGTGATCGCCGGTTTCCAGGGCCGTGACGAGCATAACGCCATCACGACGCTGGGCCGCGGCGGTTCGGATACCACGGCAGTTGCCGTGGCGGCGGCCATCAAGGCTGATGAGTGCCAGATCTTTACCGATGTGGATGGGGTATACACCACGGATCCGCGCATCGAGCCCAAGGCGCGTCGTCTCGACACCATCACCTTCGAGGAGATGCTGGAGATGGCCAGTCTCGGCGCCAAGGTGTTGCAGATCCGCTCGGTGGAGTTTGCGGGCAAGTACCGCGTCCCGCTGCGGGTGCTGTCGAGCTTTATCGATGGAGAGGGAACCTTAATCACATATGGAGGTGATAGGATGGAAGCTCCCCTGGTATCCGGGATCGCTTTTAACCGCAACGAGGCCAGCCTGACCATTCTGGGCGTGCCGGACAGACCAACCGTTGCCGCGCAGATCCTGAATCCGATCAGCGACGCCAACATTGATGTCGACATGATTGTGCAGAACACCCTGGGAGATGGCACCGCCGACTTCACCTTCACGGTGAATCGTGACGACTATCGCCGCGCTCGGGCACTGCTGGAGGAGACCGCCACCGAACTTGGCGCCTCCTGCGTGCAGGGAAATAGCGAAATTGCCAAGGTTTCCATTGTCGGTGTCGGCATGTGGAACCATCCCGGTGTTGCGCGCACCATGTTCAAGGTATTGGGCGAGGAGGGGATCAACATGCAGTTGATCTCGACCTCTGAAATCAAAATCTCTGTGGTGATTGACGAGAAGTATCTGGAGCTGGCGGTGCGAGCCCTGCACGCGGCTTTCGGGTTGGATCAGGCACCGCAAGAGCAGCCCTTGGGCTAACAATCTCTGATTGATTTAGTTTCAACCATTTACCATATCGGTATCTTTGTTAGATAATGTCGCATATCGATATAAAAACAAAACAGGATACAGGAGCAAGCGAATGCTTATTTTGACTCGTCGTGTTGGGGAAACCCTGATGATTGGTGATGAAGTGACTGTCACCGTACTGGGTGTTAAAGGCAACCAGGTCCGTATCGGTGTTAACGCGCCGAAAGAGGTCTCCGTACACCGCGAAGAGATCTACCAGCGCATCCAGGCCGAGAAAGTTCCGGGCCAACCGGGCTTCTAAGCCACTTTCATGGCTGTGACAAGGCGACACCTCATGTGTCGCCTTTTGTTTTTCCGGCCCCCTGAAATTGCCCTGCAGGGCGCGAAACTGCGGGATAAGTGCCGATATTGTTTGAATATTCCACGCTTTGACCAAATGCTGAGCGAACGCACTTTTTTCTCCAAAAAAGTGTTTGACTAAAAATCCCTGTGAAGTATTATCAGCCCCGCAAACGGAGAGGTGGCCGAGAGGCTGAAGGCGCTCCCCTGCTAAGGGAGTATGCGGCTTATACCCGCATCGGGGGTTCGAATCCCCCCTTCTCCGCCATTTGCGCCCGTAGCTCAGCTGGATAGAGTACCTGGCTACGAACCAGGTGGTCAGAGGTTCGAATCCTCTCGGGCGCACCATATTACGACTCAAGCAAGAGTCATGTGTTGACCATCAGCAAGTCGACACTTTGGAAAAGGCTTACTGATAAGTAAGCTTTTTTTATCGTTTTAAAACAGGGCGCCCGTAGCTCAGCTGGATAGAGTACCTGGCTACGAACCAGGTGGTCAGAGGTTCGAATCCTCTCGGGCGCACCATATTTCAAGTAGTACCAA